>DAINQP010000168.1:0-13850 GCA_036742665.1 Vicinamibacterales bacterium | reverse complement strand
TGTGTCGGTTTCGAGTCGCTCGTACGGTGGAAGCGGAATGGTGAGCCGGTCCCGCCGGCCACGTTCATCCCCATTGCAGAGGAGCTGGGGTTGATCGAGCCGCTCGGCACATGGGTACTGCAGCAGGCCTGTCGCACGTTCGCCGATTGGCAGCGGCGGTTCGGATCGGCCGGCCTCGAGTGCATCACCGTCAACGTGTCGAATCGTCAGCTGATGGAGCAGAACTTCCTGATGATCGTCGAGGAAGCGGTGCACAGCGCCGGACTTGCACCGTGCGATCTGCGCCTGGAGATTACCGAGACGGCGTTGATGGACAGCCCGAATGTGGTCGCCGAGGTCCTGCGCGAGCTGCGCGACTTCGGCGTGAAGATCTATCTCGACGACTTCGGCACCGGCTTTTCCTCACTGAGCCACTTGCACAAGCTGCCGGTTGACGCGCTGAAGATCGACCACTCGTTCGTGAAGAGTCTGCTGCTGCCCGATCGTCCGGCGATCGTGGAAAGCATCCTCGCGCTGGCTCGAACCCTCAACACCAGCGTGGTCGCCGAGGGTATCGAGAGCGACGTGCAAGCGCGCGAACTGGAGCGGCTCGGCTGCACGCACGCGCAGGGATTCCTCTTCTCGCGGCCGCTGACGGTTGACGACGTCGAGGGTGTGCTTCGCGCGAATCAACCACTCGGTCCCAAGCGTGAGCGGCCGCAAGACGTGCCCCGCATCGATCCCCTGCTCGATCAATACCACCAACCCGCGCCCTTCAACTGGCCATAACGCTGTTCGGCGAGTGATCCTCGCCGAGGCTTATTTCTACGGGCGGCGGCGCTCGTGCGATGCTGGAGAGGTGCAGAATCGTCAAGGCATTGTCGTGACCAAGCTCGTCGTGTTGGTCGTGATGCTGCTCATTCCGTTCGTGGTTCACGCGCAGAACGACCTGCGGCCGTCCACGTTGCCGGCGACTGCCGTCAACACGCTCGCCAGGAGCCTGGATGCCGCGCGAGCTCACAAGAAGCACCAGTGGCGTGACACATCACCGACCAACAGCGACGGCACCGTGAACGCCTACATCGAGATCGCACGCGGCGATCGACGCAAGTGGGAGTTCGACATGCGCGTCAATCGCCCCGCAATCGATCGCACGATCCCTGTCTCGATCGGCGGCTACCCGGTGAACTACGGCTTCGTGCCACAGACCGTCTCGTACGACGGCGACCCCTTCGATGTGCTCGTACTCGGACCGCCGCTGCCGGAAGGCCGCTTCGTGCGCGGCATTGCCGTCGGCGTCATGTACATGGAAGACGAAAAGGGCCTCGACTCGAAGGTCGTGCTGTCGCGCGTCGACAATTCGGGCCGACCGATGCATCAGCTGACTGCAGCGATTCAGAATGAGATCGGTAGCTACTTCGCCCATTACAAGAGCGAGGGCCAGGCCACCTGGTCCAAGGTGCCGGGGTGGGGAACGGCCGAGCAGGGCCTGGCGTTTGTGAAGACCACTCACGCCTTCTTCATGCAGTGCGCGACGCGAGCGGATCGGCCCTGCACGCTCAATTCTCCGCTGTAATTCACGACACCTGATCCGACCGCGCGAGCTGCGAGTCGCCTCGTCATTGGCGTCCGGACCGCGTTATGCACGCGTGCCGCTGGCCACACGTGTAGGAGGTGGTAATGCGAGCGATGGTGTATCGAGGACCCGGCCGCATTCGCGTAGGAGAGAAAGACATTCCCGCTATTGAGCATCCGAACGATGCGATCGTCCAGGTCACGTGCGCCGCAATCTGCGGCTCAGATTTGCATCTCTACAGCAACTGCCACAACGTCAACCCGAACGCCAGCGCCAACGGGGGGATTTACGGGTACTCACACACGTGCACTCAACCGACGACGCTACTAGCGAGCACGCCATGCCCATCGCAGTAATGACCCACTATCCGCAGCCGCCATTCCCCGAACAGGAGCAACCCTGGCCGGGACTGGCGGCGAAGATGAACCCTCGACCGGATCACGGTGAGACGACTTACCGGGGAACCGGACGCCTGATCGGACGCAAAGCGCTCATCACCGGCGGCGACAGCGGCATCGGGCGCGCAGCGGCGATCGCCTATGCACGCGAGGGCGCCGACGTGGCGATCAATTACCTGCCTGCCGAAGAACCCGACGCCACGGAGGTCGCCGCATTCATCCGCGACACGGGCCGAAAGGCAGTCACCCTGCCTGGCGATATTCGCGACGAGTCCTTCTGCACGCGTCTTGTCGTAGATGCTGTTGCCGGTTTGGGCGGACTCGACATCCTCGTGAACAACGCCGCCCGTCAGGTTTCACAGCCGGCCATCACGGACATTTCGACACAGCAGTTCGACGACGTGTTCAAGACGAACGTCTACGCAATGTTCTGGATCACGAAGGCCGCGATCCCGCACCTTCGCGCTGGCGCCACCATCATCAACACCACGTCGGTCCAGGCATATGACCCGAGCGGGAACATCGTCGACTACGCCGCGACCAAAGGCGCGATCCTCGTTTTCACCAAAGCGCTCGCCAAGCAACTGGCGCCGGAAGGCATTCGCGTAAACGGTGTTGCGCCGGGGCCGTTCTGGACGCCGCTGCAGGTGAGTGGCGGCCAACCGCCGAAGAACCTGCCGTCCTTCGGCGAGCACACACCGCTTGGCCGGCCGGGGCAGCCCGTTGAACTTGCGGGCGTTTACGTGCTGCTGGCCTCGTCTGAATCCAGCTACGCGACCGGTCAAATCTTCGGCGCCGTTGGCGGGAGTGGCGGGCCGTAATACGATATGCGCACACCGACCGAGTTCAGTGAACAGCAGCGGGGCCATCATCTCCGGGATTCGTGTCACCGTGTTGGTCTACACGGTGGCCGCGCTCTGTGCGTGGACGTCCTCCGTCGTAGCACAATCGGTCAGTGTTGATGCGAGCACACCGGCCGCTCCGCTCGCGCCCGAGGTAATCACTCGCGACGATGACGGCCGCGCGACCATCCGCGCGGTCCGCATCACCCAGCCACTGCGGATCGACGGCGCGCTCGACGAAGCGCTCTATCGCGACGAACGGCCAATCTCCGATTTCATCCAGGTCGAGCCCGACGGCGGACAGGCGGCCACCGAACGAACCGAGACCTGGATTGCCTTCGACGAGAACTTCGTCTATGTCGCGTTCAAGGTCTGGGACACGCGCATGGAGGACCTGATCGCGACTGAGATGCGTCGCGACAGCACCACCAGCTGGCAGGGCAACGATCTTGTCTCCTTCATCTTCGACACGTTCTACGACCGGCGAACCGCGTTCACCTTCACGATCAACCCGCTTGGCGGCCGATCGGACGGGACGATGGTGAACAATCAATACAGCAGCGACTGGAATCCAGTATGGGAAACCGAGACTGGCCGCTTTGAGGGCGGCTGGACGGTAGAAGCGGCGGTCCCGTTCAAGTCACTGCGGTATCAGCGCGGGACAACGCAGGTGTGGGGCTTCAACGCGATGCGCGTGAAGCGCTCGAAGAACGAGATCTCCACGCTCACGCGCGTGCCGCCCGCGAGGGGACAGTCGGGGTTTCAGTATCCGCAGTTCGCGGCCACGCTCGTCGGGATCGTGGCTCCACCAAGCGGCGCCAACCTCGACGTGAAACCCTACGCGATCTCCAGCCTGACGACGGAGCGCGTGGCGACGCCCGCGCGATCGAACGATCCGGAAGCCGAGGCCGGCCTGGATGTGAAGTACGCAGTGACGCAGGGGCTGGTCGCCGATCTGACCGTCAACACCGACTTCGCGCAGGTCGAGGCCGACGAGCAGCAGATCAACCTGACGCGGTTCAATCTGTTCTTTCCCGAGAAGCGCGACTTCTTCCTCGAGAACCAGGGCACGTTCGCATTCGGCGGCGTCGCCGTGAATAGCATAGGCGGCAACATCAACGGCGGCTTCATCGGCAGCAGCGGCGCTGCGCCCATCCTGTTCTACAGCCGACGCATCGGATTACATCGGGACCGGCAGGTGCCGCTCAACGTAGGCGGCCGGCTGACCGGCCGTGCCGGCAAGTACAGCATCGGCGTTCTCAACATCCAGACCGGCGACAAAGAGGAGGAGCTCGGCGCGCCCGCCACCAACTTCAGTGTGGTTCGCCTCAAGCGCGACGTGCTGCGCCGTAGCAGCGTCGGACTGCTGTTCACGAACCGGTCAGAGTCCACGCTCGGCTCCGGCGGGAATCGGTCGTATGGTGTCGACGGCACATTCGGTTTCTACGAGAATCTCTCGATCAACACCTATTGGGCGCAGACCGACACCGATGGACTCAGTGCGAGGGACAACGCCAGCTACCGCGGCCAGCTCGATTACACCGGCGATCGCTATACGGTGCAGCTGGAACGGCTGAAGATCGGTGACAACTTCAATCCCGAGACCGGCTTCGTCCGCCGCGACGACATGCGGCGCGACTATGCGCGTTTCAAGTTCAGTCCGCGTCCACGGACTCGCAGCGCCATCCGCAAGTATGTTTACGACTCGGCGATCGAGTACATCGAAAACGGCGCCGGCCAGCTCGAATCGCGCGAGCGCGCCGCGGAGTTTGCTCTCGAGTTCCAGAGCAGCGATCGCTTGAGCCTCAATTACACCAATTCGTTCGAGTTCCTCACGCGACCCTTTCTCATCGGCCCGCTCGTCCTGCCTGCGGGAGGCACCTATCACTTCGACACGTTTCGGGTTGGCTACAACATCGGTCAGCAGCGCCGTGCCGCGGCCAATCTGACGGCGGAGTTCGGCACGTTCTACAGCGGCCGTAAGACGACGCTGAGCGCCGCGCGTGGCCGTGTGCCGATCACGAACCAGCTGTCGGTGGAGCCAACCTATTCGTTGAATCGGGTGACGCTCGACGAAGGCGAATTCACCACCCATCTCGCCGGCTCACGCGTCACGTACTCGATGACGCCACTCATGTTCGTCAGCGCGCTGATGCAGTACAACTCGGGCATTAACGCGGTCTCGACCAACGCCCGGTTCCGATGGGAGTACCGTCCGGGCAGCGAACTGTTCGTCGTCTACAACGAGGAGCGGAATACGCTGACCCGCAGTTTCCCGGGACTCAATAACCGCGCATTCATCGTCAAGATCAATCGATTGTTTCGTGTCTAGGGCGACGCGCGCGTCGGGTGCCGGACGGCGCATGCGTCGCCGCTCCTTGACACGGATGACGGGTTGACGTGTACCCTAGGCCTAGTTTAACTATGCCTAGGGATACTGGACTTCCCCCCGGCACGCTGATGATGGTGGTGCTACGCGTCCTGTCGCGCCAGCCGCTGCACGGCTACGCCATCGCGCAAACCATTCGTCAGTTGTCACGCGACGAGCTCTCTGTGGAAGAAGGCTCGCTCTACCCCGCCCTGCAGAAGCTGTTGATCAAAGGCTGGGTCAAGGCGTCGTGGCGGGAATCGGAATCAGGACGCCAGGTGCGCGAATACCGTATCACTGCCACCGGACGGCGACAGCTCGATGAAGAGATGGCCGAGTACCGGCGGATGTCGAGCGCGATCGACGTCCTGCTGAAGGAGGCATGACGAGCCATGAACGTCATCGATGAGTGGTTCCGTCGTCTCAGCTTCTTTCTGCGTCGTCGAACGATGGAAGACGAACTCCGCCGCGAGATGGAAGCGCACCGCGCGATGATGGCCGACCCGCGCCAATTCGGGAACACGCTTCGGCTGCGCGATGAAGCGCGCGATGCGTGGGGATGGCGCTGGCTCGACGACCTGGCGCAAGACACGCGGTTTGCGTGGCGGACGCTGCGTCGCAGTCCGGGGTTCACGCTCACGGCGGTCATCACCCTGGCGTTTGGCATCGGCGTCAACATCGGCATGTTACGACTCGTCAACGGCCTGCTGTTGCGGCCGTTGTACGAACGTCCCGCACAAATCCTCGAAGTGCAGGCGCGGAGCACGAAGCCAGACGGCGGCCGACGAGGCGTTTCCTACCCGGACTACCTCGATCTCCGTGACGGCACGAAGACGATCTTTGACGACCTCGCGGCCTCGTCGTTCCTCTTCGTCGGTCTGGACGCCGGCGAAGGACCACGACGCGCGATCGCCTTCGCGGTGACGGCCAACTACTTCGATGTTCTCGGCGGGCGGCTGGCCCTTGGACGCCCATTCGACCCGAACGAAGAACGGCCCGGTGCTGATGCGCGGCTTGCCATCATCAGCCATCGGCTCTGGCAGCAACGCGGCGCAGACCCCGCCATCATTGGACGCACGGTGCGGATCAACGGCGACCCGTTCACCGTCGTTGGCGTCGCCGCCGAGGGATTCACGGGAACGGGCATTCCCGGACCGGAGGTGTGGCTGCCGCTCGGCGCCAACGACCGGCTCAGTGCGCGCGATTCGCACGAGTTGGCCGTCATTGGACGTGTGCAAGCCGACGTGCCTGTCGAGAACGTCGGCCCCGCACTCGCCACTATCGCGCGCCGTCTCGAGCAGGCGTTCCCCGACGTGAATGGCGGCTATTCGCTCACGGCGTCACCACCCTCTCGTCTCTTGTTCATGCCAGGGTCTGGCAGCGCGATCACGACGCTGATCGCCCTCCTTTTGATGGTCATGCCGGCGATCGTGCTGCTCGTCGCCTGCCTCAATCTCGCTGACCTGCTGCTCGCGCGCGGCCACATACGACGGCAGGAGCTCGCGATCAGATCGTCGCTTGGCGGCGGCCGTTGGCGCATCACACGTCAACTGCTCACTGAAGGCGTGCTCTTGGCATTCGCCGGCGCCGCCGCAGGTGCAGTGCTGTCGTCCTGGGCAACAGACGTGGTGATGGCGTCGATCCGTCCTGTCCTTCCCGTTGCCTTGAGCCTGCCGGCACTCGATATCGACTGGCGCGTTATTGCCGGCACCGTGGGATTCAGCATGGCGGCGTCGCTAGTCTTCGGCGCCTGGCCAGCGTGGTCGCTGACGAGTCGCGCCGTCGTGAGCGATCTCAAGCGGCATATCGGAGAAGAAGGACGGCAGCCTGGCGGGATCCGAATCGGCAAGGCGCTGGTCGTCTGTCAAGTCGCGCTCTCGTTGCTACTGCTCACGACGGGTGGACTGTTCCTGATGAGCGCGATTTCCGCCGCCTCTGCCTACCCGGGGTTTGATCTCGATGGCGGCGTTCTCGCCGAAGTCGATGCCAGTCTCGCTGGATACGACGAAACACGTGGACGACAACTCCAGCTCGCGCTGGTCGATCGACTGCGCGCAGTGCCGGGCGTCGAGGCCGCAAGTATCGGGTCGAGTTTCCCGTTCAACGGATTCGGGGACAGCCGGCTCGTCGCCCCCGCCGGCGGTGCGGATCCGCAATCGCGATCGGTAGATGCGGTGTTCGCTGTCGTCGGACGTGATTACGCGCGGGTCCTTGGGCTGCCACTGCTCAGCGGACGTGATTTCAGCGATGCCGAATTGCTCCCAGGCTCGGCGGAACGCGTCGCCATCATCGACGATGCGCTTGCCCAGAGACTCGGGGTCGGCACGAACGCAGTCGGGCAGCTGATTCAGTTTCTCGACAAGGAGGCGTCAGACGCGAAGCAGCCGCTCAGAGTGATTGGGGTCGTCCCGACGATCAACCACTCGCTTGGCAATGCGCATCCCTTCCCTCATGTGTACGTGCCGCTCGGACAGCGCTACGAGAGCGCGATGACGCTGCATGTCCGCACCAGTGGAACGGAGGCGGAGCGCGCGATGTTGGGAACCATCGGCCGCGTGATCAGAGACGTCGATCCGCGCGCACCGGTGGTTCGGCTCACGACCTGGCGAGACCATCTCGACGCGGGAATCGAGGTGCTGATGTTTCGTACCGGCGCTCGCGTGTTTTCCGCCTTTGGCATCATCGCCCTGCTGCTGGCGATCATCGGTGTCTACGGAGTCAAGTCGTATGTCGTCTCACGCCGCACACGCGAGTTTGGCATCCGGATCGCCACGGGCGCTCAGCCTCGCGCGCTGTTATGGCAGGTCCTTCGCGAAGGCGGCCGCACAACGACGATCGGGATCGGGATCGGCCTGCTGCTGGCGCTTGGCGCCGGGCAGTTGCTCCAGGGGATGCTCTACGGCGTGAGGAGTATTGAACCCCTTGTGCTGGCGGGCGCACCGCTGATCCTCTTCGCCGCGTCCCTCCTCGCCTCGTTGGTCCCGGCGGTTCGCGCCACCAGAGTCGATCCGACCGTGGCGCTCAGGTCCGAATAGCGTCCGAGTGCCCTGGATCCCGAGGCGAGCTCGAAGAGGTCACGTCGCAGATTCGCCATTGATTTTGGTCCTAATGTTCCTTCTCGGCGAGATAGGCATACCGCGAGAGCCGGCGTTCAGCCGAGAGGCGGTTCACGCACGCGAGAAACTGCTGCAGACCAGCGAAGTTCGCTTCGCCTTCCCTCGTTATCAGCGCATCGCGATACTGCTGCCGCGCGGCATGCCAGCGCTGAGCAATCGACTCCGCCTCCGCTGTCAGATCTTCGGCCGATAGCAGCGTGAACCCCGCGCGGCCGATGAGACGTTCGTTCTCTCCGGGCGGCACGAAGACATACCATCCAATCGAACTCCGAACCGCCAGTTCCTCGTGTGACACCACACCGGTGACGATCATCGCGTCGGTGAACAGCATGCGGCCTCGCGGTCGCAGCACGCGGTGCCATTCGGTCAGGACGTCGAGGCGATTGGCGACGTGGCACATGGCGTCGTTCGAGAGGACGGCATCGAACGTGGCCGAAGGAAACGGCAGCGGCTTGCTCGCGTCTGCCACCTGAAAGGCCACGCGATCGGAGACGCTCCTGGTCGCGGCGAGCTGTTCTGCGTTGCGAATCCCGTGTTCATTGATATCGATCCCGGTGACCCGGCAACCGCGTGCCGCGGCGAGGTACACGGCCGGCCCGCCTGAGCCGCTTCCCACCTCCAGCACATGACTCCGCTCATCTGCCTGCACCTGGTCGGCAAAGCGAAGCCATTCAGCGGCCGTCATCCAACTGCTCTGCCCGATGTCCTCACCGAAGGCGCGGTGACGCACCTCACCCTCGGCGCGGCTCGCGAAGTCACCGTAGACGTTGTCGTAGAGATCCACCCGGTCGGGCATCTGCTTCCTGTTTGGAGACGCCTACTTCTTCGTCTCCTTCGAATAGTCGACGAACCCGAGCTCCTTGCATGGGTCGGGTTTGTACGGCAGATCAGCGACGCCGATGACATCGGATCCCGTGAACTGTCCTTTGAAGTACACGGGATCCTCGGCCGTGTAGCTGCGCGTCAACAATATCTTCTCAGGGTCCAGCGAGAAGCGCTCGACGACCCGCAGCTGGCCGCTGTTGAGGATCGGCGGCGACAGGACGCCGGGCGCGAAGCCGATGGTTTCGACGACCAGCACGTCGTTCTCCCATCGCCCGATCGAATGCCCCGCGCGGCTTGGTGTGATGGTCGGCGGATGCGCCTTCATGTTCATGTGAATCGTCCGCGTGAACCCGAGCTGCCCGTATTGCAGGACGATCGTGTCGCGGTTCTGCGTGATGCGATTGACCGGGCCGTCGAACGCCCAGTCGAAAATGATGCTCGTCGTCTCGCAGCGCATGCGAGGGTTGTTCTTGTCGAAGAGCACGGCGAACTGTTCGGCCCCCTTCTCACCCGCTGGTGTGAGCTCGGCGCCCTGAATCACGCGAGGCCCGCCACGGCCGGCGCCGCGAGGGCCGCCGATTCTCCCCTCGCCAGGCTTGAACCGATCGACGGTGCTCAGCGGCACCAGCGCGCCGCCGCGTCCCCGCGGATCGGTCATCACCAGCTGCTCGGGCGCCCAGTCACCGGAGATGTTGGGTTCGCCAGTCGGACGACGCGCCGCGCGGGATGCAGGTTTTGCTGCAGCGGCGGGTGTGCCTTTGGTGAGCTGTCCATATCGGTCTACGCGTTTGCCGTCCGCGAACACGATCGTGTTCAGGTAGCAGGAGGTCGGATCATTACGATCCGGCGATCCTTCGACCGTCAGCCGCTCGCCCTTCTTGAACATCTCCGGGCGCCAACCCGATCGCCGCAGGACCGTCGCGGCGCGCATCTCGCAGCGATACTTCGTCACCTTGCCATCGGCGCCGGTCACGTCGAAGTAGATCCATGAATGCGGATTGATGAGATCGAGTCCGGTAAACGTGCCGGCGAGTTTGACCTCCCGCGATCCGTCGAAGGTACCGCCGCCGTGGTGCGCTGCGGCTGGAACGATCAGAACGACGAGGGCGGCGGTCGTGAGTGCGGCGCGAATCATGGACGCCCCTGCGCTTCCTTGAGAATCGTGGAGTCAATGAAGCCAGCGAGCTCCGAGCGGCTCCGCGGCGCGCGGTTCTGCTGCGCCGCCACCCACTTCTCTTCTTCGGTGATCAGGTCCAGCAGATCGGGCCCGACTCGAAGCGGGAAACCATGATGTTCCCAGCTGCGGGCAATCTGGTCTTGCGGGTGTTTCGTCTTCTCGCTGATCAGCGGGAAGTAACGCTTTGGATCCTTCTGCAGATCCGCGGCCGCGAGCAGCGTCGCACGCACGAATGCGACGAGCTCCTTCCGCCGGCGCGGATCGTTCATCACGTCGGTGGTCGAATACACGCTGTACAGCTCGCGATACACCTTGTTGTCCTGGAAAACGATCGCGTCTTTGCCGATCGCCTGAGCGGCATTCTCCGACTCTGGCTCCCACATCGAGATCGCGTCCGCCTCGCCCTTCATCATCGCCGCCGCCATGGCTGTGGCCGGCGCCGTCACCAGCGTCACGTCCGATTCCTGTAGTCCTGCCGTGCGCAACATCGCTACGAGGTAGTAGTTGGCCGAGGTATTCCGCGGAACGACGATGCGCTTGCCCTTCAGGTCGGCGAGGCGGTTGATGCCAGCGGAGCGCTTGGCAACGATTCGGTAGTTGCCGTCAACGAGCGTGAAGAGGAGCCGCACGTTCGGGTTGTCGCCAAGCACGCGCAGCATCTGCGTGGTCGCGTTGCCCGCGGCATGAGCGCCCTTGAGCGCGACCGTCCGCACGCCGCCGTCGATGACGCGGAACCCCGCGCCAGCGGGGCCCTGATCGGCAATGTGGATCGGTGCAGCCTCGAGGACTGCCATTGCCACGGCGACGGTGAACATCGCGTCGGGCGCCAGCGGCGTAATCGCACCCTGGCCGGATGGAACCGGCGCCGCCGGCTGTCCGCCCTGCGCGAATAAGATGACGGGCGCCGCCGCAACGAGCACCAGGATGAAACGCAACACCTTCAAGATCCGCACAGCGCCTCCAGACGAAAAGTGAATGTGCGGATTGTAGTCGTTCAGACTATCCGGCTCGTTGTTGATGGCGAAATGCATCTGCCCACCCGAAAACCGCGCCCAGATGACGATGCCCACGGCCTGAGGCGGTGCGGCCGAGCGGAGTGTTCATTCAACAAGCAGGACCCTCCCACGTCGAAAGGATCGCTCAGCGCGTGTCGCGCGAGTTCTGCGCGAAGCCGTGGCGGAGGTGCTTGGCGATGTCACTCACAATGTCGCCAATACCACGGTGCTCAAGGGAGCACGAGTCGCCGCAGACCGCCAACGTCGATCGAACATTCGCGCCGACATCGGCACTGTGAGGTCCGCACTGACGCACGATGAGGGTTGCAGACGGGGCGGTCAGGCGCGCTGAGGGAGAGGGCGTGTGCTTCCGCGCCACCCGTTCCGGGGCCGCCGATCTGACTAAGAACAGACCTTGGGCGAGGATCGAGTTCGCGTTGTGACATCATAAGGGTGACGCCGCATGAGATGGCAGAATTCTTGCTCATCCGTTCCGCGTTAGAGCGGTGAAGAAGACGGTTTCGAATATCAAGGCGGGGGCGTCACTCAGGATCGAAGTGCTCGATCGCAAACGCGCCGCGGCCGACCTTGCAGACGAGGTTGCCGACCTCGCGCAGCGTTCGCTCGAAAGCAATCCTTTCTATGAGCCGGACATGCTGCTACCGGCATTGCGCCACATCGACACTGAACAGCCGCTCACGGTCATCTGTGTGCGCGACGGGTCGCGGCTGCTGGGACTGTTCGTCATGCAACTCGGGACCATCCGCAAGGGCGTTCCGATCACGGTGCTCAGGTCATGGTGGCATCGTTACTGTTTCCTCACCAGCGCATTGCTCGATTGCCAGCAGGGCGAGGCGGCCCTCGCGGCGCTTGCGGGTTGGGTGGAGTCGGGACGGTCGCCGGCCGCGGTGATCGAGTTCCCGCAGGTTCATCACGACGGGCCATTCGCGCGCATGCTGCGCGAGGTACTGCAGACGCGCAAAGGCTGGGTCGCTGACGTGGTCATTTCGCAGCGTGCCGTGCTCTCACGCGCGAACCTGGGCGCGGCAAGCATCTCCGGCCGCCACGCCAAAGAGCTTCGTCGGCTCGAACGCCGGCTTGCCGAGCGCGGCACGCTGGCGTTCGACGAACTGCCGGCGGATGGCGTCGTGGGTCCGTGGATGGACGAGTTCATGGCGCTCGAAGCGTCGGGATGGAAGGGCCGCGAGGGCACGGCCATCGGCCAGAGCGCCACCGACCGCGCATTCTTCGCAGATTTTGCCGCGACGGCGCATGCTGCGCGACGTCTGCAATGCCTCGCGTTACGGCTCAACGGCGCTGCGATCGCGATGAAGCTCAACGTGTTTGCGCGCGATCAGGGATTCACGCTCAAGATCGCCTACGACGAAGCATTCGCGAAATTCTCGCCCGGAGTGTTGCTGGAGCGATTCAACGAACGACGCTTCGCACAAACGGCGAGCGCCTACACCTGTATGGATTCCTGCGCGATCCAGGGCCATCCGATGATTGATCGGCTGTGGCCCGATCGCCGGCAGATTGCGACCGTGACACTGGCGGGCCGTGGCATGGCCGCGCGCGCCTTCGTCGCCCTGCGCGCGCATGTGCACGCGCGCAGCAGCACGTAGCTTCTTTCGGTACGCGTATGAGTGCATCCCATTTCGTCATCGACGCCGCGTGCCTTGCTGGACAATTCGAACGCGAGCCGTTCGCAGTGCGTCACCGGCTGACCACTCACGCGCTTCTACAGCTGCCGCGGCTCATCGAGCTCGCCACCGTGTTGCCGGAGTCGTCGGTCGAATACAACCAGGCCGACCTTCCGATCGAGCAGGAATATCTCGCCACGCCACGTAATGGACTGACTATCGACCAGACACTGCGACAAATCGAGGACTGCAAGTCGTGGATGGTGCTCAAGAACGTCGAGCGCGACCCGCAGTACAAGGCGCTGCTCGACGAGTGCCTCGAGGAAATTGCGCCGCATGTCCGCACGATGTCTCCGCAGCTCGAGCACCGCGAGGCGTTCGTGTTCGTCTCTTCGCCACAGGCGGTCACGCCCTATCACTGCGATCCTGAGCACAACTTCCTGCTGCAGATCCGCGGCGACAAGGTCATGACGATCTTCGATCGCGGCGATCCGCGCGCCATCAGCGAACAGCAGATGGAAGCCATGGCGTCCGGCGCGCACCGGAATTTGCCATACACGGAAGACATGGCGGCCCTCGGCCGGCCGTTCCCGCTGGCGCCGGGCGATGGGGTGCACGTGCCGATGTATTGTCCCCACTGGGTACGCGTCGGGCAGGCAGTCTCCATCTCACTGAGTGTGACGTTTCGCTCGGCGGTCAGTGTCCGGCGCGACGCCGCGCTGCGCATGAACGCGCGACTTCGCAGATTTGGAATTAATCCAGTTCCGCCGTTCCAGTCTTCCTGGCGCGATCAAGCCAAACAGGCCGTTGACCGCGCCTTGGGTCTCGTCGAACGCGCGGCGAAATTGGTGTGATGGAATGATGCCTTGACTAGGATGGCGGAGAGAGTGGGATTCGAACCCACGGTAGAGTTTCCCCTACACACGCTTTC
>DAINQP010000167.1:320-13965 GCA_036742665.1 Vicinamibacterales bacterium | reverse complement strand
AGTGCGGACCTCGGAGCTGGCGGACGAAAGTACAGACCGATTTGCGCACCGACGAGGGAACGAAGTAGAACTCACTGGTCTCGGCCGCCCGGAGAAATTGCCGGTTTTGCCCTGTCCATAAATTGCCGGTTTTCAACTGTCCACCGAGGCGATGGGGACATGGAGGAACTGGTCATCGCAGAATTGGACCGGACGATGGCGGAGTTCAACGGTGATCCATCGCGCGTGTACTTGACCGGTTTCTCAATGGGAGCCACCGGCGCATACCGCATCGCATATCGCTGGCCGACCCGCTTCGCCGCAGTTGTCGCGATCGCTGGGCGCGTCGACACGTCGGACGTCCAAACGTATTCCGATCGGGATACACAAGCGGATCGCGCAGCGAATCCTTTCGTCGCCGCCGCGGATCCGTTTGTTGCGCTCGCCCAGCGCATCCGCCTGGTACCGATCAGAATCTTCCACGGCGATGCCGATGAGACGGTGCCAGTAGCGCAGTCCCGGCGCCTGTTGCCGGCTTTGAAAGCTGTGAACAGCGACGTCCGGTACCAAGAGTACAAGGGAGCGACGCATGTCGGAGCGGCGGAAAAAGCCTATGCCGATCATGAGTTGATCGCTTGGCTGTTGTCGCAGCATCGATGAACCGCCGTCTAACACCGCGATGGAGCCCTGCGGCGCTGTCTCGAACATGAGCGCCGCGGCTCATCCCGAACGTTAGGCACACCGAAGGAGAGCCCGTGGTTGTTCGCCCGCTTCTGATCGTCGGGATTGTTGCCGGCCTTGCTGGTCCAGCATGGCCGTGCACGAGGCTTATCGAGCAGGGACCAATGTGGTGTTCCTCGAGGCCGATCTGGTTGACGCGTTTCCGGATTCCGCGTCCGTGAATCAAGCACTACGCTTTTTCGTTCGGCTCTCTCGGAGCAAGGCGCTGTCCGGCAGTCGGCCTCACAAGGCGCTGCAGCCGTCGAGCCGCGCTCGAAAGAAGACCAAAGCGAAACGGCGTAGCCGCGCGGCTCGCGGCTGAGCGCCGAGCGTTAGATGGCGCAAGATCGATCGTCTGAATCACCGTGTCTTTACTCAAATTCATAGCTAGCCAGCTACGAAAGCCCTCGGGCCTCATCGGCAGGTTCGTTACTTCGAGCCTACTCAACCGGGGAAACGTGGCCATGAACCAGCTGACCCTCATGTTGCTGGATCTCCAACCCGACGATGATGTGATCGAGGTGGGCTTCGGCGGCGGCGACCTTCTCAACCGCATGTCAGCGGTCGTCGTTCAAGGTCGCATTGCGGGCGCGGATTTCTCGCCAGAAATGGTGGCCGTGTGCGAACAGCGATTCGCACCGCTAGTTCGAGCCGGGCGACTTGAGCTACGGTGCGCGAGCGCGGAGAGCCTCCCGTACAGCTCTGGGCTCTTCACCAAGGCGTGCACCGTGAACACCATCTATTTCTGGCCGGATCCCATAGGCCCGCTCACGGAACTCCAGCGGGTCCTCCG
Source organism: Vicinamibacterales bacterium (assembly GCA_036742665.1). GTDB lineage: Bacteria > Acidobacteriota > Vicinamibacteria > Vicinamibacterales > UBA2999 > Gp6-AA40. The sequence goes on along the minus strand of DAINQP010000167.1, from coordinate 12,473 downwards.
AGGTGGCGGCCGCCTTGTCCTTTGCTTCAATCCTCGAGAGACCCTACAGAAGGTACCGTTCACCAAGTATGGTTTTAGCTACTACGACCCGGGCCAGGTGCGGGAGCTACTCAAGAAGGCAGGGTTTGGGAGTATCGAGATGGTTTCGGGATCCAGCCATCTCGGGGAATTCGTCTGTGCGGTTGCTACTAAGTAGAGGGCCGTCTACCCAGCGGTTGCAGCGGAAAGCCCAACGGACATTTCATCATGGTTGGGCGGAACGCGTGGGCCGCCGCCTGAACCGCCGGTCGTTAGCCACACTTGGCAACGCGAAATCGTGACCCAAGATCGCCTGAATGAAGTTCGAACTCGGCGAATCGGACAGTTTAAGCTGCCGCGGCATTCGTACACGTCGCGCATTTGCCGTCACAGCCTGAGCACGAGGAATTCTCAGTGACAAACCGTCGATTGATCGTTGCGTTGGCGATCGCGCTTGTCTGCAGAAGCGGTGTCGCGTTCGGGCAGTGGCTGCATCTTCCCACGCCGGATGTTCCGCGAACGGCCGACGGCAAACCCAATCTGTCCGCGCCATCGCCGCGACTGGCCGACGGCAAACCCGACCTCTCGGGCATCTGGCAGCCGGGCAGGAAGATTCAATGCACGCCGGAGTTCAGCAAGTTCGTCGAATGCGGTCTCGAGATCGGCGGTTCGCCGCTCGCGCTGAACATCGGCACCGACCTCCCAGGTGGTCTGCCGTTTCAACCGTGGGCCGCGGCGCTCGTGAAACAACGAACCGCCGAGAACAGCAAGGACGATCCGCACGCGCGCTGTCTGCCCGACAATCCTCCGCGTCCGTACGGATTGCCTCACATGACCAAGGCCGTGCACACGCCGCGTCTGCTCGTGCTGCTCAACGAAGTGAACGCGATGTACCGGCAGATCTTCATAGACGGCCGGCCGCTTCCGAAGGATCCAAATCCATCCTGGAACGGATACTCGACCGCCATATGGGAAGGCGACACGTTGGTGGTCCGTACGAACGGATTTCGAGACGGCCTGTGGCTCGACATGGGCGGAACGCCGATGACCGATGCCGCAACAATGACGGAACGTATTCGCCGGCCGAATTACGGCCGGCTCGACGTGCAGATCACCGTTGACGATCCGAAGGCATACACCCGGCCGTGGACGGTCGACATGCCGCTGCAGATCACACTGGACACCGAACTGATCGACGAGATCTGTCTCGAGAACGAGAAGTCGTCGCAGCGCATGCTCGGGAAATAACGTTCAACATCGTGTCGGCGGGTTAGAGTGCAGGGAGAGGTGCGTTCCCATGATTCCCGGCGTTGCGCACAGGCGTCAGTTCAAGAATCTCTCCGAACAGGAGATCCTCGCACTCGCGATTTCCTCCGAAGAAGACGATGCCCGGATTTACCGGTGGTATGGGCAGCGGCTGCGCGCAGACTATCCGCAGTCCGCACGTGTCTTCGAGGAGATGGCCCATGAGGAGGACTCGCATCGAGCCGCGCTCATCGAGGAACACGTCCGTCGGTTCGGCGACGCGATTCCATTGCTTCGCCGCGAACACGTCGCCGGCTTCTACAACCGGCGGCCGGTGTGGCTCGTCGAGAACCTCGGTCCCGATCGGATCCGCGAAGAGGCTGCTCGGATGGAGGTTGACGCACTCGAGTTTTATCAACGGGCCGCGCAGCGAACGAGCGACGCGCACACGCGTGAACTTCTGGATCGGCTGGCCGCTGCAGAGTCGGGGCACGAATCCACATGGCATCAACTGTTCCGTGAACACCTCCCGCCGCAGGCACGCGCGGCCGAGGATGCAAAGGCGCATCGAGAGTTCGTGTTGACGTGGGTGCAGCCCGGGCTTGCCGGACTGATGGACGGCTCGGTGTCAACGCTCGCGCCAATCTTCGCCGCAGCCTTTGCGACCGGCGACACGTGGAAGACGTTCCTCGTCGGCCTGGCGGCGTCGGTTGGTGCCGGCATCTCGATGGGCTTCACCGAGGCTGCCTCTGATGACGGCACGATCTCTGGCCGCGGGTCTCCGCTCAAACGTGGGATCGCATCCGGAATCATGACTGCGGTGGGCGGACTGGGACACGCGCTCCCGTATCTGATCCCGGAGTTCCGCACTGCGACAGGCATCGCGATGGCAGTCGTCTTCGTCGAGCTGTGGGCGATAGCATGGGTCCAGAATCGTTACATGGAGACGCCGTTCTGGCGTGCTGCGCTGCAGGTCGTTGTCGGCGGCCTGCTCGTATTCGCCACCGGCATTCTGATCGGCAGCGCGTAGAGAGATGCGTCGGAAGGTGGCGATGTTCACGTCGAACGCGCTGAGCGTGCCGTTCATCGTCATGGAGACGGAGTTGGTCGCAACGCTGCCGTTTGCCGTGGTGACACGGTTTGCGTCGATCACGTCGAGCGTGGCCGCGGCGCTGCCGCCATTCGATCTCACATACGATCTGAAACTGCACTGGCATCGCCGTTTCGATAACGAGCCACGCAGCATCTGGCTGCGCGAGCAGCTCGCGGCCGCGTTCAAGGATCATCAGTGGCTGCAACCGCCACTGGGTCCGGCGGCATTTCTCGAGGCGTAGTCAACGTAAAGAGGACACCATGACGCGAACGAACCGAACGTCGTTGCTGGTACTGTCCGTGACCGCGGTAATGGTCACCGTCGCGCATGGCCAGGTTCCGCAAGGCGGGCGCGGGGGAGCGGCGCTCGCCGGGGGCCGCGGCGCTGCGCCGGTACTCCCGCCCTTCATGCAGGCGGCACCCCAACCCGCGATCGCGAACGTCACGGCGGTGCGGTCATGCGAAAGCCTTGCGAGCGTCACGCTGCCGAACACGACCATCGAATCGGCGGTGATCGATCCGATGAATCCGGCGATTTGTCGCGTGACCGCGATCACCACGCATCCGCCGTCGCCGGACAAGATTCGCATCTGGATCGGCATCCCGACGTCGAACTGGAATGGACGCTTCGTGGGAACCGGTGGTGGGGGACTCGTCGGCGGCAACCCTGCGGGCGTCAACCAGCCGGTGGCGCAGGGCTTCGCAGCGGGCGCGACCGACGCTGGGCACGAGGGCGGAGCTGGCACGTTCGCCCTCGATGCGAACGGCCGTTTGAACTGGGAGGGCGTCCGCAACTTCGCGCACGTCGGCATTCACGAGATGACGGTGACCGGCAAGGCGCTCACGCAAGCGATGTACGGGGTAGCCCCGAAATACTCCTACTTCAACGGCTGCTCGACCGGCGGACGGCAGGGGATGATGGAGGCGCAGCGGTATCCGCAGGACTACAACGGCATCATGGCGGCGGCACCGGCGATCAACTGGAATCGGTTCCACCTGCAGCATCTCTGGGGACCGGTCGTGATGAACGCAGCGGGGAATCCCGTCGCCGCGTGTAAGCTGACCGCAGCGACGGCCTCGGCAATCGCCGCCTGCGATGGCATCGACGGCGTCAAGGACGGCATCATCGAAGATCCGAAGCGCTGCACCTATGACCCGAAACCGTTGATCGGAACGTCGGCGGGCGAGTGCGGTTCGTTCACCGAGGCTGACGTCAACGTCCTCCGCAAGCTGTGGGAAGGCCCGCGTCACATAGATGGCAGCTTCATGTGGTACGGACTGGCCCGTGGCGCCGACATGAATGCGCTGTGGACCAGCAGGGGCACGCCTCCACGTCCGGTCCCCTTTGGGCTGGCGATGGATTGGTACCGATATTTCCTGACGCAGGATCCGAAGTTCGACGCCAACAGCGTCACTCCTGCCGCGTACGAACGGTTGTGGGATCAATCGGTGGAGCAGTACGCGACCGTGATTGCCACCGACAACCCAGACTTAACGGGGTTCCGCGATCGTGGCGGCAAGACGATCGTGTGGCACGGCTGGGCCGATCAATTGATCACGGCTGAAGGCTCGATCGATTACTACACACGCGTGCAACAGGAGATGGGTGGAGCAAAGAAGACGTCCGAGTTCATCCGCCTGTTCATGGCACCCGGTGTCACTCATTGTGCCGGCGGCGCCGGGCCCCAGCCGACCGGGCTGATGGAAGCACTGCTCGCGTGGGTCGAGGACGGCAAGGCGCCGGAGACGTTGCCGGCGACGCGGCGCGATCAGAGCGGAACCGTCACGCGCTCACGGCCATTGTGCGCGTATCCGCTCGTCGCGAAGTACAAGGGCAGCGGCAGCACAGACGAGGCGGCCAACTTCGTGTGCAGCACCGGCTTCTGAGCTACCGGTGAACCAATGCCGCGTCTCACCACACAAGTAGGCATCGTTGGCGCAGGTCCGGCCGGGCTGTTGCTCGGCCACCTGCTGCACCTGAACGGCATCGATTCCGTCATCGTTGAGAACCGCAGCCGCGACTACGTGATCGATCGTGTGCGGGCGGGGGTCCTCGAACAGGGAACCGTCGATCTGCTGCACGCAATGGGTGTCGGCGCAAATCTGCAACGCCATGGACTGCGTCACGACGGCGTCTACATCTCCTTCCAGGGACATCGGCATCACATCAATCTGACCGAGTTGACGGGCGGCAAGGCCATCACCGTCTACGGCCAGAACGAGGTCGTCAAGGATCTGATCGAGGCGCGGGTCGCGACGTTGCGTCCTCTGTACTTCGAGGCCGACCACGTCTCGGTCGGCGGGCTCGATTCGTCGCACCCGGTGATCCGCTTCCGCCATGGCGACACCGATCATGAGCTGCACTGTGATGTCATCGCGGGTTGCGATGGATTTCACGGCGTCTGCCGTCCGTCGATTCCGCCGGATGTACTTGCCATCTACGAACGCGTGTACCCGTTTGGCTGGCTGGGTATCCTCGCGGAAGCGGCGCCGTCCTCCGATGAGCTCGTCTACACGCTCCACGAACGCGGGTTCGCGCTGTTCAGCATGCGCTCACCGACCATCACGCGGCTGTACCTGCAGGTGCCCCCTGACGAGCACATCGAGCCCTGGTCAGACGAGGCGATCTGGCAGGAGATACTCACGCGCATGACGACGCGCGACGGCTGGAAGCCGAATATCGGCCGCATCATTCAAAAGGGCGTGACGCCGATGCGCAGCTTCGTCGCCGCCCCGATGCGTTACGGCCGTCTGTTCCTCGCCGGCGACGCGGCGCACATTGTTCCTCCGACGGGTGCAAAGGGATTGAACCTGGCGGCCTCGGACATCCTGGTGTTGGGGAGCGCGCTGAAGGCGTTCTACGAAGGCGGCCGCACAGAGGGGCTCGATGAGTACTCGAAGGTGTGTCTGCGGCGGGTGTGGAAGGCGCAGCGGTTCTCGTGGTGGATGACGTCCACGCTGCATCGCGCGCCCGATGAAAACGCCTTCGATCATCAACGCCAGATCGCCGATCTCGATTACCTCACCGGCTCGCGCGCGGCGATGACGAGCCTCGCCGAACAATACGTCGGGCTGCCCGCCGAAGTGTCGTTCGAATCAGTAGGCTTGTAAGGCGCGACGAACCCTGGGGCGACGGAGCCTCAGTATTCGACGAAGGCGTCGTCGGGGTAGCAGTAGAGCCAGCGCTCGCCTCGTTCAGCAGATGCGATCACCGGATGGCTACTCGCCTTCGCATGAGCACTGGCGTGGCGATGAGGCGAGCTGTCGCAGCACAACGTCGTCCCGCAGCTCTGACATGTCCGCAGGTGGACCCATTGCGCTTTGATCTTGACGCACTCTTCGCAGGCGTGTCGCGCCGGGTGCTTGATGGTGGTGACGGACTGGATGTGATCGCAGGCGTGCGTTGGGGCCATGGCGTTCCTTCACTCGGTGAGAGTCCGGTGTACGAAGGAGATGGCAATCGAGCCTTCGCCAACCGCCGATGCGACGCGCTTGATGTTGCCGCCTCGCACGTCGCCGACGGCGAACACACCGGGCAGGCTGGTCTCGAGCAAATGAGGAGGTCGTTCCAGGGGCCAGCGTGCGGTGGTGAGGTCGTCGCGCGTCAGATCGGGTCCAGTTTTAATGAACCCCTTCGTGTCGATGGTCACACACGCCGACAGCCATGCGGTATTCGGAACGGCGCCGGTCATCAGGAAGACGTGACGAACGGCGAGGCGGCTGACTTCACCAGTGCGCTTGTCGGAGTACTGCACGTGCTCGAGATGGCCGTCGCCCTCGAGCGCGACGATTTCCGCGTTGGTTCGCAGCTCGATGTTGTGGATCTCCTCGAGCCGGCGAATCAGGTAGCGCGACATGCTGTCGGCGAGCCCATCGCCCCGAACCAGCACGAGGACCCGCGAGGCCGTCTGCGAGAGGAACACGGCTGCCTGTCCCGCCGAGTTCGCGCCGCCGACAACGATCACGTCCTCAGAGCCGCACAACTGTGCCTCCATGAACGTCGCGCTGTAGTACACACCCGCCCCTTCGAACGACGATAGATTCGCGATGTCGGGCTTTCGATACTGCGCGCCGGTGGCGATAATCACGGCACGCGCCGGCACGGTCGCGCCATCGCCAATTTCGACACGGTACGGTTTGCGATCGCAGGTGAGTGCCGTGGCGCCTCGCGCGATCAATACTTTGGCGCCAAACTTCTCCGCCTGAGCGAATGCCATGCCGGCGAGCTCCTGGCCGGAGATGCCCGCGGGAAATCCGAGATAGTTCTCGATACGCGAGCTCGAACCTGCCTGGCCGCCGGGTGAGGACGCCTCGATCACGAGCGCATCGAGTCCTTCCGACGCCGCATACACTGCGGCCGCGAGTCCGGCCGGACCGGCGCCGACGATGACGACGTCGCGCATCTGCGCGCGATCGATGTTCTCGTTGAAGCCCAGACAATCGGCGATGGCCTCGTTGCTCGGATTGCGCAGCACGACGTCGCCGCGGCAGATCAGCACGGGGATCTCTGCCATCGTGACGTGCAGACCATCGAGCAGTGCCTGCGCGTCGGGATCACGATCGAGATCGAGATACCCGAACGGGTGCCCGTTACGGCTGAGGAATTCCTTGATGCGCAGTGTGGCTGCGCAGTGCATCGAGCCAACGAGCATCACGTCGCCGATGCCTTGCTGCGCGAGCTCCATGCGGCGGTAGATGAAGGCGCGCATCAGGATCTCGCTGATCGTGCCGTCGGTCTGGACAAGATCGAGCAGCTGCTCGCGCGTCAGTTGAATGACCTCGCCGGGCTCGCTGGCCACCGCCCGCATCAGCGACCGGCGCGCGAGGATCAGGTTAGCTTCGCCGGTGAACTTGCCGGGGCCGTGCACGGCGACCAGCACGTCGCCCCCGCGACCCGGCTGGATGATCTGGATCTCGCCGCGAGTAATGACGAAGAACGGAACGACGTGGTCGCCGGCCTCGATGAGCACATCGCCACGCGCGATCGGCCTGACGACACCGGATTGCGCGATGCGCGCGATCTGAGCAGGCGTCAGCGTCGGAAACATCAACGCCTCGTGCGAGGTGTCTATGAGCGGGGTCGAGCGCGCGTCTTGCACCATGACGGGGTCCCGCGCGAGTTAGTAGGGCACCTCGATGAGGCGATCGCCAGTGCGCATGTCGTTCTCGAGCAGATCGAGCAACGCGCGCGCAACCGGCCCCGGCTTGCCGTCGCCAATCGCCTGACCATCCCATTCGACGATCGGCGCGACTTTGATTGAGCTGCCCAGCAAAAGCATCTCGCGCGCGGCACGTGCGTCAGCGACCGGGATGTCGCACACTTCGACGCCAGTCAGTAATCCGCTGTTTTCGAGCCGCGGAGCCAGTTCGAGTAGACGCAGCGAGGTGCAGCCCGCGAGGACGCGGACGAAGCGCGGATGACGCAGGACGCCATCGGTCGTCACGAATGCCACGTTCATGTTGGAGCTCTCGCCGACGAAACCTTCGTCATCGATAAAGACTCCATTGTCCAGGCCGGCATCCTTCGCCTCCATCTGCATCAGGACGTTCGGCAGGTAGTTGGTGGCCTTGGTAATCGCGTAGAGCGCCGGCTTGATTGGATAGGTCGTCGTCATGACCTTGAGGCCTTCGGAGTACCACCGGGCAGGATAGGCAAGGCCGCCGAAGACGATGACGAAGAAACCGGGAGTCGCGCCCGCTGCGGGCGTGAGATCGAGGTTACCTGGACCAGACGACAGCCAGTATCGAATGGCGCCGTCGCGGACGCCGCTCGCGGCAGTCGTGTGGATGATGATGTCGCGCATGTCAGCACGAGAGCCGGCGAGCTTCAGCTTGGACCTCTCTGCCGATCCGAGGAACCGGTCGAGGTGGGCCTCGAGATCGTAGATGCGGCCGCCGACCAGACCGGCCGTATCGAAGATCCCGTGACCGCGATGGACCATGTGGTCGTCGAACGGCAGCACCATCAGCGCGGGGTCGGTGACGATGCCCCCGAGCTGACTCGAGTAGAACGCGCTGAACTTGACCGGCTGCCGTTCGCGCATCGTGCGAAGGGCAGTGAGCACCTGATCGGCGGCGAGTACTGGCAGCGGTGTCGAGACTGACATGCTCACACTTTACCGTGGCTGCCGGTTTACCAGGATGCCTGCATCACGATCGCAATCCAGCCGGCGTGTGAGGTCACCCGCACGTGCTGCATGCCGACGTGGCGGTAGGCGTGCGCGACATCATGCTCCATGGCTGAGCCGATTCCCGAGAGCACGAGTTGACCCTGATGTCCCACGCGCCTTACGAGCGTGGGCGCCATTTCGATGAGCGGCGCCGTCAGAACGTTCGCGACGACGAATGGCCACGTTCCCGTGACGGTGTCCACTGCGCCGCGTGCCAGTTGCAAACGTTCCTCGAGGGCATTGAGGCGCGCGTTGTCTGCGGCGACGCGCAAGGCCTCCTCGTCGATGTCGATGCCCAATACGCGAGGGACACCGAGGGTGAGCGCCGCAAGCGCCAGCACGCCGGACCCGACGCCCACGTCGAGCATCGCGGACGGAGTTCGGTTCGTGACCGCCTCGTCGATCGCCTCGAGGCACAGCGCGGTTGTTGGGTGAAGTCCCGAGCCGAATGCGTCCGCGTCGAGGAGGCGTAGATCGCCCGGCTCGGCATCCATGTGCGCGGGAACGATGCGAAGGCGTCCGATGTGAATCGGGCGCCGGCTCAGCACCCAGACGGATTCATCGTCGCGGCCGACGGCCGGAGAGACGGAAAAATGTGCGATGCCCAGCGCGTGCGCGACCTGAGCTGCCGTTACGCTATCGGGCATCAGAGCCGCGAGCCGGCCGTCCTGCGCGACCTCGGCGTCGATGGCGCCGAGGTCCACGAGCCGAGAGAACGCATCATCGTCGGCATGGCGGAGGTCTACACGGTACGGCACGCTCAAAGCGTAACGTGGCAACACGCCGCCGCAGTAGACTTATAGAGCCAGGGCGGCGCCGCTGTCAGGTCCCGCCGACGGAGAGCACACATGAGACGTCTCATACTCGGAACCCTGACGGCGCTGACCGGCGCCGCGATCATCACGACCGCTGGTGTCTCCGGCCAAGGCCGCGTCGATTCGCCTGGCGTGATTGCGCCGGACGGCAGCGTTCCCGCGCTCGGTAGTTACAAGGTGCCGAAGACCCCGTGGGGTGAGCCCGATCTCCAGGGCACATGGAACGCCAACGACTTGCAGGGCGTTCCGATGCAGCGCGCCGAATCGGTCGGCACTCGCTATCGCCTCAACGACGACGAGTTCAAGCAACGAGTCACGCAGCGCGACCAGAACGTCGCCAATGACAACAGCGACGAGTTCACGCTGGACCGCGCGGAAGAATTCGAGAAGCGGTTTGGCACCGTCGGCGGCGCCGTGTCGCCACCACCGCACTGGCTCGAGCGCGCGAGGAGCGTCAGCCATGTGTCTTCGTACGTGATCGATCCGCCGAACGGCCGCATCCCCGCGTTGACACCCGCCGCACAGGCGGCGGCGCAGGAGCGTCAGCAGGCGCAGGCGGCGCGTCGCCGGCAGTTGAACGGCATCGAGGCCGATTGGACCACCGATCGCAGCAACTACGATCGGTGCATCAGCACTGGCGTCCTTAACTCGATCACGCCGAAGATCTACAACTCGGGAAGCCGAATCGTGCAGGGGCCGGGCTGGCTCGCGTTCCAGAACGAGATGATCCACGAGACGCGCGTCATCCCGACGGACGGCCGCACGCAGGTGGGCTCGGGGATCAAGAACTGGATGGGCACGTCAGTGGGCCGCTGGGAAGGTGATGTGCTCGTCGTCGAGACGCGCAACATCAAGCCAGAGTCGCCGATCAACGGGCAGCCGTTGTCGGACGAAGGCGTGCTGATCGAGCGGTTCACGCTCGCCGATGCCAACACGCTCGACTACCGCATCACGGTGAACGATCCAAAGGTCTACACCGGATCGTGGACGGCACGATTGCCAATCCCGCGTGAAGACAGCTACGGGTACTTTGAGTACGGCTGCCACGAAGGGAACTACGCGATGCCGAACCTGCTCGCGGGATCGCGCGCGGAAGAGAAGCGTCGCGCTGAAGCCGCGGCGCGTGGCGAGAAGACTCCCGAATTCGTTGAGCCGGCTCGCGGCGGCGGCGCAGGCCGCGGCGGTGCGGGTGGCGGCGCTGGCCGCGGCGGCGGTCGCGGGAATAATTAGGACGTCCGCTATCGCGCAGTCCGATCCCAGATCCGGCCGGGTTAGCGTCAGTTACTCTCATCAAACCGCCCAAATCTGCTGGCATGGCCATTGAGAGTCCCGCGCACAATATGCGACAGGACTCTCGATGCTGACCCAGACCATCCGGAACACGTTCCGTAGCTGGCGTCGCACACCGGTGCTGGCGGTCAGCGTTCTGCTGACCTTGTCGCTGGGCGTCGGCTTCAACGCAGCCGTGTTCAGCGTCGTGCATGCCGTCTGGTTCCGGCCGCTTCCGTATCCGGCCTCCGACCGGCTCGTCGAACTCTTCGAAATCGAACCCACGCGTGGCGCACTCCGCGCGTCCGTTCTCAATTACGTATCGTGGGCCGAACGGACGAAGACGATTGAAGCACTTGCCGCGTTCAACGGCGTAAGCTTCAACGTCCAGGATGATTCGCAAGCGGAGCGACTCAACGGTGCCGTTGTCACCGCCTCGCTGTTTCGTGTCCTCGCCCTGGTGCCTCTCGCCGGACGTCCTCTTGGTCCTGACGACGAGCGGCCAGGCAGCCGCCGGGTCGCACTCATCTCGCAGTCGTTCTGGCAACGGCGGTACGGCGCCGATCCATCGCTCATCGGCCAGACCGTCCTGATGAATGGGGAACGCCACGAGATCGTTGGCGTCGTTCCGGATACGTTTCGCGACATCGGCCGGTCGCGCGTGTCGTCAGCGGCGAGTCCGCAGATATTCGTGCCGCTCACGATCGATCGGGCGCGCGAGAATCGAGGAAACCGCGTGATGCGAGTGGTCGGGCGGTTGCGTCCCGGCGTCTCGATCGAACAGGCCCGTGACGACATGCGCGGAATCGCTGCGGCGATCAGTAGTGAATTCCCGGCCACGAACACCGGGTGGAGCGTGCGCGTGGACTCGGTCTACGACTCGATGCTGGACCAGGGTGTCCGGCCCTCGCTTCTCGCGCTGCTCGGCGCCGTGGCGCTCGTCATGCTGATCGCGTGCGCGAACGTCTCGAATCTGGTGCTCGCCAAGGCAATCGGACGGCAACGTGAGCTGGCTCTGCGAACAGCGCTCGGAGCGGAGCCGAGGCGTCTCGTCGGGCAATTGCTTACCGAAAGCATCTGCCTTGCTGCCGTCAGTGGAGTGATCGGTGTGGCGATCTCTTTCTTCGCCGTCGAGACGCTACGCTCGTGGCTGCCACCGGCCATGCCGCGCATCAACGAAGTCCGCGTGGATACAGCGGTCCTCGGTTTCGGTCTCCTCGTGTCGCTCCTCAGCGGGATCCTCTTTGGAACCCTTCCCGCGATACGAGTCAGCCGCGTCGCTCCGCTGCAGGCACTGACAGGGCCCGGCCGCGGAGTTACCGGTGGTTCTTCGCGTGTACTGCGACAGGCGATGGTCGCGGCACAGGTCGCGCTGGCGACGACGCTGCTCGCAGGATCCGTGCTGCTCCTTGAGAGCTTCGTGAGACTTCAACAGGTGCCGCTCGGTTTCACGCCGGGCGGCGTGTTGACGGGAAGAGTCAGCCTGCCACGGGCCGCGTACCCGGAGCCTGCACGCGTCCGGGGCTTCTACGAGCAGCTGCTGC
>DAINQP010000167.1:0-310 GCA_036742665.1 Vicinamibacterales bacterium | reverse complement strand
CTCGAAGCTCATGCCGACGTCCAGTCAGCGGCGGTTGCCACGAGCGCGCCGTTCGCGTCAGGCGTTCGCCGAGGCGCCGTCGTCGGCGAGCGAACGACGTCCTCAGCGATGTCATCGCTCAGTGTCGCCGAGCACATCGTCAGCGACGGCTATTTTCAGACGCTGTCGATCCCGATCCTCTCGGGACGCATCTTCGACCAGCGAGACGTCGTAGGATCGCCATCGGTCGTCGTCATCAATCAGGCGACAGCGCGTCAACTCTGGCCACGTGGGGATGCGATCGGCCAGCAGATCGAGATCGACGGGCGGT
>DAINQP010000166.1:1663-13989 GCA_036742665.1 Vicinamibacterales bacterium | reverse complement strand
CCGCTTCGGCACGAGCTCGTCGAGAATCAACGACACGTACGTCAGGAACGCGGCGCCGGTGGGCACAAGGAGGAGGCGCGATCAGGTGCTCGCCGCGATTCGGCGTACCCGCTCAGTCACCACGCCGTACACAAAATGCGCGGCCAGCGACTGCAGGTGTTTCTCCCCTGACCGCTGCAACGTCGAGCGAGAGAGACCGAGCAACGGCATCGCGATCTCGTCGGCCGTGAGCCACAACGCCGTACCCAGTCCGAGCCCTGTACGTCGCCGCTCTCCAAGCGTGTGCACATACGCGGCGTAGGCAGCGCCCACCGCGGCGCCAAAACTGAAATGGACAATCGGCGCAACCACCGCCAGCTCACGATCGGTTAGCGGACGTCCAACCATCGTCGCCACTGTCTGTGCCGCGATCTCGTTCGAGTTCTGTGCTTCGTCGCGTTCCTGCCAGTCACGTGCATCGTGCGGACCAGCTGCAGATTCCGGCGGATGGTCGCCAGCGGCGCGAGTCCACAGTCGTTGTGCGACATTCATCGCGAACGTGCCCGCAAGCCCGGCCAGAGCTCCGACGCACGCTGCTCTCGTCGTCGAGTCCATGTGATCGCAGCTTGCAAACACGTGGCCGCGCAACGCAGGAACGGCTGATCAATCTCAGTTATTGCTTCGGCCGACGGCCGGTGGCTACGTGGCGCGCTGGGATCAGCTGGACATCAGTGAATCCCGAGCGCCCACGTCTGTTGTGCGGTGTCGAGGAGCTGCGCGTTACCGCACCTGAAACGACGAAATCTGGTCGCCCCAGTTGATGGCACCGAGGTCCGAAGCGTCCCGGTCGATCCGTACCCGCTGTCCGCGATAGTCGGCATCGCGATACACCTCGACTCGTGCCCGGCCGTAGACGCGAATCGAGCTGATGCGATCGTTCCAGCCGGTGCCGCTCAGATTGCGCTCTTCTTCGTCGGCGCTCCAGCACTGCGAGCGGCCGCCGTAGTTGATGTCCTCATAGATGCAAATGCGATCGCGCGCCGGGCGGTTATCGCTCACGTCGTCCCGATCGCGACCGAACCCGACGCCGCGGCCGCGGCGGTTGAACGCGATCACCCGAAACGAGTCGATTCGATCGTTCCAATTCCGGCGGCCCTCCATCGCACGTAGCCGCAAGTCAGGTACGTCCATATCGAATTCATCCGTCGCGCCCATGAACTCCTCATGGTCCCAGACGATGACCCGCGCACGCCCGAAGATGCGGATCGAGGAAATCTCATTGCCGCGGTTGTGAAGATTCGCGAGTTCGTCACCGGAGCGATAGCACCAGGACGGCCCCTGGTACTCGATATCGCGATAGAAGCACACACGGTCGGTGTCGCGATTGTCCCGACCGTCGTTCCGATCGCGCCCCTGTTGCGCAAACGTCGGCGCGGCGGTCATCGAGAGTCCTGCAAAGATCACGGCGGCAAAAGCGCGATGCTTCATAACGTTCACTCCCTGGCTGAGTGCATAGCCAAGAGTATGCCAAGCTCTGCTGCGCGACTGTGCATGTTCTTGCCCGATTCAGCGGCCGGCTAGAGGACAGTTTCAGGCCTCGGACGCCGATCGCACGACGGCGATACCGGCGAACACGAGCGCCGATGCCACGACCGTCCGGCCCGAGAAAGGCTCCGACAGCAGTAGGGTGCCGAGGATGACGGCAATGATCGGGTTTACATAGGAGTAGAGCGAGACTGTCGTAATCGGGAGATGCTTCAAGGCGTAGACGAACGCCGAGTACGCAACGATGGATCCGAAGACCACCAGATAGAGAATCGCGCTCGCCGATCGACCGGTAAACGCGAGCTCCCTCCATTCACCGGTCGCGGTGGCGATTGCCAGAAACATCAGACCGGCGGCGAGCATCTGCACCGCCGACGTTGCGGCCGGTGACGACACGGTGTTGCGTTTGGTGAATGATGTGCCGATCGCCCAGCCGGCGCACGCCAACTGCAAGGCAATCACACCAGCGACGAACCAATTACCGCCCGTATCCGTGAACAGCTCCGGCCAGACCAGCACGACAATCCCCGCGAATCCCACCGCCAGACCGGACAACGTCCGCGCCGTCGGCCGTTCCCCGCCGGGACGAACCCCTTCGACGACGACATTCCAGAACGGCACCATCGCGACAATCACCGCGGCCAGGCCGCTCGCGACGTACTGCTCGGCCCAGACGACGGCACCGTTGCCGATGACCAGCAGCAGAAATCCGGAAAGCACAACGGCGCCCCACGAGGAGCGCGCAGGCAGCGGCTGTCCAGTCAGCCGAAGCGCGGCGATCAGGATGATGCCGGCAGCAGTGAATCGAAGCCCGCCCACCAACGCGACTGGCACAGATTCGAGAGCGATTCGAATCGCAAGATACGTCGTGCCCCAGACGATGCAGACGACAATCCAGGCGGCGAACGCGAGCGTACGTTCGCGCGATGTTGAGACGGCGGGTGGCATGAATTGAAGGATTCAGGAGACGGGAGTCAGGATTCAGAATGACCTGCTGATTCCCGATTCCTGCCGCCGGATTCCTCCTATGGTGCCACGTGATCTCCTGCAGATGTCGTAGTCACACTGTTGGCGAGGATGACGACTGAGCGTGATTCGACGCGCAGGCGTTCGCCCGATTCGAACCGGCGGCGGGACGCCCGAGGACGGCTCTTGCGGGTGTCGAACAGCACGCGCCATCTCGCATCAGGCACCGCGCTCGTGATCGTGAAGTCCACCGGACGATCGTGCGCGTTGAAGATCAGCAAAAAACTATCGTCGCTGATGCGCTCGCCGCGCTGGCCGGCGCCGGCAATCGCGCATCCGTTCAGGAACACCATCACGCTCTTGAGTCCGCCGTCGGTCCACTCGTGGTCCGTCATCGCTGTCCCCGCAGACGTCAACCACGCCACGTCCGGGCAGCCGCCATCGCCGGATGGTGAGCGGCCGGTGAGCCAATGCTGTCGCCAGAATGTGGGATGCGCGCGGCGCAGACGAATCAACTGGCGCGTGAACTCCAGCAGATCGGCATCGCCCATCTGCCAGTCCATCCACGAAATCTCGTTGTCCTGACAGTACGCGTTGTTGTTGCCGTGTTGCGTGCGGCCACGCTCGTCGCCGGCGACAATCATCGGTACGCCTTGCGACGTGAGAAGCGTCGCCAGCATGTTGCGCTGCTGCCGACCGCGGAGCGCGTTGATCGCGGGGTCGTCGGTCGGTCCTTCGGCGCCGCAGTTCCACGATCGATTGTGCGATTCGCCGTCGGTGTTGTGGTCGCCATTGGCCTCGTTGTGCTTCTCGTTGTACGAAACGAGATCGCGCAGCGTGAAGCCGTCGTGGGCGGTGATGAAGTTGATGCTGGCGTCAGGCCGGCGATTGCGGGCGTACAGATCGGAGCTGCCGGCAAACCGCGAGGCAAAGGTTGCCACCGGCTGCTCCCCACGCCAGTAATCGCGCATCGCATCGCGATACTGGCCGTTCCACTCGCTCCAGCGCGGCGGGAAGTTGCCGACCTGATAGCCGCCGTCGCCAACGTCCCACGGTTCGGCAATCAGCTTGACGCGGTTGAGCACGGGATCCTGCTGGATGACGTCGAAGAACGACGACCCATGGTCCACATGATGGAACTCGCGCGCCAGCGTGGACGCCAGATCGAACCGGAAGCCGTCGACGTGCATTTCCTGGACCCAGTAGCGCAACGAATCCATGATCAGCTGCAGCACCGTGGCATGAGTGGTGTTCATGCTGTTCCCGGTGCCGGTGTAGTTGCTGTAGTAGAGCGGCTGGTCGTGTTGGAGACGGTAATAGGCCCGGTTATCGAAGCCGCGAAAACTCAACGTCGGCCCCTGCTGGTTCCCTTCGGCAGTGTGGTTGTACACGACGTCGAGAATGACCTCGATGCCCGCCCGGTGCAGCGCGCACACCATCTCGCGGAACTCGCCAATCTGTGCCGCCGGATCACAGCGACTGGCATACCCGGCATGCGGCGCGAAGAACCCGATCGAGTTGTAGCCCCAGTAGTTGTTCAGCCCGCGGTCGCGGAGAAACCCTTCGTGCACGAAGTGATGCACGGGCATCAGCTCCACTGCCGTGATGCCGAGTTGCTGCAGATACTTCACCGTCGCCGGGTGGCCGAGCCCGGCATAGGTGCCACGGATCTCGGGCGGCAGATCCTCGCGGACTTTGGTGAAGCCTTTCACGTGCAGCTCGTAGATGACGCTGCGATGCAAAGGATGCCGAGGCGGCGAATCTGGCCGCGCCCACTTCTCTTTCGGATCGATCACCACCGAGCGCGGCACGAATGGGGCGCTATCTTCTGTATTCGGATCTGTCGTGGCGGAGCCGTCAGGCGCGATGACGTGGCCGAAGACCGCCGGTTTGTACTCGACGTCGCCGACGATCGCGCGCGCGTACGGGTCGAGGAGCAGCTTCGACGGATTGCAGCGCAGCCCTTCTTCCGGCCGCCACGGGCCATGCACGCGGAAGCCGTAGCGCTGGCCAGGCCGCAACCCAGGCACGTACCCGTGCCAGCAGAAGGCCGTTCGCTCCGGCAGCCGCACCGCGGTCTCCGTGCCGTGCTCGTCGAACAGGCAGAGATCGACGCGCTCGGCGACCTCCGAGAAGATCGAAAAGTTGACGCCGGCGCCATCGTAGTAGGCACCGAACGGAAAATATCTGCCAGGCCAGATAGCGGGCGTCATAGCGCCTCTGATCGGATCGGCTCAGCACGAAACAGCCACGCGCAGTTGGCTTGCAGCGCCCAGAGTCCCTCAGGCGACAACGGCGCCACGCCCGTGCCACCGTAGGCCGCGCGCTCGCTGCACCACATCATTGTCCACTGCACCTGCCTCGACGCGGGGGCGAGCAACGGATCGTTCATCCGGAGGGTGGTGCACCGGCCGAGATTGAGTAGCATCAACCGCTCGTCATCACCGGTTGAGTATCGCAGCAGCAGTACGTCCTCAGTCAGCGCTGATGTCGCGACCTGCGTGTCCGTCGTGCCGAGCCCCGCTAATACAACGTCGGATCGGCGCAGCCTCAACAGGTCGGTATGAAGCAGCCTGGCCTCCTCCGAGCCAGGGTGGCCACACCAGTTGATTCGGCACGCCCGAAAAGCGGCTTCGTCGTCGGGAACGGGCAGGATCTTGCGCGTCTCTGGATCGGTCAGCGCCGGAAACTGCGACAGGAATTCGAGGCGGCCCTTGCGGACGGCTTCGGCCAGGTCGCTTTCATGATCCGCAAAGTACGTGAATGGCGACGGGGTCGCACACTCCTGCCCCTGAAAGAGCATCGGAATCTGCGGCCCGAGCAACAGCAACGAGACCAGTGCCCGCCATCGCCCGGCCTGAGACAGCTGATGCAGTCGGACGCCGCGGCCGGTGTTGGCCACCTGGTCATGATTCTCGAGGAAGCAGACGAACGCGGAGCTCGGACAGGCTCGTGAATCAGTGCCGCGCCGCTGCTTCTGCCACGAATACCACTGCCCCTGGTACAGGAGGTTCCACCGCGCCATCGCCGCGAACTCGTTGGCCGTGCCGTCGTAATCGGTGCAGTAGGCGGAACGCTGGCCGGACAGGGCGACAAGGGCGGCGTGATGCCAGTCTTCGTTCCACATTCCGTCGAGACCGCCAGGTCCGTGCTCACCAACATCCTTGAGGAACGCGACGTTCTGCGACTCGTTCTCGGCGACCACGAACTGACGACGTGGGTGCGCGATTGCGCGGGCATGCCGCGTCAGTTCGTGGACGATGTGCTCAGGCGAGCTGTCGATGATTGAGTGGACGGCATCGAACCGAAGCCCGTCGAAGTGGTACTCGTCGATCCAGTGCCGCACGTTGGCGCGCATGAACGCCCGCACCGGCTCGGAATGGGCACCGTCGACGTTGAAGCCGCGGCCCCATTCCGTCTCGTGGTCGGCGAAGTACCAGTCGCTGTACTCGTGGAGGACATTGCCAACCGGACCAAGATGGTTGTAGACGACATCGAGGATGACCGCGATCCCGAGACGATGGGCATCGTTGATGAAGACGCGGACATCATCTGGCGTCCCGTACATGTGGAACGGCGCGAAGAGAAACACACCGTCGTAGCCCCATCCGAATCGACCCGAGAACTCGGCCAGCGGCATGATCTCGAGCGTCGTTACGCCTAGATCCGCCAATCGCTGCAACTGCCCGCGCGCAGCTCCCCACGTCCCGGCCGTCGTGAACGTGCCGATGTGCATCTCGTAGACGACGTTGCGATGGCGAGGCGGTGTGCCGGTCCAGTCCGCATCGGTCCACGGAAACGACGCAGGATCGACAATCGCCGACCGACCAAAGACACCTTCGGGTTGATAGCGCGAGACGGGATCAGGACGAAGAGCGTCCGCCAACTTGAACCAATAGTGTTGTCCTGCGCGCGCGCCCGGCACAGTCACCGCAAAATAACCGTCCGGCCGCGCCTCCATCGGAATGTCGCGACATCCCGATGGGAAGTCGCGATCCTCGAGGCGAAGCGTCATGGCGTCGTGACGCGGCGCCCACACGGTGAACGTCACTGCATCCTTGGCCACGCGCGCACCGAGATCGACGTCGCCGGTTTGAATGATTTCCTCGCTATCGACTGCCATGAAGGTATATCGGCATGTGCACACGTTCAGGAGGCCTGCAGTCGAATGAGACAGCGCAGCACTTCCGCGACACTCCACGCCTGAGCCACGCAGCCTCGCGGCGCGTGTGGCGTGGTCGCATCGAAGATCTCGCTGACGCTTCCGACGCAGGCCTCGCTGAGATGACCATCGAACGCATCGAGTAGCTTCCGCGCCTGCCGCTGATCGCCGGGATGCACACGGAGCCACGCGTCGATGTACGGGCCGATCAGCCACGCCCACACCGTGCCCTGGTGATACGCCGCGTCACGCGCGCGGAGGTCGCCGAAATACTGCGCCTTGAAATCGCGGTGTTCCGGATCGAGCGTGCGCAGCCCGAACGGCGTCAGCAGCTTCGTCGTCACGATGTCGAGCACTGCTGGCCAGCGCACCTCCTCCAGTACTGGGTACCGCAGAGAGAACGACAGGATCTGATTCGGCCGGCACGACGCGTCGTCGCCCGCTTCGCCGTCGACGATGTCGTAGAGATAGCCACCCGCGTCGTACCAGAACCGCTGGTTGAACGAGTGCCTGGCGCGGTCGGCGACCGCGTCGAGCTCGTCATCAGGGACGTTGAGCGCCCTCCGCCATTCGGCAAGGAGACGAACCGCGTTGTAGAACAACGCGTTGATTTCGACCGGCTTTCCGCGCCGCGGCGTGACGACCCAGTCGCCCACTTTCGCATCCATCCAGGTGAGTGGCAGCTGTGGGTCGCCCTGCGTCAACAAACCGTCCTGATCGACCCGGATGCCGAACAACGTACCGGCTCGGTGATGTCGAATGATCTGGTCAAGCGACGGTAGCAGCTCGCGCAGCGTGTCGTCGTCTTTTGTCGTCGTCACGTAGCGGTCGATCGCATGGAAGAACCACATCGTCGCGTCGGCGGTGTGGTAGAGGCCATGCTGATCGCCTTCGGGGAACAGATTGGGAATCAGTCCCTGATTGAGATGCTGCGCAAAGGTCAGCAGGGTGTCGCGCGCCTCGGCGGCGCGGCCGGTCGAAAGCGCCAGGCCCTCGAGGCTGATCATCGTGTCGCGGCCCCAGTCAGTGAACCAGTGATAGCCGGCGATGACGCTACGCGCATTCTCGCCGGCGGCTTTGGCGCGCGCGGTGTCGGCGGTGCGCGTGGCCGGCTTGATCACGAATTGATCGGCGGCGAGGACAAGTTCGGCGGTCAGGCCTCCCGGATCTGGGTTGCCAGCGCAGACCAACAGTCGCGTGCGGCGATCGAGCTCGGTCTTCCAGGCCTCTGTGGGCGATAGCGCATCAATGACCCCCAGATGCTCCGTCGAGGCGATGAAGGTGATCTGCTCGTGTTCAGCGAGATCGACTTTGTAGTACCCAGGGCTCCACGTGCTGCCGTCCGCGGCATAGCCGCGCTGCTGTTCCAACTCGTAGTGAAGTCCCTCGGTGACGGTTTCAACGGTGAACGTCGCCGGATGATCGCGGACCACCAGGCGAATCGTCGGGACGGTCTCACCAGCGTTGACCTCGAGATAGCGCTGATGCGCAATCAGCACCGGTTCCTGCGGAACGGTGCGATCGACCGGCGCCTCGTGCATGCGAATCGCCACCATCGGACGCAGCCCGAAGCGAATCGTCTGGGGCGCCTTGACGAGCGTGTAGGTTGCGAAGATCGAGTTCTGCTCATTAGGCATGAACAGTCGTTTCTCGAGGACGACTTGGTCGAACGCGTAACGCCACACCGGCAGACCGCCGACGAGACGGAAGTCGCTGACGACTACCGGCGAGGAGTCATCGCGACGGCTTAGCCAGCCGACCCGGCGCTGCTGAAGATGCTGAAGACGGATACGCTCGTCGAGATGCGCCAGCAGCGCAAGACGTCCGAGCGGCGCGGGCAACGCCGCGACGAGCAGTGAGTGATAGCGGCGCGTCGGAGGGCCGGCGAGCGTACCGGACGCGTAGCCGCCCAACCCGTTTGTCACCAGCCACTCGCGGCGGATGAGCTCGCGCTGATTCCACTCTGACGTGGCCAGACGCCGCTCGACCTCGGCGGCGGCAGATCGAGCACTCTCGAGCTTCGACATCGGAGACGGAACGACCGAGCGCAAGCTTGATGCCGTCGCCCAGCGCAGTCCGCGGGCATGGCACGTCGGATGCGAAGAAACAGTGGGTGATCCCCAATCACGAACGAACTGTCCCGACCAGTACGTATCGAGTGCAGCTATCGGACCGATTTACGCTCGACGACCTTGCCGCTCAGGTTCCGTACATAGCGCGGCTCGGTATCAGCCATGTGTATCTATCGCCCATATACACGGCGCGACCAGGCAGCCCTCACGGCTACGACATCGTCGATTACGGCTGCATCAATCGGGAGTTAGGCGGTCAGCCAGCATGGCGACGACTCACCGACATCTTGCGCGCTCACCACATGGGTGTCGTGCTCGACGTCGTCCCGAATCACATGGCGGCTGATCCCGAGCGCAACGCGCTCTGGCGACAGGTCCTTCGCGATGGACCCTCGAGTCAGGCGGCACGCTTCTTCGACATCGACTGGCGTCCGCTCACCGGTCTCGTTCGCGACAGTGTGCTCCTGCCGCTGCTGGAGGAGCCATACGGACAGGCCTTGACGAAGGGCGTGGTCCAGCTCGAGCCTGGCGCCAACGAGTATCACATTCGCTGCGGCTCGCTGAACGTTCCGCTCGCGCCATCGACGCTGAACGCCCTGATTGGCAGCCAACCGGTGGATGCCACGGTCGCGCAAATCAACCGTAATCCACATCTGCTGCATCAGCTGCTCGAACAGCAGCATTACCGCCTGGCGTACTGGCGGCCGGCCAATGACGAGATCAACTACCGGCGATTCTTCGGGATCAACGAGCTCGTGGCGATCCATGCAGAAGACCCCGAGGTCTTCATGCGCAGCCACGAGCTGATCCGCAAGCTCGCCGCTGAGGATGTCGTGCACGGCGTGCGTGTCGATCACGTCGATGGGCTGCTCGATCCGCTCGGCTATCTGCAGCAGCTGCGGTCCGCGCTGGAGTCGCTATCGAGCAAGCGCCCGTGGCTGGTTGTCGAGAAAGTCCTCGATCCCTCCGAACGGCTCGGCAGGCATTGGCCCGTTGACGGCACCACAGGTTACGACGCGCTCGACGCCCTCAATCGGCTGTTCGTGAGCGGGCGCGGCGTGCGCATCCTCCGCCGCTTCTTCGAGCGTCTCGTTGACGAGTCGATTCCGTTCCGCGAGGAGGCACATCGCAGCAAGCGGCTGATGATGCGTGGCGCGCTCCTGAGCGGTGTCACCATCCTCGCCCACGAGCTCAAACGCGTGGCCGATGCCTCCTGGACGACACGCGACATCTCGCTGAATTCCTTGCACGAAGCGGTGGTTGAATTCATTGCCGCGATGCCGGTCTATCGCACGTATCTGGGCACCGGCCAGGATCGCGATGCCGAGCGGCAGATCATCATCGAGAGTCTCGATCAGGCCGAACGCCGCAACCCAGCGATGGACTCGTCGGCGTTTGGGTTCCTGCGGTCGTTGCTCCTCGGCGAGCTCGTAGACGATCCCGCGCTTTCCGCACGGCGTGCGCTCCTCGTCAAGCGGCTCCAGCAGTACACAAGCGGCGTGCACGCGAAAGGCGTGGAAGACACGGCATTCTATCGAGACAACACTCTGCTGGCCTTGAACGAGGTCGGCGGGAACCCGGCCGATCGGTCGCTGACCATTCGCGAGTTCCATCATTTCAATGAGCAACGCGCGAAGGACTGGCCGAACTCAATGACGGCCACATCCACCCACGACACGAAGTTGAGTGAGGACACGCGAATCCGGATCGCGACGATCAGCGTGTTTGCGCACGAGTGGGTCATCGCGGCGCAGCGGTGGGTGGCACTGAATACGCGCTATCGACAACAGACGGCGGGCCGGGGCTCGTGTCCAGAACCGCGCGACGAGTACCGCTTCTACCAGACGCTCGTGGGTATGTGGAATCAGGACGAGATCAATGCCGATGGCCGTCTATCGCAGGAACTCGTCGATCGACTCGTCGCGTTCATGCGGAAGTCCGTGCGTGAGGCCCAGCTGTGCTCCAGTTGGATACGGCCGGACACCGATTACGAAGACGGGCTCGAGTCCTTTGTGCGTCGTGTGCTCCTCGACGAGGAGTCCAGCGAGTTCCGCCAATCGGTTGCGGCATTCGTGCAGCTCCTCGAACCGGTGAGCAACTACCACTCGATCTCACAGCTCGTACTGAAATGCTTCATGCCGGGCGTGCCCGACTTTTATCAGGGCTGCGAGGATTGGCGATTCACGCTCACCGATCCAGACAATCGCCGGCCGGTGGATTTCGCCGGTGCCTCGGAGCGGCTCACCGACACGTTTCAGTCCTCTCGCGGTGTTTGCGATCTGAAACTGCAGATGACGACGACGCTGCTCCACTTTCGCGCCGATCACGGGCGGCTGTTGGGCGACGGCAGCTATCGCCCGTTGCGCGTACGGGGAGCCCGGGCAGCGTCGCTGGTTGCCTTTGAACGGCGTCGGCTGAGCTCACGCGTGGTCGTGGTCGTCCCACGACTCACCGACCGATCGGCGACGAGCGCTGTTCCTCTTGACGCCACGTTTTGGGGAGATACCGAAGTAAGACTTCCCAGTTCCGACGGCCGGTGGAGTAGTCTCCTGGCCGGCGAAGAACTCGAACTGGGTTCCGGGTGGTGTCGGGTGTCGGACTTAATGGCCGCACGACCATGGGTCGTGCTGTATCACGATCGGCTCAAGCCAGGACGTAACCGTTCGCTGTGAGACGGAGAACGCCGCGATCGACCAGCGTCTTGAGTACAGACGAAGCGGTCTCGATATCGACACCGATCAGGCGCGCGGTCTGCTGCGTAGTCAAGCGAAGGCCCGGCATCTCGCGAAATTCAGCCGTAAGCCGTAGCGTTGGAAGGGAAGAGGAGATGGGAGGTTCGTGGAATTCAGGGGTTCTGGCTAGGCGCATACCCAGTACTTTCATGCACGTTTCATGCTTATGAGTAACGCGTCCACAGATCAGCTCTCCGTCACCCGCGTCGATCAAGATCTCGTCGAACGCCTCTACGCGCGATTCGCGTCGGTCTATAACGGGATTTTCGGCCCGATTCTGCACGCCGGCCGTGTCGAAGCCATGCGTGAGCTTCCATTGGAGGCCAACGATGAGATTTTGGAAGTGGGTATCGGGACGGGACTCACCGCCACCTTGTATCCATCGGATTGCCGAGTCGTGGGAATCGATCTCTCAGAGCCCATGCTGCGCGAGGCGGCCCGCCACGTGGAATCACATGGCCGCCAGAATGTGAGGCTGTGGCGGATGGATGCCTCCAGCCTCGGCTTTCCTGACGAATCGTTCGACGTGGTGTACGCCGCCTACGTCGTCAGCGTCGTCCCCGACCCGATCGCGGTGCTCAAGGAGATGCGCCGCGTCTGCCGCCCCGGAGGCCACATCGTCCTGTTGAATCACTTTCTCAGCACGAACCCGCTGTTATCGATTGTCGAGCGATGGATCTCGCCCCTTACCGTACGCGCGGGTTTCCGGTCGGATCTCGATCTCTCGGTGCTGCTGGACCAAGCGGGACTTGAGCCGGTTTCAGTGAAGAAAGTGAACACGCCCAGGATCTGGTCCCTCGTCCACTGCCGCCGGTAGCACCACCCGGTGAGGCTATGATGAGCCGCAGCGAAGGCCAGCATCATCGACTT
>DAINQP010000166.1:0-1563 GCA_036742665.1 Vicinamibacterales bacterium | reverse complement strand
AGCACCACCCGGTGAGGCTATGATGAGCCGCAGCGAAGGCCAGCATCATCGACTTCCTATCACGTGCGCTTGGCGGATCGCCGTCTGCGGCGGTCACTGACGGCGACTCAGAGCTCCGACAGCTCGCCAACATCCGCATCGCCACCGGCGTCATCTGTCTGGCACGACTGGCTCCGATGTTATGGGCCTCACTGTATTACTTTGAGGCAGGTTGCGTAAGACGCAACCGATTCCAATAACCGTCCGTAGCACGTCACACGGACAACGCCCTGACGAGGAGCTGTGGGCGGCGCGGCAGCCTTGCCGCATCGGCCGGAGGTGGAGTGTGAAAGGAAAGTGGCCGTTACCGCGAGCTCGGTGGCCGTCGCCGCGATGATGCTGACCGGCGCGCAGAGTTAGGATCGTTACGAGCCCCCGTCGACGGATAGTTCTTGAAGCCCGAAGGCGGTACTTTGGAGTGCGCCGACTGCCGGCTGCGACATCAGCACGCTACGTCACCACGCGATGACTGACCATCTCGCCGGGCAGGTCACTGCCCTTTTTCTCTACGAGGCCGCCGAAGTAATCGATTTGGCCCGGGTAGCAACGCTGATTGCGCCGACCGCACAAGCGCGGCTCAGCCCAAAAGCGACAACACCGTCATATGTGCAGTATCGCCAGCCGCCGCTGACCATCGACGGCGAGGCGATCGGAATCGCCGATGCACTGGGCTTCCGTGTCCGTTTCAAGCTCTATGACTACGGCGTGATTTCCGTCGCGCTGGTACGGCCACTGCCCTTGTCGTGGCCGGAGCTCATCGACCACGCACTCACCTGGCAGGAGGAACCGCGGCTCGCCGCGACGGCAGAGACATTGTGCCGCGATCTGGTCAATCGCTTATTGGCGGCGATGACCGCGCCGCGCACACAGTTCGCGGCTGAGGACTACCTGGTGATCGCCCTGACCGCCGCACCCGGAGCGGCGACGGCCGATGCGCTGCTTGAGCAGCATGGACACGATATCGTCCGGCTTCTCCGTGGGGAACGCGAGAACTTGAGCCGGCAGGAGCGTGAGGAGGTGCTACGTCATCGCCTCTCCTACTTCGAATGCGATCTCGTCGTGCCGACGTGGAACGCCGCGTTCGTCTACGACACCGACAGCGGTGGCCAGGCGGCGGTGGAGATCCTCGAGTTCGTCAACTCACAGCTCGTGGAGTTCCGCTACTATGACGAGCTGCTCGATCGTGAGCTGGCGCGGATCTACGCCGATCTGCAGCGTCCGAGTTGGTTCAAAGGCTGGTTCGGGCGACGCTATACGCGATCGGCTCAGCAGGTGCACGCCCTCTTCATCGACGTGAACGAGCTCACCGATCGAGCCGAGAACGCGCTGAAGTTTGCCGGCGACGTCTATACCGCCCGCTTATTCACGCTTGCCGGCGCGCGGCTGGGTCTCAACGATTGGAAGGCGAACGTCCGCGACAAGCTGAAAACGCTCGACGATATCTATCGCTTCGCCGTCGAGCAGACGGCGATGGCGCGCGGCGAGACGCTCGAGATCATGATCGTGTTGATTCTGATCTTCGAG
>DAINQP010000165.1:0-14063 GCA_036742665.1 Vicinamibacterales bacterium | reverse complement strand
GATGTCGATGCGGACATCAGCGTTCTTGAGATATTCACCCGCCTCCGGCGAGGCCTCGTCGTGGGGGAGGCCATTCTCGAACAGCAGAATCCCCCCAACGTGCACAGTGACGCGATTGATATCGAAGGCGACGCCGGATCGCCCGGCTGCCGCAACGATGCGACCCCAATTCGGATCCGCGCCATGCACTGCCGTCTTGACCAGCGGTGAGTTGGCGATTGTGCGTGCGACCTGCCGCGCCTCATCCCCCGATTGTGCGTCGTGAACGTTC
The DNA here is from genome assembly GCA_036742665.1 of Vicinamibacterales bacterium. Lineage (GTDB taxonomy): Bacteria > Acidobacteriota > Vicinamibacteria > Vicinamibacterales > UBA2999 > Gp6-AA40. The sequence continues at coordinate 13,792 of DAINQP010000165.1, read as the reverse complement.
ACCGCGATCAGCTTCGTCGCACCCTCGCCGCCGCGCACGATGCCGATGGCAAGTTCGCGCGATACGGTCAGCAGGGCTTCGAGCAATGCCGGATACGACTCGCCATCGATAGTGACACCGCTGGCGCCCGACGCCATCGCGAAGAGCGAATCGTTGGTCGAGCCGTCGCCATCAACCGTGATGGCATTGAACGTGTCGCGGGCGGATTCCGTGAGCGCCCGCTTCAGCAAAGCGGGCGGGACGAGGGCGTCGGTTGTCAGGAATCCGAGCATCGTCGCCATCATTGGCTCGATCATGCCGGAGCCCTTGGCGGTGCCGCCAACCATGAACGTCCCGCGGCTCGTCTGCACTGTGACGGCGCACTCCTTCGGAAACGGGTCGGTCGTCATGATGGCGCGAGCCGTGTCGCTGCCCTTGCCGCGTGCCAGCGCACGTACGGCCGCCTGAATCCCGGTGACCACACTGTCCATACGGAGATTGACGCCGATCACCCCGGTCGACGCCACCAGCACGTGCTCGGGACCGCATCCAAGAGCTTTGGCAACCTCTGCCGCCATCCGGTCGGCATCCGCCATGCCCTGTGTACCGGTGCAGGCGTTGGCGCAGCCGCTGTTCACGACAATCGCACGCGCGATGCCCTTGCTGCGCTCGAGATGTCGCCTCGAGACAATGACCGGCGCAGCCTGCGCGAGATTGGTCGTGAAGATGCCCGCTGCCGACGCAATGCCATCAGCCGCGAGAACCGTCAGATCGAGAGCGCCGGGCTTGGCTTTGATGCCGCAGTGCAGCGCCGCGGAACGGAATCCCTGCGGTGCCGTGACACCGTCGGTCGTGCGAGCGATAGCGAAGTCGCGCACGGTGAAAGCGGCCTCAGCCATGGAGCGCAGTCAACGGCACGCACGTCTGTCGCGCGCGAACGAGGGGACGCATCACGGCGTACTGACCGCAGGTTCGGAACAGTGCGCAGGATCGGCAGTCGGCTTCAATCTTCTCCGGCAGCCAGGTGTGCGGAACGATTGAGAACCCCATTCGAATGAAATAGCCCGCCACATGCGTGAACGCGCACAGCGTCTCGAAGCCCGATGCGGCCGCACGCGACGCGAGCTCGTCGACGAGTTGTCGTCCGATACCGCGCGAGCGTGCTGCGTCGCTTACCACGAGGGAACGGACTTCGGCCACATGGCGGCTGAGCGGGGCCAAATCCGCACACCCGACCACGCGCCGGCCCTGTATGGCCACGAGAAAGCGCGAGGCATGCGCGGCGATTTCATCGCGATGCCGCAGCAGCAGACGGCCATCAGCCACGTGCGTGTCGATCAGCGCGTGAATCGCACCGATGTCAGCAGCCGTCGCGGCGCGGATGACCGGCGGTCGCGTTGCGCTGACTCGGCCGCGCGAACGGGCCGGCCGCACTGCGGCTCGACGTGAACGGAAGACGCGAACGGGGCTGGCGATGTGAGCAACCCTCATGCGGGCACCTCCGTGGCAACAGTCATCAGCACCGCATCGAGCACATCGATGCCGGCATCGATATCCGCCGCTTCAATCGTCAGCGGCGGCAGGAGACGGACGACGGTTTCGCTGGTGCGGTTGACCAGCAAGCCCTGCTGCCGAGCCAGATCGACTACTTGGGCCGCGTCGATCCGCAGATCGACGCCACGCATCAGTCCGGCGCCGCGGACCTCGCGGATCACCGGATGCTTCAGCGCGAGCGTGCGCAGCCGGCGTTCGAGATGATCGCCAACGGCCTTCACATGCGCGAGCAGGCCGTGATCCATCAACTGCTCAAGGAAGAAGACGGCCGCACGAGTGGCGAGCAGGTTTCCCCCATAAGTGCTGCCGTGATCGCCCACGGAGATCGTCGCCGCGACCTTTTCGGACACAAGCGCTGCGCCGACTGGCACGCCGGAGCCGAGGGCCTTCCCGACAGAGATGAGATCCGGCTCCCAGCCGAGCGCCTGCGAGTAGAACGGATAGCCGGTGCGTCCAAGACCCGTCTGTACCTCGTCGGCGATCAACAGCGTGCCGGTCTTGCGACAAATGTCCATGATCGCGTCCGAGAACGCACGCGGCAACGGCCGGATACCACCCTCGCCGCGGATTGGTTCGGCGATGATGGCGGCGGTGTGATCGTTCACCGCCGCAGCGAGCGCATCGGGGGAATCGGGATTCACGAACGTCACCGGACCGAGCAACGGGCCGAACGGTCCGCGATAGTGCTCGTCGTAGGTGATCGACAATGCGCCCATCGTTCGGCCGCCGAACGCATGCTCGACCGCGACGAAGCCGACGCGATCGGTCGCCCCCTGCGTGTGCCAGTAGCGCCGTGCGAACTTCAGGCACGCCTCGTTGGCCTCGGTCCCGCTGTTGCAGAAGAACGTACGGGCCAGCCCCGAGAGCGCCGACAACCGTCCGGCCGCTTCGGCTTGAAACGGATGAAAATACAGGTTCGACGTGTGCAGCAGTGTCGAGGCTTGTTCGGCAATCACCGCTGCCAGGCCCGGATGGGCGTGGCCGAGCGATGCGACACCGATGCCTGACACGAAGTCCAGGTACTCGCGGCCCTCGACATCATAGAGACGCGGACCTTTACCGCGCACGAACGCCACCGGCTGACGCCGATAGGTTTGAAGCACGTGCTGTGATTCGCGTTGCTGAATGTCGTCGAATGTCAGTTTCATCGCACCACCTGCGTACAGCCGGCGAGCGATGCACGCGCGTCGGCCAGCGTATCGAGCTTGACGGTACGGCCGCCGGCGATCACGACATCACCGACGCCCTGCTGCAGCGCCGCCCGGCACGCCTGCAACTTGGCCACCATTCCCTTGTTCGCGGTCCCGGCTTTGACGAGTTGCGCCGCCTCACGTCGCGTGAGTTTCGCGATCGTCTGCCCGTCCGCGTCGAGCACGCCAGAGGTTCCGCCAGCAATCACCAGACGCGTGGCGCCAATCGCGGCGGCGAGATGTGACGCCAAGGTGTCGGCATTGACGTTGAGTAACTCGCCGTCCCGCGTGGCACCAATGCACGCGACGATCGGCGTATAGCCGCGCGACAGCAGGTCGGTGAGCAACAGCGGGGCCCCATTCCGGACCGGTGCGCCGACCAGTCCGAGGTCAACGGACGCGCCCGCCACGCTCACGATAGGCGCAGCGCGCCGCACCGTCGCGACCGTCGCGTCGGCTCCCGTCAACCCGACCGGTTTACCACCTGCCCGCCTTACGGCGGCCACCAGTCGTGTATTGATCGCCCCGGCGAGGACCGCGACGACGACGTCGAGCGTCGCCGCGTCGGTCACGCGAAGCCCATCGACCTGCTGCTTCGGAATGCCCGCGGTCGCGAGCGCGGCGTCAATCTCCTTCCCGCCGCCGTGCACGACGACGAGCGCGGTACGAGCCGCGAGTCGCGCAATCGCCTTGGCCACGCCCTCTACATCATTCGGCTGCTCGAGAAGCTCACCACCAAGCTTCAGGACGAGACGTTTTTTCACAGCAGGCCCGTCCGTTCGTCGAGACCGAGCATCACGTTGAGGTTCTGCACGGCTGAACCCGCGGCTCCCTTGACGAGATTGTCGATGACCGCGACGAGCACGATGCGTCCGCCGTCGGCATCCACCTTCCAGCCGATATCGCAGAAGTTCGTATGCACGACGTGCTTGATCTCGGGCAGTGTGCCGCCAGTCAGGCGCACGAAGGGTGCGTCCTTATAGGCTGCGGTCAGCGCGTCGGCGACCTGTGCTTCGGTCGTGCCTGGCTTCAGCGATCCATAGATCGTTTCGAGAATGCCGCGATCGAGTGGCACCAGGTGCGGTACGAACGTGACCGGACGGCCGAGTTCCTGCTCGATCTCCGCGTTGTGCCGATGTGAGAACACCGAGTACGCAGCAACGCTGCCATGGTTTTCCGAGAAGTGCGTGCGGTCCGACGGCGTCTTGCCCGCACCGGAGATGCCCGACTTGGCATCCACGAAAAGCGGGCCATCGAGCAGCCCGGCAATCGCCAGTGGCTCGAGGGCGAGCACCGCCGCGGTGGGATAGCAGCCCGGATTGGACACGAGACGCGCCTGCCGGATGGCCTCCTGGTTGCCCTCCGTCATTCCGTAGACCGTGCCCTCAGGAAGGGCCGCAGTTGCCGGATACCAGCGTTGCCGCTCGGCCTGCGCCCTGATGCGGAAGGCGCCGGACAAGTCGATCACCCGTAGGCCGCGCTCGAGCAGCTGCGGTGCCAGTTCGGCGGATGCAGCTTCGGGCAATGCCAGGAACACGACGTCGGCATCGCGCGCGAGACGGTCCACGTCGAGCGGCACCACCTCGCCATCCCAGATGCGCGCCAACGCCGGCATCGGCCGCGGCGCGCTCGTCGCGGCTGACGACATCGCGGTCGTCAGCGTGACCGCCGGATGGCGGGCAAGGATGCGCACCAGTTCCTGTCCGGCGTACCCGGTGGCGCCGGCGATGGCGACGCGGGTGAGCCGGGCCGGCTGGCCGGCGGCGCGGTTTGACGCGAGCGGAGCTGCTATGGCCATTCTGTCGTCCAACGGTGTAAAAGAATATTTATACATTCGTATGTATAACCAGTCAAGCTTTCGTGTATGCTGATCGGACGGGCTCTTCGTGACACGCCGAGCCGGAGGGGTTTGTAGCGATGAAAGCGCGGCGTCAGGCCGTCATCCTCGACGTTATTCGGGAGCAGCAAGTCCGCAGTCAGGAGCAGTTGCGCCGCCAGATGCGTGGCGCCGGCTTCGACGTGACGCAGGCGACGCTATCGCGCGACATCCGCGAGCTGGGTCTCGTGAAGGGCGGCCCGAATGGTGCCTACCAGCCCCCGCCCGCCGCCGGGACCAACGGGCCGACGCCGGCCGCCGTGTTTCAACGCGCGCTCGGCTCGCAACTGCGTCGCATCGATCGCGTGCAGCAGCTCGTGCTGTTGCGTACTGGACTCGGGCACGCCCAGTCGCTGTGTGCGCTGCTCGATGGCGCGGGACTTCCGGACGTGGTCGGGACGCTCGCTGGTGAGGACACGATTCTGGTCATCACGCCGGATGTCCGGCGTGCGCGCACGCTCGTGAAACGTCTCGAGGAGATGTCGAACGCATGAAAAGACCCGTTGTGCTGGCCTTCGCTGGTGGACTCCACGCCTCAGCGGCGATTCCCTGGCTCGTCGATACGATGGGGGTTGACGTGGTCACGGTCACGCTCGACGTCGGGCAAGGCCATGAGCTCGGCGAATTGCGTGCCCGCGCGCTGGATTGCGGTGCCGTCCGCGCGCACGTGGTGGACGCGCGCGACGATTTCGCGCGCGATGTACTGTTTCCCTCGTTGGGCACCGCTTCGGCCGACGAGACGCCGCACGCAATCTCGGTGTTGGCTTGGCCGCTCATCGCGCGAAAGCTGGTCGAGATTGCGCGTATCGAGAACGCCGGCGCTGTCGCGCACGGATCGACCGATCCGGCCTGTGATTTGGCGATTCGCGCGATCGATCCCTCGATCGACATCATTGCCCCCGCACGCGACTGGACGATGGGTGACGAGGACCTCGCGTCGTTTGCCCGTGCCCGGCGACTTCCGGTAACGGCCAGTTCTGCGCCGGATTACCAGATCGACCAGAACCTCTGGGGCCGCATCGTTGCGTGGACCACTCCGGAGGCGCCGGACGCCATTCGAATGCGCGCCTCGCGCCGTCGCCTCAACGAGTCAGCGACGATCGACCTGCACTTCGAGCACGGCGCGCCGACCTCGGTGAACGGTGTGCCGATGTCGCCTGCCGAACTGATTGAGTGCGTTGCGTTGATCGGTGGTCAGCACGGGATCGGACAGACGGTGGTGTCCGCGCAGGGCCGTCAGGTGCTGTACGACGCACCGGCCGCCACCGTGCTGCAGGTTGCCGCAGCGGTCGCCGGACAGAACGCGACTGCCGACGTCTGCCTGAAGCTGGCCGATGGTGAGTACACGGTATTGAGCCCGAGCGATCGGCACGCCCCGCTGGTGAACGCGTGACGCTGTGGTCCGGTCGCTTCGATACGGCTCCCGATCCAGCCGCATTCGATTTCGGCATCTCGTTCGGCGTCGATCGCGCCCTCTTCGAGGACGATGTCACGGGAAGCATTGCGTGGGCCGATGCACTCGGTGCGGCCGGCGTCCTCTCCGACGAAGATCGCGCCTCGATTGTTTCCGCGCTCGAAGCTCTCCTCGAGGAAGGGCGGCGCAATCCAGCCTGGGTCTCCGGTCCTGACGAGGATGTGCACAGCTTCGTCGAGCGTCAATTAATCAGCAAAGTCGGCGATCCGGGCCGCCGGCTGCATACGGGACGCTCGCGCAACGAGCAAGTCTCACTCGACCTCCGGCTGTATCTACGTCGTCGCGTGCCGGTGCTGCAGCAGGCGCTTGTCAAACTGGTCGCCGCGTGTGCCGATCAGGCCGAGACTGGCGTCACGGCGATGATGCCGTCGTATACGCATCTGCGTCGCGCACAGCCGGTGCTGGTCGCGCACTTCTTTCTCTCACACGCATCCGCACTGCGCCGCGATTACGATCGGCTTCAGGCCGCCGCCGACGAGGCCGATGCGCTGACGCTGGGGTCGGGCGCCATTGCCGGCACCAGCTACGCTGTTGATACAGAGCGTCTCGCCCGCGCGCTCGGATTCTCGCGCGTCGTCCTCAACAGCATGGATGCGTCCTCGGATCGCGACTTCGTGGCGTCGTTCCTGTACGCGGCATCACTTACGATGGTGCATCTGAGTCGCATCGCGGAGGACTTGATCCTCTTCACGGGGGAAGAACACGGGTTCTTCGAGCTTTCCGACGCATCGGCGACCGGCAGCAGCATGATGCCGCAGAAGAAGAATCCCGACCCGCTGGAATTGGTCCGTGGCAAGACCGGCCGCAGCATTGGCCGCCTGACCGGGTGGCTCGTGACGATGAAGGGCTTGCCGAGCGGCTACAACAAGGACCTGCAGGAGGACAAGGAAGCGGTGTTCGACGCCGAAGCGACGCTGTCGGCATCGCTCGATGCGACGCGTGCTGTGGTCTCGCGCTTGTCGATCAACGAGGAGCGCTCGGGGCGGGCCGCGTCGGGACTGCTTCTGGCGACCGATGTCGCGGATTACCTGGTTTCGCGCGGCATGCCGTTCCGGCGGGCCCACGAAGTGGTGGGCGCCATGGTTCGCCGTCTCCTCGCGGAAGGGCGCGATTTCACCACGTTGACCATGAACGAATGGCGCGAAGCGAGCGAGATGTTCGGGGAAGACGCACCGAGGGCAGCGACCGCGCTCGCGTCGGTGCAGGCTCGCCGTACCCCGCAGTCCACCAATCCGGAGGCGGTACGAGCCGCCCTCGGGGAGTGCCGGGACTGGGCAAAGAAGAGATTTCAGGTTTGAGGCGACTCTGCTAGACTCAAGTGCGCCTTCACATCTGATTTCACCCACCCCACCCTGAAGGCATCGCTCCGGGGGAGTTCATGCAGCAACGCCGGGTTCGGCTCGGTGACATTCTGGACGACTATTGTCCGCGCGAGCGCCGCATTACGAATCATGCGGTCGTCGCGATGATTGAAGACGAGGTGAAGCAGACACGCTGCACCACCTGCGACGCGGACCACGAATATAAGCATGGCAAAGCGCCGGCGTCGCGGCGTAAGAAGCCGGAGCCTGCGCTGGTCGCGCCAGGCACCGAAGCGGCGTCGTTTGCGCGTCCGCCCGTGCCCGATCCAGAACCACCGGTTGTGATCGACGAAGCGCTGACCGCGCCGATCGACCTGCTCGATGTTGTCCCCGCCGCAGAAACCGTCGAGCCCGAGCCTGAGTCGGAGACGGAGAGCGAGCCGGAGGTGAGCGCACAACCGGATGATGAATGGCCTGTCCATCGTCCGCTGATTCGCGCGACGCTGCCCCGGCCCGAGGGCCAGGTTCCGGAGCGCAAGGCTCCGGATTTCACCATTCGTCAAAACGGCCGGTTCGACGGGCGCAACGGCGATCGCCATCGCGGCCAGCGGCAGGCGCATGGCCAGTCCCGATTTGACAACTCGCGTTCGAGCGGAGGCGGTCACGGGCAGTCGGGCCACGGGCAGCGCCACGGTAATCGTCCCGGCGGTGCTCAGGGCGGGCAACGTGGCGGAGGGCGTCCCGCGGGTCACGGACGAGGCCCTGGTGGCGGCCGCGGGCCGAAACGAGGCCGCTAGATCCTTATCTCCCTATGACAGATTTTTCGGGCAAGCTCGGGCTTATTGTTGGTGTCGCCAATAAGCGCTCGATCGCGTGGGCAATCGCCCAGGCGACGGCGCGCCGCGGCGCCCGCCTGGCGCTGACCTATCAGGGCCGATTCGAAGAGCACGTCCAGGACCTCTCACAAGGACTCGAGCAGCCGCCGTTGGTACTACCGTGCGATGTGACGTCGGACGCGGAGATGGACGCCGTATTTGCGAAAATCCAGCAGGAGTTTGGCGGACTCGATTTCCTGGTCCACGGTGCGGCTTTCGCACCCCCAGACGAGCTGAAGGCACCCTTCGTCAACACGAGCCGGGACGGCTTCCGCATGACCATGGACATCTCGGTGTATTCGCTAATCGCACTCGCACGCGGAGCGGTGCCGATGATGGAAGCACGTGGCGGCGGCAGCATCCTCACGTTGTCGTATCTCGGAAGCGAGCGCGTGTTCCCCGGCTACAACGTCATGGGTGTGGCGAAGGCCGCGCTCGAATCGACGGTGCGGTATCTCGCCGCCGATATTGGCCCGAAGAACATCCGCGTGAACGCCGTCTCAGCCGGTCCGATCAAGACGCTGGCGGCCGCCGGCATCAAGGGGTTCTCGAACATCCTGCACATCTATCCCGATCGCGCGCCGCTCCGGCGCAACGTCGAGGCATCAGAAGTGGCTGAAGCCGCCGCGTTCTTGCTGAGCGATGCCGGCAAAGGCATCACCGGCGAAGTGCTGCTCGTGGACGCCGGATTCCACGCGACCGGCATGTAGTGTCCGCCTTTAGGCGGATCGTCGGCGTCCGCGCTTCAGCCGGACCTATCCGGCTTTGGCTTGCGCGTCCGTCGAATCAATCGCCGGCAATGCGCGATCGCCGCCGTGCCTGTGCGACCTGCGCGCGACTTTGTCGCGATACATACGGCTGTCGGCTTTGGCAAGCAGCGATTCGTATGTGTCGCCGTCGTGCGGGAAGACCGCCGATCCCGCAGAGATCGACAGCGGCACTCGTGTTCCTGGCCGCGCCTCGAATATCGCGTCGCTGACCGCCTCCTGCAACTCCTTGCGTTTGTTCTCGGCTTCGTCGAATCCGCAGCCAGCGAGAACGACGATGAACTCGTCGCCCGCGTAGCGCACGCAGATGTCGTAGGGACGAATGACCGTGCGCAGCACCTGCGCGACATCGCGAAGCGCGCGATCTCCGACATGATGGCCATGCGTATCGTTGATCTCTTTGAAGTCGTCGAGGTCGAGCACGACCAGCGACACTTCAGTGTTGAGACGGTCGGCGCGAGCCAGCTCCGCGTTCAGGTGAGCGATCATGAAGCGGGTGTTCGGCAGACCGGTCAGTGGATCGGTCAGCGAGTCTTCATGCGTGCGCTCGTACACGATCGCGTTGTTGATCACCGCTGCGGCCTGCTCACAGACGCGATCGAGCAGCCGGCGATGATCTTCCTGATAGAAGCTCGGAGTTGTGTGATGCACTGCCAGTGTTCCGATGACGCGATCCTCGAAGACGAGCGGACAGACGAGCGCTGACTGAAGGGCGGTCGGCAGATTCGATCCGGCCGCTTCGAGGTCCGAGCTCGGACGCGCGTTCACGAGCGAGCGCCGGTTGCGCGCCACCCAACCCGTCAGCCCCTGACCGCTCTTCAGCGTCAGCTGTTGCATCAGCTCGAAGTCGGTGCCGATCGCAAAACGGCAGCGGAGCGTATCCGTCGCCGCGTCGTACAGGAACAACGTGCAGGCTGAGAACGGGACCAGCGTCGTCAGTTTCGAGGCGATGTGGGCCATCGAATCCGACACGCCGAGACTCGTGCCCATCGTCTGGGCGATTTGGTAGAGCGCGTAGATCTCGCCGTGCGCGACCGCGATGTCATCAAAGACTGTGGCCCTGGTCCCCCCGCGCGGCGCGACCGGCATCTTGCCGGAACCTTCGGCTTCCTCACGAACTCGCGGCAGGACCCGCAGAAACGCGTCCACGGCTCGGGGATCGAGCGCCTTGCCGGCTTCCTGCTCGATCAGCGAGACCGCCGCATCGACCGCCATCGGCTCGTGGTAGGGGCGAACCGACGTCAGCGCGCCGAAATAATCGACGAGACAGAGAATGCGCGCGCCGAGCGGGATCTCTTCGCCCTTCAGGCCGTGCGGATAACCGCGGCCGTCCCAGCGCTCGTGATGACTGAGGATGAGCGGAGCGACAGGTTGCGCAAATGGCACCGTGGCGATGATGTCGGCGCCGACTTGCGGGTGAGCCTGGACCTTCTGGAATTCCTCAGGCGTCAGCGGACCCGGCTTGGCGAGGATGTGATCGGGCACTGCAAGCTTGCCGATGTCGTGCAGCAGCGCCGCGGTCTTGATCGCCTGCACCTCGAGCTCGGTCATCCCGAGCTCACGCGCGACAGCGGTGGCGTAGATCTGAACGCGGCGAATATGGTTTTCCGCCGTGCCGTCCTTCGCGTCGATCGCTCGAGCAAGCGCTTCGATCGTCGCGAGGTGCAGTTCGGAGATCTGCTTGACGTTCCGGCGTTCGTGGTCGAACCGCGCGAGCAGTACGAAGTACGCGCGCAGTCCCAGATACAAGACCACCGGGACCAGCAGCAAGCTGGCGATGGGCCAGTATGGCAGCTGGTTCATCCCCCGAGGATCCTTTCCGTTAGTGCTGTGCGACTGGCAGCCAAATGATCGTAACGCGAGTTCTCATGACGTCCTTCTCAGAAAGAGGCAGCAGGCCAGAGGACCTGCGCAACCGTTGACACGCTCCAGACAATGTTGCTGTCGTCGTTGACACTCCAGACGATGTTGCTGTCGTCGTTGACGCTCCAGACGATGTTGCCGTCCTCGTTGACACTCCACACGATGTTGTCGTCGCCGTTGACGCTCCAGACGATGTTGCTATCTGGTTCGGCAGTTCCAACGACCTGACCGCCCCTGGTTGAACCCCAAACCGCTTTCTTGCAGTCGGCGCCACCGCAATCGGTGCCCCACACGACGTTCTGCAGGACGGAAACGCTCCAGACGATGTTGGCGTCGTCGTTGACGCTCCACACGATGTTGCCGTCGTCATTCACGCTCCAGACGATGTTGCCGTCGTCCGAGACGCTCCAGACGATGTTCCCATCGTCGTTCACGCTCCACACGATGTTGCTGTCGGTGTCGACGCTCCAGACGATGTTGTCGTCGCCGTTCACGATCCAGACGATGTTCCCGTCGTCGCTGACACTCCAGACGATGTTGCCGTCCTCGTTCACGCTCCAGACGATGTTGTTGTCGTCCTGGCGCGCGCCCCACACGACCGGCTGTCCGGTCTGCGTCTTGACGGCACCCCACGTCTGATTGGTCGCCCACGCATTGCTGCCGGGGAGCGGTACCCCGCCCGCGATCAGGTAGTTGCCCCAGACAATGTGACGCGCCCAGTTGATGCGTTCGCCGTCGATCGTGTCGCGCATGTAGCCGATGCCGTTTTGTGGCGCGGCGAAGAACTTGGCGAGCCGCACGGCGCCCTTCGCGTTCAGGAAGCCCGCGCCCTGCGACAGCACGTTCTCACCGGCGTGCGACTCGGCGGTGAATTGCAGGATGGCTTTCACCGCGTTGGGCGTCAGATTCGGATTCGCCTCGAGCATCAACGCGACGGTGCCAGCGACGACCGGCGTCGCCATGCTCGTGCCGCTCAAGCTGAGATATGGCTTGTAGCCAACGGGAATCGTGCCGTTGAGGAGGTAGGGCTTCAGCAGGCCGTACAACGCGCTCCGCGGATCGGATAGTGACTCGATGCCGACACCCGGCGCGACGATGTCGGGCTTGGCGGCGAAGTCGAGCCACGTTGGCCCATGTGAACTGAAGTTCGCGACGGTGTCATCACTCCGGTGGACCGTGCCTTGATGGCTCGAAGCACCCACCGTCAGCACCCACGGCGCGTTGCCGGGTGCCGTGATCGCGCCCCATTGCGGGCGACCATTCGCATCGACACCGAGATTCCCTGCGGCGGCGACGACGATGATGCCGCCTTCGGCAGCGCGTTTTGCGGCGAGCGTGAGCGGGTCGTTCCAGTACGACTCGAACACACCGGAGGCCACTGAGAGATTGATGACGCGGACGTTGTACGTGGACCTGACCGAGATCGCGTAATCGATCGCGGCAATCACATCGCTGACGTAACCGTGGCCTTCGCCGTCGAGTACCTTCAAGCCGAGCAGCTTCGCCCCCGGTGCGACGCCCATGCGACGGCCGTTGGAGTCGAAGCCGCTGCCGGCGATGATGCCGGCGACGTGCGTGCCGTGACCGTAGTCGTCCGACGGCAGATCGTTGAACCAGAGGTTCGGACTGACGTCGCGCGTGAAGTCCTTGAAATGAACGACGCGGCGCGAGAGGTTGCCGCTGGCTGAGCGATACAGGTCGTCGTGCCAAGTGGTGATGCCAGAGTCGATGATCGCCACTCCGACGCCCTTGCCACTGATGCCGTACTGACTCCGGGCGAGCGTGGCGCCGATGGCCTGCCCTGTGCGTTCCATCGTGGCGAACGCCGGGCGATCGATCATGACGCGCTCAACGCGCGGATCGGACGCCACTGTGGCGAGTACGATGTTGTCCACCTCGCCAACCTGAGCGCCGCGGTCGAGACGACGGCCTACGACGCCCCGCCCGAAGACGCGTACGTCCGCGTCGCCTTTGAACTGCACGATGACGCGTGAACGTCCGGACAGCTGTGTGGCGCGGTAACGAAGAATCGAATCCAGTTTGTTGCCGAGCCGGCCGTTGACTTGTGCCGAGGCGGTCGAACTCGTGAGGGCAACGAGTGCAACTGCGAGACAGCCGGAGAAGAACGAACGCACCGAGAGTGTGAACCACATAAGCAACCACGGCGGTAATGGCAAAACATCTGCCGGGCTTGCGGCGATATGCGGTTGCTCTGGTAAGTTCTTGTAATTGAATGGCTTACCGTGTGCAGTGCTCGCACGTCCGATTTGCGTGACCTGCGCGCGTGTGCAGAACCTGCACACGGTTTTCGAGCTTGGATCTGCGTAAATTGCTGCTGCGGTTGGAGTAGCGGCGAGATCGGCTAGTGTTCCGAATCGGAACTCCGATCACGCTCTCGAGATCGGCGAGGAGTTCTTCCTAACGTTTTGTTGAAATGGGGGCTACTGCTCTGCTCTGTTTCGCGACATCCGCGTGCTCGGCTCGAGACCGTATTCGACGATCTTGCGATAGAGCGTCCCGCGGCTGATCGCCAGGAGGCGCGCTGCCTCCTTCTTATTCCAGGCTGCCGCATCGAGTACACGGATGATGTGCGCGCGTTCGGCTTCGGCGAGCGTCGGCAGGCGCGGCGGCGCCTCAGTGGTGGGAGCGGCGGCCGGATGCAGGAACTCGATGTCACTGTCGCGAATGATTCGTCCAGGCGCGGAGAGCGCCGCTCGCGACACGGTGCTCTCGAGTTCGCGGATATTGCCGGGCCACGGGTACGCGTTGAGCCGTGTAATCGCTTCGGGCGAGAACGCCTTGGCATCGAGGGGCAGCCCGTTTGTTGCGCAGTAGCGCGCTGTGAACCGGTTGGCGAGCACCGCGATGTCGGCCGGCCGCTCGCGCAGCGAGGGCAGCCGGATCGAGAACGCG
>DAINQP010000164.1:0-14094 GCA_036742665.1 Vicinamibacterales bacterium | reverse complement strand
AGTCCCGCGGTCTCGGCGCTGTTGCGGCAATTCTCAACGATGAACGGCCTGCCCGCCCCTACCGCACTCCCACCGCCTTCTTCCGCATGAGTCGGGTTGGGGCTGATGAGCATGTCGCCCAGCTTCATCGCTGCCCGCACCGCGTTGTCGTCGAGGCAGTTCCGCATGATGTCCCAACACAGCGCGGCGACATCTACGAAGGGCCGTTTGTCCGGCGTGCGCGCTCGCAGGAACATGTCGTGCACCCGCTGAAGCTCGTCAGGATTCTGCGAAACGGCGATGGCGAGACGACGCGCCAATAATTCGGTCAGCTCGAATAATTGCGGCGCCTGTTGAAGGTCGAGCATCGATAACGACACCATCCGATCGACCGCTGCGTATTTGGCGCAGAACCGGCGCGCGATGTACGAGCCCAGCTCCGCGGGTCCCATGACACGCCCCTTGGGGGCCGCGAGTCGGTCCAACACCTCGTCGTAAGGCCAGCCGGGGAGCGGGATGCCGATCTGCGAAGCGACGAGATACCTGGCAAACGGATAAAGCTGATACGCCATTTCGATTGACGCCAAATCGCAGGCGTCGAAGGCGACGATATCGAGCTTGGGTTTTTCCTCGTCTGCATAGAACTTTGCATAGTCAGTCTTATGCTCTTCCTGGAAACTCCTCAGTACCGAGGCCAGCTCCGCAAAATCGAGCGCATCGACACCGTGGCGCGTCGATTGAGGTCCAATCCCGAATTGGTAGGCATGACCCCACAACACCAACATCGAGTGCTCACTCGGGTGATGGTTGCTGGCAACTATCGAATCGGCGATGAAGCTCGTCAGCGCTTTTCCGTTCGTCGCATCCTCTGCCGCGTCGTCCACTGGCCGCTTGCCGTTGCCAACGTGCAGCCGCTCGACGCTTCCCTTCCGGTGTAGCTGTACGAAGATGTTGAGTCGCTTACTGTCTTTTTTCGCGATTTCCTTCATCTCGGCGATGTCGTCGTCGGCTTCACGGGACAGATCGGCATCACCCTCGACGCCGTCAGCGCCCATGAACACCATGACCAGCCAACGGGGGTCGTTCCCGTTTGGCGGTGGGGCAGTCGGTGAACTCAGTTCAGTCTTTTGAGGCTGTGGCACGATGCCTCCCTACAGTCCTATCGATACGGAGCGCGTCTGCTGGAACGCCAGAGTCTAGCGCGTTCCTGGTGAATGGCCGCGACTCACCTATCCCTCATAACGGCGTGTCTGTGTCTTTCTAACGTCGGGGTGTGAGTTTTTAGATCCGGCGGCGTTGATCCCGAAAAAGGGCGGTCTCATCACTCATGACGGCTCCTCGATCGATGCCATCCTCCGGAGAACGGATATGATTGCCGCCGCGGCCACGGTACGCGGGCTCTCTTTCTTCCACAGTCTGCAGCCACAGGGCCGCCAGTCCCGGGCGAGCATGGCAGAGACACGGTCGAACGCCACGACATCATTGGAGTTGGTGATCCGCGCCAACGCCGGGGACGATGCTGCCGTCGCCGCACTCTACGAACGGTACAGGCCCCGTCTCCAGCGATGGGCCCATAACCGCTTGCCGCCGATGGCCCGGGGCGCTCTCCAGACTGAAGACTTGGTGCAGGACACGCTGACGCACGTCCTCGGGCACCTCACCGCCTTCAATCCGCGCCACGAAGGCGCGTTCCAGGGTTACGTCAGAACCGCGCTCAAGAATCGCATCCGCGACGTCGCGCGCTATCAAAAACGCCGCGGCTCACGTGATGTGCTCGACTCGCAGATCCTGGCGGAGGACGCGTCGCCGCTCGACATCGCCGTCGGCCAGGAGACGCTCGACCGGTACGACAGCGCCCTCGAGCGACTGCGGCCAGAAGACCGGGACTTGATCATCGGCCGCATCGAGATGGGTCTCTCGTACGACGAGATGCGCGTCATGTTCGAGAGGCCCAGCACCGCGGCGGTCCACATGGCGCTCAGCCGCGCCCTCGTCAAGCTCGCAGAGGAGATGGCTCATGAGCGGAAGCGATGAGGACATCCGTCTGCTGTCGGTGGCCGAGTCGATCTCGGAAGGCACGCCCGTTGACTGGAGCGAGCTAGACACGCACGCCGACCCGAACTACCACGCCATCGTCAGCGAGCTGAAAGTGCTCGAAGAGATGGCCCGCATTCACGAGGACACCCCGAAGGCGTGGGGGCCGTTCACGATCGTCGGCGAGATTGCGCGGGGCGCGTTTGGGACGGTCTTTATCGCCAGCGATCCGGCACTCGGCCTGACCCTGGCGCTGAAAGTGATTCGCCCGCGCCATGCCGACGTGCCGCTCGATCCCGCACAGGCCCTGACCGAAGCCCGTCTGCTCGCCAAAATCACCCACCCAAACGTGGTGCGCGTGTTCCGCGCCGATCGCATTGGCAACGAAGTCGGTGTTGCCATGGAGCTCGTGAAGGGGCGCACGCTCGAAGACCTGGTGCAGAACCAGTCCATCTTCAGCGCTCGCGAGGCCACGCTCATCGGCATCGATCTCTGTCACGCGCTGGCCGCTGTGCATCGATCCGGAGCGCTGCACGGCGACATCAAAGCGCACAACGTCATGCGCGGTGAGGGCGGCCGTACGGTGCTGATGGACTTTGGCGCGGGCAAAGACCTCAACGTGGTGCCGCGCCATGCCGGTCCGGACTTCGTCGGCACGCCGTTATACATGGCGCCGGAGGTGTTTGCCGGGCAGCCGCGATCGAAAACGACCGACATCTACAGCCTAGGCGTGCTGCTCTATTACCTCGTCTCACGGTCGTATCCCGTGGAAGGCAGTACTCGAACCGAAGTCGAGCGCGGGCACCAGCCGCCGGGCCGCCACATCCCGCTGCGCGACGTGCGGCCGGACTTGCCCGACGACTTTGTGCGTGTGGTCGACCGCGCCGTGGCTGAACGGCCGGACGACCGTTATCAGAGTGCCGGCGAACTCGAGACGGCGCTATCCGCGATGTTGATGCCGGTGGTGCCGTTCTGGAAGCGCACCGGCGTGACCGCTGCGATGCTCCTGGTGTTCGCCCTTGCCGCGCTCATCTATCGATGGTCCGGTCAGCCCACCAGCACAGCGCGCACGACTAACGCTGCGGTGGCGACGACGGCTGCGGTCCCGGCGCCGGTGGCCAGCTATCGAATCAAGGCGGTGCTGAATCGCGACCGCGATGGCGTCGAAGTGCCTCTCGTGCAAGGCACGCGCCTCGCGTTGTCCGAGCGCGTGTCGATGACCGTGGATGTTTCCACGCCGGCGTACATCTACGTCGTCAACGAAGACGAGCGCGGCAATTCATACCTCTTGTTCCCGCTGCCCGGACGGGAACCGGTTAACCCGCTTGCGGCGGGCCGCCATCGTCTTCCGGGAATGCTTGCCGACGAGAAGCTGTATTGGCAGGTGACCACCGCCGGTGGCCGCGAGCACTTCGTGGTGATTGCGAGCCCGAGCCGATCGGCGATGTTCGAGAGAATGTTTGCCACGCTGCCGTCACCGGTGCTGAATCAGCTTGTGAGTTATCCGAAGCTCTCGACCGATGCACTTGGCGTGCTGCGAAGCGTCGGCGGTCTCGCTGTCGCACCGGCTCACAGCCGCGAACAGCTGCGTACCACGCCCGAATTCGCCATCCCATTGACTGGCACGGAAGAGACCGTGCAGGGCGTCTGGATACGGCAGGCGATGTTCGAGAATCCGGAGTAGTTATCGCCAATCGCCGGCGCCCACGAACGCCGCCCAATACACGGGCAACGTGCTCTGCTTCTTCGCGCGCCGCTCGTTGAGTACGCTCGTTGTTCGCCGAATGTACGGCATTTGCATCACGCGGTCATGATCGCAGTGACCGTCGTACGGTACACGACGTCTTCGTACGCCTCTAACATGCGCTCGATCGGCACGATAGACGTGGCGAGCGCCTTCGCGTTGTACTGGCCCTTGTCGAGCAGCTCGACGAATCGCGGGATGTCGCGCATCGGGTTCGCGCCGCCGGCCTGTCCGGCGTGGTGCGTGCGGCCGCCGATGGTGAAGAGTACCGCGGGCAGCGTGAGAGTCCCGCGCGGCAGGCTGGTCGTCACGATGTGGCCGCCCGGTGCGCACATCTCGTAGGCCTGCCGCAGCGGAAGGATACCGGTCGGATCGGGACCGGCTTCCACTTTCGGCGTCGCCTGATCTGCGCCGGCCGCTTCTAGAACGAAATCCGCTCCCGCGCCGCCTAGCAACCCGCCGGAATCGCGTCCTCCCGCCCACAGCCGGTTGTTCGGCCCCTGTGACAACGCGCGAACCCGCTCGACGAGCTTGTCACCTTCGACGTTGGGATCGAGGGTGTGCGTCGCGCCGACCTTCATCGCAACCTCTCGCCGCGCGCGCACGGGATCGATCGCGATGATCGTCGATGCGCCCGAGATCTTCGCGCCCTGAACTCCGCTCAAGCCGAGTGGTCCGCAGCCGACGACGGCGACAATTGAGGCGGGCTCAACCAGCGCGACGCCGTGCGAAGTTGTCGCTCCGAGTCCGGCGACAGCCACGCAGCTGCACACCATGCCAAGATCTACCGCGCTGGCTTTCGTAAACACCGGCACGACCCACTCTTCGAAGGTGATCATGACGTCGGCCAGGCCGCCGATGTGCGAGTTCGCATACACGGGCGTGCCGTCACGCATGTCGGCGATCGGCACGAGATCGTCGGGACCCTGACGGCCGAGGAATTGGCACATGTCGGCGCGTCCGCGCAGGCATTGATAGCAGGAGCCGCATTGCGGTGTTCCCGATACGCAGACGCGATCGCCGACCTGCACGCGGCGCACGTCGGGCCCGACCGCTTCCACCACCCCCACGCCGCCATGACCCTGAATGAGCGCCATCGTGCTGAGACGTCCGCCAAAGTTCGGCCCGAGTCCGAGCACGGCGCCGGTATTCGAGTAACAGAGATTGGTGGCCTCGGTGCGGACGACGACCTGCCGTCCGCCGATCGGCCGCAGCGTCAGGTCCTGGAGCGTGGTGCGGCCACGACCGCTGCCGCGCGAGATCCATCCGCGAAAGCGGCGGGCGGTGACGACTGCAGGGCTGCGCGACTGCTCCGCGCCGGAACGTCGAGCGGACGCGTCAGCGTCCGCGTCACCCGTGACGCCGATCGCTGCGACCCCCGCCGCAGCGAGTCCCGTCTTCAGCAGGCTGCGGCGTGAGGGGTGCGCATCGTCGGCATCCATACGAACCTCGCGACTAAGGATTGGTGAGGAACTCGGCTTCGTCCTTCAGCCATGCGTCGTATGCCTCCTGTACCTGGATGGCGTAGACACCCTTCATGCGGAAATGGCCAAGCCCGCACAGCTGCGAGCACGCGATGTCCCATTGCCCGACCTGCGTCGGCGTGAACCACACCGGTTGGACGATGCCGGGAATCGCGTCCTGCTTCACGCGCATCTGCGGCAGGCCGAAGCTGTGGATGACGTCCTTGCTGGAGAGAAAGATGACGACCGGTTTGCCGACCGGCAGGTTCATCCGGTTGGTGGTGATGATGTCGTCTTTGCCCCCGTCCTCGTTACGATCGAGCCCGAGCGGATTGTCCGGGCTGACCAGCGTGATGTCGGTGCGGCCGAACACACCATCTGCCCCTGGATAGTGGACGTGCCACGCAAACTGCTCGGCCACGACGCGCACCATCGTTGCGCCATTCGACGGCGGCATCGCATCGACGTTGGCGCGCCAGAACGGAATGGAAAAAAAGGCGAGCAGGACGATCTCAGCAACGAGTACGCCGCCCTCGATCCACGTCGACCACGAACCCTCGACGCCGCGATAGTTCGCGTGCGGGTGCGCGCCGCGCCTGAATCGGACCAATACATACACGAAGAAGATGCTCCAGCCAACGAACAGCACGACCATCAGCCAGTGGATCAGCACCATGATCCGGTCCACTTCGCCGGCATGTGCCGAGGCCGCGATGGGCAGGCCGAGCCACTGCAGCATGGGGTCGGGAGTCATTTGTTGAGGACACTCTCCCGCAGTGTGAATCCGGTTTCGGGAGTGTCCTCAACAAATGACTCCCGACCCCTTTTCTCAGCCGCACGCGAGCGGCGCGCGAGCACCACAATGAACCGGGCAAAGGCCGCGAGGACGATCGCCGTCACACCCATGAGCACGCCGATGCCGGCATTCAGGCTCTCCCGCATCACCGTATCCTCACCACCGAAGCAAACTGGGCAAGCCATTCAAAAACCTCTGAATTTTCGATTGACGATGTGCGATTGACGAATTGACCTCGAGACCACCATCCGTCAATCGCCCATCGTCAATCGTCAATCTCATTCGTTCGTAAACGCGTCGCCGAACTGCGTGCCGGATAGATGATCGCCCTCGGCGAGCAGCAGACTGACGAGCAGGCCAACGAACAGGAATGCCGTCAACCCGAGCGGCCAGTACACCGCCGGCTTCTCGCCTTTGAGGTGCATGAAGTACATCGCGACGAGCGCAGCCTTGGTCAACGCGATGCTGAGGCCGATGATGACGGCCGGCGTCTCGGGCAGGCGGAGGTACGACACGGCGACGGTCGTGACCGTCAGCACCAGCAGCGCGCCAAACACGAACATGTAACCGCGGACCTGTGTCGCGACGTCGTGAGCCATAGCCTCAGAGTAAATACAGCACCGGAAACAGGAAGATCCACACCACGTCGACGAAGTGCCAGTAGATCCCTGCAACTTCGATGCGATTCGCGAACCGCTCGGGGTCGCTCCGCCACATCCGCGCGCCTGGACCCCACAGATACCCGTTGACGATCATTCCGACGATGACATGCACCGCGTGCAGTCCGGTCAACGTGAAATACAGGGCGAGGAAGTTGTTGGTTGACGGGTAGAAGTGGTGCGAGAACTTGTCGCTGTACTCAATGGTCTTCACCGCGAGGAAGATCGCGCCGCCGAGCAGCGTGAGCCCCATGAACAGTCGGTAGCGCTTGAGGCTTCGGGCCTCCTCGTCGCGATTGCCCGCACGAACCGAGGCGGTATGGGGCGCCAGCGACGCCCACGCCATGACCATCGTCACCGACGAGGCGATCAGGACCACTGTGTTGAGGGAGGCCAGGGGAACGCTCAGGATCTCGCGCTGCACCGGCCACGTCGGCGCACCGCTTCGCAGCAGCGCATACGACGAGAACAGCGACCCGAAGAGCATCACCTCGGAGGCAAGGAACAGCCAGATGCCCAGCTTCGGGTTCGTCAGCCCGGTGTCTGGCCGGACTTCGGTGGTGTAGGGGATCTCCATTTATTCCGCGTTCTGCGGCAGGAAGCCCGCCGCAGCGCCTGGCACGCTGTAGTCGTACGGATCGCGGTAGACGCGCACCGGCCGATCGAAGTTGCCGTGCGCGCGCGGCGGCGTTGACGTCGCCGCCCACTCGAGGGTCGTCGCCTGCCACGGGTTCGTATCGGCCACGCGACCCGAGCGGAGGCTGACGAGCAGATTGACGATGAAGAACAACTGGAAGAGCGCGAGGCCGAACGCCGCGTAGAGCATCGGAACGTTCAGCGAGATCGTCTCCTGCGCGTGAGAGTAGATCGCGCCGCCGTCCCACAGCCGCCGGTTCACACCTGCCAGCCCCTGGATGAACATCGGCAGAAAGATGACGTTCATGCAGATGAGCGAGCCGAGGAAGTGAATGCGGCCCAGCGTCTCGTTCATCATCCGGCCGGTGACCTTCGGGAACCAGTAATAGATGCCGGCGAACAACGCGAAGATGGTCCCTGGTGCGACGAGGTAGTGGAAGTGGGCGACGACGTAATTGGTGTCGTGCAGCGGGATGTCGGTGGCGGCGAGGCCCAGCGGCAGACCGGTGAGTCCTCCGAGGCCGAACATCGGCATGAACGCCAGCGCGAAGAGCATCGGCGTGTTGAACCGAATCGATCCGCCGTAGAGCGACAGGATCAGCGAGCTGAGAACGATCACCGACGGGATCGAGATGATCATCGTCGTCGCCTGGAAGAACGCGCTGATGCCCGTGCCCATGCCGGTCAGGAACATGTGGTGCGCCCAGACGACGAACGACAGGAACCCGAGCACGAAGATCGAGTAAACCATCAGGCGGTATCCCCATAAGGGTTTCCGCGTGTTGTTGGCGATCACTTCCGCGATGATGCCCATCGCGGGAAGGATTAGCACGTAGACCTCGGGGTGGCCGAGGAACCAGAACAGGTGCTGCCACAGCAGCGCGTTTCCGCCGCCGGCAACGTCAATGGGACGGCCGGTCACGACAAGTCCGCTCGGCAGAAAGAAGCTGGTGCCAGCGAGGCGGTCCATCCCCTGAAGCACGGCTGCTGCCTGGAGCGCCGGGAACGCGAGGAGCAGCAGGAAAGCGGTGATGAACTGCGCCCAGACGAAGAAGGGCAGACGGAACCACGTCATGCCCGGTGCCCGGAGCTGAATGATCGTTGCGATGAAGTTCATCGCGCCTAGCAGCGATGAGAAAATCAGCAGCAGCATGCCGATGAGCCACAACGTCTGGCCGTGGCCCACGGCGATATCCGACAACGGCGCGTACGACGTCCACCCATTGTTCGCGGCGCCGCCTGGCACGAAGAAGCTGCCCAGCATCACCAACCCGCCGGCCAGGTACAGCCAGTAGCTCAACGCGTTCAACCGTGGGAACGCCATGTCCGGCGCGCCGATCTGCAGCGGGACGATGTAGTTGCCGAAGGCGCCGAAGGCGAGCGGCACGACGCCCAGGAACACCATGATGGTGCCGTGCATGGCGCCCAGCTGGTTGTAGAACTCCGGTGAGATGATGCCGCCTGGTGCGTTCGCCTCGCCAAGGAGTCCCCCGATGACAGGCAGCGCCTGCCCGTTGAACGCGTGTTGCCAGCGAATCAGAATGACGAGCGAGAATCCGACCAGCAGGAAGAACAAGCTGGTGAAGCCGTACTGGAGACCGATGACCTTGTGATCGGTGGAAAAAATCCTGCGGAGCACGTCCGAGCATCTTATCTATGCGGCTCGGGCGACCGCAAGCGAGCGGACTTGGTTGGTGTATATTTCCGCCTCGATCCTTGAAGTAAACCTTTTCACTGAGGAGTGAAGGCACATGCGCTTGTGTTTGTCTCGCGTCGCGGTCCTCTCGCTGATCCCTGTCGCAGTCGCGGTCGCTGGCTGCAGGGGGGCCGAACAAGTGGCTCAGGCGCCGGCCAACACCGGAACTCCGGCACCAGCGGCGGCTCCGGCGATGTCGCAGGTCGAACGCGGCAAGATGTTGATCATCGGCGGCGGCTGCCACGACTGCCACACGCCGAAAAAGGTGGGGCCCAATGGCCCCGAGGCCGACATGGATCGCATGCTGTCCGGTCACCCCGAGAGCGAGGGCGTGCCGCCACCGTTCAAGTCAATCAAGGGCAGCCCCTATGTGATCCACATCAACGGTCACCTGACAGCGTGGAGCGGCGATTGGGGCGTGTCGTTTGCCGCGAATCTGACGCCCGATCAGAACACCGGCCTCGGGATCTGGACCGAGGATATGTTCCTGGCCGCACTCAAACAGGGCAAGCACATGGGAAAGAGCCGGCCGATTCTGCCGCCGATGCCGTGGAACTGGTACGGGCAGCTGCCGGACGAGGATCTGAAGGCGATGTTCGCGTACCTGAAGTCGATCAAGCCGATCGCGAATCGGGTGCCTGTGCCGCTCACGCCTGACGGCAAACCGATCGAACAACCCTAGGCTAGTCAGGAGCTGGTCGTCGGTAGCCGGTAACGGCATTGGTTCTGTTATCAGCTACCAGCTGCAAGCGACGACTACCAGTTACCGACTACCGACTACGACTACGAGCTAGCAGATGCATCATTTCGGCACGTTCGACGAGGCGGCGCTTAAAGCCCACCTGACATTCGATGGGCACAGCGAGCGATATCGCTACGTCTCGCTGGTCGATCATGCGACTGGGTCGGTGCACACCGGCCTCAGCATGAACGAGCTCGCCGCGGGCGGATCGATTCACCCGCACGTCCACTCGTTCGAAGAAGGCTTCTACATCCTCAGCGGTGAGGCCGTGGTCACCATCAATGGATCGAGCTATCTGCTTGGTCCGGGTGATTACGCAGCGATCAAAGTGGGCACACCGCACGCCTGGCATGCGGCGTCGTCATCGCCGGTGCGCTGGCTATCCATCTCGGCCCCGCAGCCGAAACCGCAGGGCGGAGTGCGCGACACGTTCTTCGCGCGCGATCGCACCGTCCCGTCGCAGGCGTCGCGCCTCGATCTCGATCAGCTGAATGGAAACCTGCTCGGCCATTTCGACGTCAGCCAGATTCCCGCGCCCAGCGAGCGCAAGGCCCTCGGGCTTCAGGGCCTGGAAGGCGTCTTTCTCAAGTGGATGATCGACGAAAACTTCGGTGCCCGTCACCACCGGTTTCTGTTCATCGAGTATCAGCCCGGCGTGAGCATCGCGCCTCACGATCACACGTTCGAAGAGGCCTATTTCATCCTGAGCGGTGAGGTCGACGGCACGCTCGATGGAAAGGCGTATCGTGCAAGAGCCGGCGACGTCCTGTGGACGAGCGTCGGTTGCGTCCACACGTTCGTCAACAACAGCACTGAGCCCGTGCGCTGGCTGGAGACCTTCTCCCCGCAGCCGCCGAAGGAAAACGTCTTTCGGTTCGTGGCCGAGTGGGAGAACAAGGCCAAGGAGTTGGAGGGGACATCATGACCGGTCAGACCACGGGGCGTTCGCGCCCGTACACCGGAGCCGAGTATCTCGAGAGCCTGCGTGACGGTCGCGAGATCTGGCTCTACGGCGAACGCGTCAAGGACGTCACGACGCATCCGGCGTTTCGCAACACCGCGCGCATGATCGCGCGGCTCTACGACGCCCTGCACGATGAGAAGAAGCAGAACGTGCTGACCATGCCGACCGACACCGGCAACGGCGGCTTCACGCACAAGTTCTATCGGCCATCGCGCAACGCCGAGGAGATGGTCGCGGCGCGCGACGCGATCGCCGAGTGGGCGCGCATCTCGTACGGCTGGATCGGCCGCAGCCCCGATTACAAGGCGGCATTCCTGGCGACGCTCGGCGCCAATTCCGACTTCTACAAGCCCTACGACGAGAACGCCAGGCGTTGGTACAAGCAAGTCACCGAAGAGGTCTCGTTCGTCAATCACGCGATCGTGAACCCGCCGGTCGATCGCGACAAGCCGCTCGATGAAGTGAAAGACGTGTACATGCACGTCGAGGAAGAGACCGACAAGGGCCTGATCGTCAGCGGCGCGAAGGTGGTGGCCACGACGTCGAGCCTCACGCACCTCAACTTCATCGCCAATAACGGTGCGCTGCCGATCAAGACCAAGCCGTTCGCCTTCGTCTGCATCGTCCCGACCAATGCGCCGGGTGTGAAGCTGTTGTGCCGTCCGTCGTATGAGATGACGGCAGCGGCGATGGGCACGCCGTTCGACTATCCGCTCTCGAGCCGGATGGACGAGAACGATTCGATTCTGATCTTCGACAAGGTGCTGGTGCCGTACGAGAACGTGTTCGCGTACGGGGACATCGAAAAGGTCAATAACTTCTTCCCGCGTTCGGGCTTCCTGCCGCGGTTCATGTTCCAGGGCTGCACGCGCCTCGCGGTAAAGATGGACTTCCTCGCTGGCCTGCTGCTCAAGGCCGTTGAAGCCACAGGCGCCAAGGACTTCCGTGGCGTGCAGGCCAACGTCGGCGAAGTACTGGCGTGGCGCAATCTGTTCTGGGCGCTCACCGATGCGATGGCGCGGAATACGACGCCATGGACTCCCGGCTACGTGCTGCCGAATCTGGACGCTGGGCTGGCGTATCGGGTCATGGCGAGCATCGCGTATCCGAAGATCAAGGAGATCATCGAGAATTCACTGGCGAGCGCCTTGATCTATCTGCCGTCCAGTGCGCTCGACTTCAAGGTCCCCGAACTGCGGCCGTATCTCGATCAGTTCGTACGCGGCTCGAACGGCTACACGGCCGAGGAGCGCGTCAAGTTGATGAAGTTGATGTGGGACGCGATCGGCACCGAATTCGGTGGCCGTCACGAGCTCTACGAGCGCAACTACTTTGGCAACAGCGAAAGCATCCGATTTGAGACGCTGCTCGTGGCGGATGTGACGGGCGCTTCCAAGCGCTACAAGGGCTTTGCCGAACAGTGCATGGCCGAATACAACCTCGATGGATGGACGGCGCCGGATCTCGTGCGCTCGGACGATGTCAGCGTCATCATGAAGAAGATGACGACCACGTAGAGGCGACGCGATGCGTCGCCCGACAACCTGACGCTGTGATGTCCATCGAATCTCGCACCCTCAGGCACACCGTGGGGCGTTTTGTCACTGGCGTCACGGTGATCGCGATGGAGCTGGACGGCGAGATCCGGGCGATGACGGCGAACTCGTTTACGTCGCTGTCTCTCGATCCGCCGCTCGTGTTGTTCTGCCTCGGCAAAGAGACCAAAGCCGGCCTCCTGGTTCACGAGTCGCCGGGCTTCTCCGTCAGCATCCTCAGCCACACGCAGCGCGATCTGTCGTCCTATTTCGCTGGCCTGTGGAGGGATCCGGCGCCACCGCCGTTTACGTTTATCGACTGGGACGGTGGGCCGAGGCTCGAGGGCTGCGTCGCGGCGATGGGCTGCCGCACTCACGCGATTCACGAAGGCGGCGATCACTGGATCGTTGTCGGTCACGTGATTGCTACGTATCGGGACGAAGAGGCCGGGGAGCCGCTGGTGTTTTTTGGCGGAAGATACGTTGGATTGCAGACGTAGTGCCGGTCCTTGGACCGGCCTGACCAGGCGCTCCCAAAGGATGCGCCCAACGGTGACCCATGCTGGAAGGCGTCGATCGTCTGATTGATCTTGCCGGGCCTCGCACGGCCGCGTTGAGCGGCGCATCCGAGGCAGATGTCCTCGCGGCCATCGGCCGCTGTGACGCCGCCGCGCTTCGTGCGAGTGATGGACACTTTGCCGTCACCGCGCGCGATGGGAAGACCGTGCGGCTCGCGCGAACGATCGGTATTCCGCTTCGCTACTTCGTCGCGAAGATGTATCACGGTCCGTTCCTCCTCGTCGCTGAGCGAATGGATCAGATCTTCGCGTGGTGCCGCGAGCAGCGGATCGCATGGCAGTTCGATCCCGCCTACACGCGCATGGTTCCGGCGCACTACATCGTCGAGCTCGATCAGGTGGGCTGTCCCGATCCATCGCCGAGGTATCACCGCTTCTTCGATCCTGCGGTTGGGCTCGGTTCGGCGGATCCGAACGAAGCCGGCGCGCGGTACATTGCCGCGGCGTACGACTCGGTCCTGGGCTGGTTGAGGACCGTGCCAATGGACCAGCCGGTTGGCGTCGCATTCTCCGGGGGCGTGGACAGCACGTCGGTGCTGCTCATGGCGGTTCGCGCCAACGAGGCGATCGGCGGACGTCCGGATCGGATTCGCGCGTTCACGCTCGACATGGGCGGTGGCGGCGACGCCGCACAGTCCGAACGGGTCGTGCGGGAACTGGGTCTCGAGCAGCAGTGGGAAAGAGTGTCAGCCTCGCCGGCCGAGTACGACCTCGAGGCTGCGATTCGTCTGATCGAGGACTACCATCCGCTGGATGTCGAGTGCGCGGCGGCGTCGATGTGCCTGCTTCGCGGTATTCGCGATCGCTATCCGAGCCTGACGTACCTCCTCGACGGTGACGGCGGCGACGAGAACCTGAAGTCGTACCCGCTCGAGGATTCTGACCTGACGCTGTCGAGCATCCTCCGCAATCCGCTGCTGTATCAGGAGGGTTGGGGTGTCGATGCGATCAAGCACAGCCTGGCCTACTCGGGCGGTCTGTCTCGCGGTTACGTGCGCACGTACGCGCCCGCCGCGGCGCTCCGGTTCGACGCGTTCTCGCCGTACACGACGCGGTCGGTGATTGAAGCCGCCGTCACGATTCCGTTCGAGCAGATTCTTGCCGGCGACGTGTCGAGGCTCAGCACGCTCAAGCAGGACGTTGTCCGTGCCGGAGTCAAGGCGACGCTGGGCATCGAGATGCCGGTCAACGAGAAGCGCCGCTTCCAGGACGGCGTCACGGCGACTCCGCGCGAGCGGGTCTCGAAGGCCTGGTGCCGACGGACTTTC
>DAINQP010000163.1:9636-14094 GCA_036742665.1 Vicinamibacterales bacterium | reverse complement strand
CCATGTGATAGTTGCCGACGACGTGGTAGATGTGCACCTCGTTGGTCGAGTCCTCGAGCTCGAGGTGGTCGTCCACCGGGATGAACTTCAGCGGTTTGGGAGTCCGTCCGAGCGCGTCCGGAAACAGCCGTGCGGGGCGCGCCACCATCTCACGGAAGATCCCTTCGTTCCCGCGGCGCGAGATGATGGTCAACCCTTCGGCGACGGCCGCGCGCAACCCGGCGCTGTGATCGAAGTGGTGATGCGTCTGGATCACCTGCGTGACCCGCTTGCCCGGGACGAGCGCATTCGCGGCGTCGAGCACGGCGCGCAGCGCGGCGTCGGTGCGGTTGGCCTCGACCATCGTGAGGTGGTCGTCGAATTCGAAGAACGTGTTGCCGTTCAGGAACCACACGTGGTCGGCGACTTTCATCGGCGGCAGGTTCGCGCCGCCTCCCGCGGGCGGACCCTGCGGCTTCGCCTGGCGCAGTGATGCCGGCGCGCTCAGATCATCAATCGGCGCATCGACGATGTTGCGATCGACGTAGACCTTGCTCTGGACGACGTTGCGAAAGTCGATGGTGGTGGCAAAGCCAGTCGGCAGTTGAATGCCCTTTTCCGGCACGTAACCGGCGAATGCGGTGCGAAAGGTGACATCTCCGAGGTTGGCATTCGGGCCGACGTAACTCACCCAGGCGGGAAGATTGGTCGTCGCATTCACCGCCAGCGTCAGCGTGTCGCCCTGACGCACGGTGACGTCGACGATTTGCAGATTTCCCTGTTTGCGGAGGTTCGACAGCTTGCTCATCGGATCAAGTGCGGCGCGGACGATCGTGACCGGATGGGCGAGCAGCTCGACCCGACGTTGGCGCGCGGCTGCCGCCCCCGCGGGCTGGGGCTGTGGTGTCGCTGGCTGAGGCGCGGCGAGGAACCCTCCACCGATGTTGTAGGCGACGTCGCCGTCGAGCGTCTCATTGGTCCGGTTGAGCCCGAGCTGCCCGACGGTTGAGGCGAAGACGAAATCCATCTTCAGGCGCTGCTGCACGCGCGTGCGCCAGTGCTCGAGATCGATCGTCCGCGTGTACTCGAGGACTTTCTGCCACTTCTGAGGGGCGTCCGGATCTCCGGTGATGTTGCCGCCGCCGTTGAAGTACGCCAGCTCACCGTAGCCGATGATCTGCAGCGTCTTGAGAGCCATCACGCGGTCGCGGCCGCCGAGCGCGTCCGCGGCGCGTGTCACCAGCTGCCGCTCCGGCGCGGCGGCCTGGCTCGCGAGGCGAATGACAAACGCCGTGGAGATGGCCACACTCACTGAGAGAACAACGACCCGGTTGTACATCGCAACTCCCCTCCTCGTACGCGCCGACAAGCTTACCGGCAGTCGGTCATTCTTCATGGTGCAATTGCAGTCATCAAGCCAGCAGATGACTGACATCGCATTCGACGATACATGCGAAAGCGCCACTCCTGTGCGAGTCTTTCTATCGATTTCCTGCTTCGCATCCTGACGGAGTCATACATGTTCAACCACCTTACGTGGCCGCACGTCCAGACACGTGTGAGTACGATTCTGATGATCGTCGTCATTGTTGGAGTGTCAGATTCGACAAATGCTCAGTGGTTCACAGTACCGAGTCCGCGAGCGCCGCGAACAGCGACGGGCGAAGTCGATCTTGCGGCGGCGACTCCGCGACTGGCGAACGGACGGCCAGACTTGTCTGGTGTGTGGATGACGGCGGAGCCACTCTGCGTCATTCGAGGGACTGCACCGATCGCCGAGCTGCTGAAGATGAATCCTCCGTCGCGAAAGTGTCCGCCGCGAACGGCCAGCTTCTCGCGGCAGAGCATCAACCTGGGCATCGACATGCCCGCCGGGTTGCCCTACCAGCCGTGGCTCGCCAAACTCGTTGACGAGCGCACGGCGAACCAGGCTATCGACGACCCGCACATCCGATGCCTTCCCGACTTCTTTCTACGTGCCTACGGGCTTCCTCACTATCTGAAGTTCGTCCAGACGCCGGATCTGCTGGTGATGCTGAACGAGTACAACGGTACTTACCGTCAGGTCTTCACCGACGGCCGTTCACTGCCGGAGGCTCCAAATCCGTCGTGGCAGGGCTATTCGACGGCGACGTGGGCCGACGACACGCTGGTGATCGACAGCATCGGATTTCGCGACGACCTGTGGATCGACTGGGACGGCAGCATGATCACGGAGTCGGCCAAGGTTCGTGAGCGAATCCGGCGACCCGACTTCGGACACCTCGAGATCGAGGTCACGGTGGATGATCCCAAGGCGTATACGAAGCCGTGGTCGGTGACCTTACGGCAGCAGTTCGCCGCGGATACCGAGCTCATCGACGAAATCTGTGCCGAAGGCGAGAGGTTCTCAAGCGGGCTCAAGTGACTGGGTTCAGGACCACGACGACCGCTTCGTGACAGAATTCGACGTCCAGCCGAACCCGGGTACGCGCAGCCACATGAGTGTATGGACCTGCACCTCTTCGATCTGAATCTGCTCGTCGCTCTCGACGCGCTGTTGACCGAGCGCAACGTTACCCGTGCCGGCAACCGGCTCAATCTCAGTCAATCCGCGATGAGCGGGGCGCTCGCGAGGCTGCGGCACTACTTCCATGACGAGTTGCTCGTGCCGGTCGGACGCCAGATGGCGCTGACGCCTGTCGCCGAAGGACTCGTCGAACCGGTTCGCGACATCCTGCTTCAGATTCGTGGCACGCTCGGCTCGAAGCCGCAGTTCGATCCGTTGACGGCAACTCGACATATGTCGCTCGCGGTCAGCGACTACGTCGCAGACATTCTGATGGCCGACGTGCTGCGCCGCGCGCGGCAGGAAGCACCGCACATGACGTTCGAGCTGCGCGCTGTCGGCCGGCGAGCGTCGGAGGACCTCGAGAGCGGCGAGCTGGATTTCCTCATCTCGCCGGATGGTTTCGTGTCGGCGAATCATCCGACGGACGTGCTATTCGAGGACACCTACACCTGTGTCGCGTGGGCGGGCAACGAGTCGATCGGCACATCGCTGACGCTCGAGGAATATCTCAATCTCGGGCACGTCGTTGTCAACGTGGCGGGCGCGGAATCGTCGGGCAACTACGACGAGCAATTCCTGCGGCGTTCCAATTTCAAGCGGCGGGTCGAGGTCTCTGTACCCACGTTCAGTCTTGCGCCTCAACTCGTTGTCGGTACAGGCCGCGTAGCCACGATCACCACCAGGCTGGCCGTGAAGTGCGCGGAGAGTCTGCCGCTGAAGCTGGTCCCAATGCCCATCGCCATCCCGCCGATGGTGGAAGTGCTGCAGTGGCACAAGGTCCACGACTACGATCCCGCGAGCCAGTGGTTCCGCCGCTTGCTGAAGGAAGCCGTCAGCGACCTGCCGCACGAACCGCCGCCGATTACCGAGAGCGGGCGAAACCGGCAGTTCCGGCCTGCAACCACCAAAGCAGCGAGCGGACCTCGCCGCAGACGTTCGGCCGCACGGCTGTGATTGCCGCCGGCCGCCTTCGTCAGCGTTTCGCAGACGCGGCTTTCAAACTGGAATAGACCGCCTCGACGAACATGTCCGTCCTCCACGCTCCTGTGTTCGCGCCGAATTGCGTGTCGTAGTCAGCCGTCACACGTGCGGCCTTCACTTGTTGCAGGGTTGCGCCAGCCTCGATCAGCGACTTGACCCGATCGCGGACGATGACCACCATGTCGCGGTACTCGAGGACCTCGTGCTCGTCGGCGACGTAGCCGTGCCCGGGCACGATGTAGGTGCCGCCTTCGCCCTGATGACGGTACACCGTCCTGTCGAGGATGTTGTTCAACGCCGCGATCAGGCCCTGCACTGACCCGCCGCTCTTCACGTCGATCACCGGGTACTGTGTCGTCGTAAAGATGTCGCCCGCGACAATGACGTCGGCACGGCGGAAATAGACCAGGCTGTCGCCATCGGTCACGGCCTTCGGCTGGTAAAAGAACTCAATCGCATCGCCGTTATGGAATTTTCTGCGACGATCCTCGAGATAGGTATCGGCCGGAACCGCATCGGCGGGTGCGCCAGCCGCCTGCATCCGCACTTGCACGTTCGCGTGCGCCATCATCGTCGCGTGTTTGAGCGGGTCATCGAAGAACCCCGTCACGCCGCGCGGTGACTGGACGAAGAAGAACGATCCAGGCAGGCTGGGATCCTGACCGGCGGCGCCGAGCGCAGCGTTGCCGCCGGTGTGCTCGGGCCGGAAGTTGGTATTGGCGATGAACTGTATGGGCTTGTTCGTCAGCGACCGAATCGCGGTGAGCACTTTCTCGGAGAGCTTCCCCTCCCCGGTATCGACCACGAACGCGCCCTGATCTCCTGTTTGCACCACGCCGTATGATATTGGTCGCTGTCTCTTTACTAATGTATCTAGGCTTTTAATTTCCCAGTCTGTCGGGATTATGTTCTCCAAACCCCAGCTCCTTCAGATACCCCGCCATGCG
>DAINQP010000163.1:0-9626 GCA_036742665.1 Vicinamibacterales bacterium | reverse complement strand
CCTGTTTGCACCACGATGTTGCCGCCATCGCCGACGAGCATGTAGACGTTGTCGCGGACCGGCCAGATGTGGATGTTGCCGTCGCGGGGCTCGGGGTCCACGCCCTTGCTGGCTTCAGGCG
The DNA here is from genome assembly GCA_036742665.1 of Vicinamibacterales bacterium. GTDB lineage: Bacteria > Acidobacteriota > Vicinamibacteria > Vicinamibacterales > UBA2999 > Gp6-AA40. The sequence goes on along the minus strand of DAINQP010000163.1, from coordinate 9,505 downwards.
AACCGCCCCGGGCGGGTGCGAACAGTGCGTTGGCCTCCGCATCGGTGACCGTGCGCAGCCGGGCCGCCATTTCGGGATACATCGTCACACCACCGAGCAGGCTCGACGCGAGCGGCAGCTTGTAACGCGCGGCGAACTCGCGGGCGAACGGCTGCTTTCCGAACGGATAGTGCGGCACGTCGTCCTTGGGACGATCGAGGATCTGCTCGCCGTCGTCGCAGGCATACAACCAGGCGCCGGGATCGACGGGCTGCCGGTAAAAGTCATTGCTGCGAACGATCGGTTCGCTCAGGAACACGGGATCGGCGACGACGGTGACGTTCGTCAGGTGATCGTCATGTCTGACGAAGTACTCCATCAGCGTCGCCTGATCGCTTTGTGGGACGCCGTTGCCGCGGCGAAGGGCGCCGTTCTTCATATGCGTCGTGCGAACCACCAGGGCGTTGCCTACGAACTGGCCCGTCGAGAACCCCCTGAAGGTGTGAGGCGCCCACGCGGGAGGGTGCGGTCGTCCGTCCATCCAGATGACCCGATGTCCCTCGGTTGTCTGCGCCCAGATGTGGATGGCAACCAGACGCTGCGTGTGCTCCTCGCGCTCCTCCCAGATGCGGAAGTTGCCGAGGGCTCGCATCTGATACGGCGCGAGATAGGCCTCGCATTGATGGTGCCGCAGCGTCACGCGCGACGGGTCGTAGGACAGCGCCCAGAGGCGGCCAGCCTCGTTGAGTGGAAAGCCGCCGTAATCGGCGAGCTCCGATCCGGCGCCGCGCTCCATCAGGTCCTCATGCAGGACCGGCGACCAGTAGCCGCTCAGATCGACCGGTGGAGCCTGGCCAGGAATCGCCGTGGGGATCTGGGGAGCCTGGCCACGCAATGTGACACAGAGGAGTATGAGCCCTGCGCCTATCAATCCTCGAACGCTCTTCATGTCGGTCCTAACGCGCCGCACAGGGCGTCGGATTCCAGCCTGCCGTTCCGTTCTCGCGCTTGAACTGCTGGCTCGTCCAATACGGCGTCATGAGATTCTCGGAGTCCACGAGTTCGCTCGTGACGATCAACAGCGAATCGCCGCCCGGAACATCGAAACGATCGAAGTACTCGGTCAACATCGCGTTCGCCCCGTACGGCACGCCGTTCTTGCGAAGGTAGCCGGGCTTCATTCGCGTGGTGACGACTTTGAGCGATCCACCCGACGGCGGCCCACCGCCCCGACCGGCGAACGGTGCCCGGGGAGCGTCCCAGGTCGCTGCCGAGAGACCCTGCCAATCACCGCCGTTCCCTTGAGGAGCGCCGAAGTACAACATTCGCGTCTGCGTTCCGGCGTCGGTGTCGAGCTTCAGCGTCGTGTCGTCCTGCCAGGCGACGCGTATCCGCGTCGGCAGCCGCATGAGGCCAGCGGCGCCATATGCCTTGCATTGTTCGCCGGCGGCTTCGTCTTTCGCGGGATCCCAGCTGTCGGCCATCTTGCGTGCTGCCGGCGACAGAGGCAGCGGCGCGTAATCGCCTTTGGGCGGCGTGAACTGACGATGACGCCAGTCCTCAGTGATGAGTGACACCCATTGACCGGAAAGATCGAAGGGCGCGGCCGCGCGAGGCGTCGGTGGCGCAGCCGGCGCGCCACGTCCACCTCGTTGTGCGTCGACGAGGACGTTGAAGGCGAACGCTGGCACGACTGCAAACAGTAAAATGGCCCTGGTCAGGCCCAGATTCATGATTCACCCCTCGCCGGCGACGTACCACAGCGGTCGCGCCAAGACTATGCCTGCGGCCGACCGTCAAGTCCAAATCGTTATCGCCGATAGGCGCCATTTACAGTAACGATTTTGCGAGTCTCCCACAGACACTTACGATGCGTGCCGTGATGACCATACCAACGGCCGGTCGAAAACGACCGGCCCTACTTGTCGCGGCACTCCTTCTCGCCCTCAGCTCCGGCGTCGTCGATGGACAGGCTCCGGCGACCGTTCTGGTCATCGAGGGCGGCACGCTCATCGACGGCAACGGTGGCGCGCCGATGCGCGACGTGCAGATCGTCGTCCGCGGCAACCGCATCGCGGCGATTGGCCGGCGCGGCGCCGCCACGCCCCCTGGTGCGCGAGTCGTTGCCGGCGATGGCAAGTTCATCATTCCCGGGCTGTGGGACGCGCAGCTCAATTTCTACTCGCATCACGGCGAGGCGATGTTGAATCACGGCGTGACGTCGTTCGTGGGCATCGGCAACAACGGCGAGGTCGGCATTTTCATGCATGACGCCGTGCTGAAGGGACGGATCCTCCAGCCCCGCCCGTGGGATGCGCCGGTGCACTTCCAGGAGTTCGCGAACCTGAACGGGCTCGAATCGCCGTACTTCAATCTGAAAGTCCTGAACACTGCCGACGAAGCACGCGAGTGGACGCGTCGCATTCTCGCGCTCGGTGCGGACGCGGTGATGTTTCAGACCGGCCGGGCGAAGGACGAGGTCGTGCGTACGGCGTTCGAGGAAGGGCATCGAGCTGGCAAGCCGGCGTTCATTCGCTCGACCGGTCCGGAGATCCTTCCGAGGAAGGCTGCGGATTTGGGGGCTGACGCGATTCCGCTCTCGATCGGGGTCTCCGAGGAAGTGGCGAATGACTCGATGCCGCCACTGCCTGATCCCAACCTGCAGCGGCAGGTCGTGAAACCAGGAGAGATTGCACCGTTCGTGCCGCCTCCTCCGGACGATCTCGATATCTGGGCCTACATGGACGATGCGAAGGCGGCAGCGGAAATCAAGTATCTCGTGACGCGCAACATCCACCTGATTCCGGCGTTCATCGAGAAAGGCATGGGACTCCAGAAGGGATGGAGCCGCTTCGAGGCCGAAGATCGCAAGCTGTTCGCGAATGAAGCCGTGCAGTTCTACTACCCCGAAGAGCGGCGGCTGAACCTGCTCGGCAACTACGCGAACCCGCCGCACACCCGTCCCCAGGTGCGCGAGCGGCGCGAGCGCGGGTTTCGCAACGCGCTGCGATTCCACAAGATGTATGTCGAGGCCGGCGGCAAGGTGCTGGTCGGCAGCGACGGCGGCAATCAGGCGACCCCTGGTCCATCCGTGCATCACGAGATGGAGATCCTGGTCGAGGACGCGGGGTTGACGCCCATGCAGGTGCTACAGGCGGCGACGAAATGGCCGGCCGACGTCATGCGTGTCGGGAAGGAGATCGGCACCGTAGAAGTGGGCAAGATCGCCGACCTCGTGATCCTGAATGCCGACCCGCTGCAAAGCATCGCGAACGTGAGGAACATTTCCTCGGTCGTCTTCGATGGCAAGGTCCTGGACGGCCGCTATCACGCCTGGTTCAACGAGATGAACCCGTTCCGGGGCGACGGCTTCATCGGCATTCCAAACGTCGAGGATCTCGCGTTCACGCTGGTCAAGAAGCGCGCGGTCTATCGCGAAGGACAGGTCGGACGCGTCGCGGCGGCACGTCTCGCGCAGCCAGGCATCGAGACGATCGACACCCAGCGCAAGGAGTTCTTCGACGAGTTCGTGTCGAAGGTCGCGGTACGTGAAGGCGGACCGACGCTCCGACTGAAGGTGACCGGCTATAACTTCTTCGAACGGACGCAGGTCTTCTTCGACGATCGGCCGATGCCGTTCGAGCTGAAGAGCATCAGCGAGATCGAAATCGTGATCGACGAACGGTTCCTGCGGAACCCGGGCCGCTACAGGATTCAGGTGAAGAATCCGCCACCGCCGCCGAATCCGGTGTGGGGTGACGGTCGCTCCAACGTCGCGTGGCTGCTCGTCGCGTACAAGGACTCGTTGCAGAAGCCATGGTCCGGCGCTCGATAATCTGCCTGGCGCTCGCGTGGATGGCCATCGCCGCGACGGCGCCGGTCGGGGCGCAAGGCGGCGCCGCGCCGGCGCGCAATCTTCGTGTGCTTACGCCCGATGTCGATATTCAGCGAGTGATGACCCGCTTCAACGCCGCGCTTGGCGTCCAGTGCGCCTACTGCCACGTGGCGAACGATTTCGCCAGCGACGCCAATCCGAACAAGGACGTCGGTCGGAGCATGCTGCGGATGATGCGACTGGTCGCGGATCGCTTTCCTGACAGCGGCAATGACTTCAGCAAATCCCGTTATCTCCCGTTTCCCGAAGGCAAGCAGTACGTGACGTGCTTCACGTGCCATCAGGGCGCGGCGTTGCCGCTATCGGCGGCGCCGGACCCCAAGGGACCGGACCGCGCCCCGGAACCAGGATCGCCGCCAGGCGCACCTGGCACGCGCGGAGCCGGCCCGCCCGCGGGCACTGCAGCACGAGGCCGTGGTGCGGCTCCAGCCGCGCCACTTCCTCCAGGGCGCGGAGCGCAACAGCACATGAACATGGTGCATCTGCCGTCGAACGCCGACACGTTCATGGTGATGCCGGCCTTTCGTGCCGCCCTCGGTGTCGAGTGCAACTTCTGTCACGTGTTCGGCGACACGCACGAGCGCGGTCACGCCGACGAGCGGCACCTCGACGGGAGCCCGAAGAAGCTCGTCGCTCGAAACATGATCGGGATGCTCAAGGAGATCAACGCGTCGCTCTTTCCTCAGGACAGCGTTGACATCGTCTTTGCCGCGTCGTCCATCGTGCCGGAGGGAAAGCGGTACGTCACCTGCTATACCTGCCACCGCGGCAACCATCTGCCGCCACTCGAGCCGGCGACGGCTGCTTCGCGATAGCGCGCGCTAGACTGCCGCTGCGGCCGCCGCGTAGGTCTTGATGAATTCGAGCGCCGTGCTGGGATCCCGTCCGCGCGAGATGCCGCATTCGGAGGCGATGCCGAAATCCGGCGTGTACTTCTTCGCTTTCTCGATACGCCTTCGCGTTCCTTCCACGCCGTCCTGCGCATGCACGAGGCCCAGGTACAGCTCGGTCTCGGGGTTGAGTCGTAAGTTCTCGAGCGGCGCGTAGAACGCATCGTCGGTCCGGCCGATCGGCACCGGCATGTGTAACCACGTGATCGGACGCGAGACGCTGCGAGTGATGAGATTCGCGAGCTCCACCATCTTCGTCGCGTCCGCGGGCTCGATGAAATGCTTCGCGTCGAGATCGCCGTAACACAGATGGAATCCAAGTTCGACGTCTTCAGGCACCATCGCAGCCAGACGCTGGAAGTTACCGGCGAACACCTGTTCCATGCCTGGGAACGGCGGCATCGTCGGAACGCGGCCGTCCCATTGGATCATCTCGATACAGACGTCCCATTGAATCGCCAGGTCGCGATGCGGGATTGCCGTGCAGATGCGCTCGACCTCGCGCTGCATCGCACGCTCGTACGCCGGAACAATCTGCTGCGCGTCAGGCTGACGACAGAACGGGATGACGACGGCTAGCGGCGTCGGGAGTGATACCTGAAATCGGACCGTCGGGGGAATGTGACCGGCCTCACGAGCTCTGAGAAAGTCCTCGTATGAGGGACGCGCTTCTCGGTAGTACCCGAGCTCGCCGAAGTGCAGCTGGTCGGGCAGGACACCGTCGGCCAATTTCAAGGGCACCAATCCTTCACCAACAGGTGCGAGCGAGGGGTTCGCTCGCAACACTGGAATCTGCCAGCTAATCCACAGACGTCTGCCACCCGGTTCGCCATCCGGGACCCTTCTCAGATAGGCTCCGCAGTACCGACCGATCGCGGCGAACACCTCCTCGGGTGTGTCGAGCGCGACGCTGCCGACAAAATGCACGTGTGTCATCCGATACTCAGGCGGCCGTGCGACGCGCAAGCTGCACGTCGGTGCAACCCGACATCACGTCGAGAAACCGCCGATAGCCTTCACGGCCGATCACGAACGGGTTTGGCTCAGGCGCCTTACGCTGTTTGAGGCGCTGCAGCTTGGCGAGGAATCCGTCGTACATCGGGTGATTCTGGATCTCCACCTCGACATTCATCTTGCGCGTCACATTGCCCCAGTGCTCGATCGACTTCATGTACTGGCGAAGTCCTTCGTCGGGAATTCGTGTCGGTATCAGGATGCTCCCGCCAAACAGGCCGGCCATGCGCGTCGCCGTACCGTCCTTGACGGAGAATACGATTCCGACTGAACCGGGTGTGTGACCGGGAATCATCACGAAGGTAAACGTGACATCTCCGACCGTGAGTGTCTGGCCGTCAGTTACGGCAATATCGCGGCGTGGTGGCGCGATGGGTGCAGCAGCTGGCGCCGGTCCTCGTCCGGCGGCAGGAGGAGCTTCGACAAGGTCCCAGTCCGGCGCGCCCATGACGACACGCGCACCGCGTTGCTGGAAGTAGGACGCGCCGCCGAAGTGGTCACCGTGTCCATGCGCGACGATGACGTGGGTGACCCGAGCAGGATCGAGCCCAAGCTTCTTCATTCCGGCCAGGAGTAATGAGTCGAGTTGATCGCCGTAGCCGGCATCGATCATCACGAGACCGCTGGATGTCGTGACCACCCAGACGGCCGTGCTCGTGCGACCAATCACCGCCAGGTTGTCGAACACACGCGTTGGTTCGATTTCCGGATCGTCGGCACGGTTGGCACGATTGGGATTCATGGCACAGAAGAACTCGAACGTCTCTGCCCACTCTGAGCCCGCCGACTTGCGAAGCGTGTCGAGCCGCTGACGGATCGCGGGCGTGTCTACACGGCCCGCATCCTGCGCCGGCGGTGCCTGACCCGCGACGAGTGTCGCCCATGTGAGTGCTGCTCCGACGACGAAGAACTGATGCCGCATGGGCCGGATTCTACCGGTCATTGCGATCGGCTGCGTCATCGATCTCCGCGATGGCGGGTATCTCGACAAACGATTTTGCGTCCGCCTGTGCGTCAGCGCAGAGTGGCGCGGGCCCGCAGACCGCGACGCTCGATGCCGTCCTTTCCGAGGAGAACCACATCGTGACGCGAAGGCTTGTCGTTGTATGTGTAGCAGCGCTCTCGTGCGCCGTCCCCAGCAACGCGGCGGCGCAAGCCGTCCGCGCGGCGGTACTCGGCACGGTCACCGACCGCACGGGAGCTGTACTGCCTGGTGCCACGGTGAGTGTCACGAACACCGAAACCGGCGTTGTGCAGAGCACGGTCGCTGATTCGCAAGGTCGCTACACCGTGAACAACCTGCTGCCCGCGACCTATAACGTCGAAGCGTCACTGTCGGGATTTCAGACCGTCCTTCGGCCAGGCATCCGTCTGGTGGTCGGCATCCAGGCCGTCGTGGACTTCGCGCTCGGACCGTCGGCGGTGGAGGAAACCATCACCGTCACTGCGGCCGCGCCCGTCGTTGACACCGTCTCCGTGGCACTCGGCACGGTCATCGAGCAGAAACAGATGGCCGAGCTCCCGCTGATCGATCGCAGCTACTCGAAGTTGATCGTCCTCGCGCCAGGCGCCAACGAAGTGCCAGCGGCGACTGCCGGCGGACAGTTCCAGCAGTTCTTTGGACGGCAGCCGCAATATACCGTCTCCGGCGCCCGCCCCGAGGGACAGGTGTTCCTCATGGACAACACCAACGTGCAGAACTACTGGAACCGCGGCAGCGGATCCGGGCAGCTGGGCACGACACTTGGCGTCGAAGCCATTGCTGAATACCAGGTACTGACCAACACCTACAGTGCGCAGTTCGGTGGCAACGGCGTTGCTATCAACGCCATCACCAAGTCCGGGACGAATCAGTGGCACGGCTCGCTCTTCGAGTACTACCGTAACGACGGGTTTGATGCGTCCAACTATTTCGACACACTCATCGGCCGACCCGACCCAACGCTCGAGAAGAATCAGTTCGGCGGGAGTTTCGGCGGTCCGTTGATCAGGAACAAGGCGTTCTACTTCGTCACCTACGAGGGGTTGCGGCAGACGATCGGTCAGACGCAGGCTATCAACGTACCGGATGCCAACGCGCGAATCGGCATCATCAACGGGGTGAACGTCGGCGTCCATCCAGCGATTGCACCGGTGCTGCAGCTGTATCCGCTGCCGATGCGGCAGACGCCGGAACAGGCCGCCCAGGGGATCGGCCGGGTTGACCTGACCAACGAAACTCCAGCCAACGAGAACTATTTCGTCGGTCGCTTCGACTACACCGTCACCAACACCACGAACCTGTTCCTTCGTTACACCGGGGACCTGGCGTCGGTATTCGAGCCGAATTCGGGCTCGGCGATTCCCCTGTGGAACAGCGACGACAAGACGAGCAATCACTATGTCACGGCAGAACTGCGTCAGGTCGTCAAGTCCACTGTGGCCAACACGCTGCGCCTTGGAGCGACTCGCACGCGAGAAGAGTCGACGCGCACGGATCTCGACAACGGGCTGCTGGTGTTCTTCCCCGGTCGCATGAGCGGCAGCGTCAACCCCGGTTCCGGCGTTGCAGGCGTCGGCGGCAATCAGGTGCTGCCGTTCCGGCAGCGTCAGACCCGGACCATCGTCGGAGACGACGTGGTATGGGGGGCGGGGGGACACTCGCTGAAATTCGGCGCCGAGTACGAGCGTCAGACGACGTTCGTCGATCTGCCGCTGTTTGGCGATGGCGCGTGGACGTTTCCCAGCCTGACGGCGTTCTTGCAGAACCAGCCGTCGCTGTTTCTCGGAGCACTGCCAGGGGCGAACGACGCGGCGCGGAACATCGAGGAATGGCGGATCAGCAGCTACGTCCACGATGAATGGCGCCTGGGCAATCGCGTCACGCTGAATCTCGGGCTCAGGTACGATCCGCGCTCGATTCCCACGCTCGACACGGCCGCGGCGCTGGTGGACCTCGCGCAGTCCACCGGCTTCACGACGATCACCGAGGCGTTCTCCCGGAATCCGACGCTGAACAACTGGGAGCCGCGTGTCGGCCTAGCCTTCGATCCGTCAGCGAATCAGAAGATGTCGATTCGCGCCGGCTACGGCATCTTCCATAGTCCAATCACGGCCAATCGCCTCGGCCCCGCCTACGCGCTGAACCCGCCGTTCGCGCTCGGCGCGCAGGTGCGCCTGCCGTTTCCGCCGGTGCCGGTCTTTCCGACGCCGAACCCCGCAGCATCGCAGATTTCTCAAATGCAGGCGCTCGACTATGACATGGGTGACTCGCCTCGACTGCATCAGTGGAACGTCAACGTGCAGCGTGAGTTGTTCAGCGCCACCAACGTAACCCTGGCCTATGTTGGAAGCCGCGGCGATCACCTACAGCGCCAGCGCGACACAAATCCCGTGACGCCGCGGACGCTTACCGACGGCACGGTCGTCTATGGTTCTCGAAATGGGGCGCAGACGATTTCCAATCCACGGGTGAACCCGCAGTTTGCTGCGCTCGTCAGCGCCAATACCTACGCGCGGTCCGACTATCACTCCTTCCAGGCGGCGCTGAACCGGCGCTTTGCCTCGAACGTGCAGTCGCAGCTGTCGTACACATTGTCGCGCTGCCGCGACACAACGTCGGGCAACTCATTGTTCGAAGGCGGCACCGCGGCGACCAACCCTTACGACGAGGAGTACGACTTCGGCCCGTGCCTGATCGATCGCACCCACAATCTGCGGGCGAGTGCGATCTATCTGCTGCCGTTCA
>DAINQP010000162.1:0-14184 GCA_036742665.1 Vicinamibacterales bacterium | reverse complement strand
AAATCCATTATCCTGATCCGCCTATGGCAGACCAGAAAGCGCCACCAGAGATCGCCGATCTCCTGCAAGAGGATCGTACGTTCGCGCCTGCTGCATCCTTCTGCTCGCAGGCCAACGTGCGTGACCAAGAGGTCTACGCGCGGGCGGAGCGGGATCCCGAGGCGTTCTGGGCCAGCTTTGCCGAAGAGCTCGAGTGGTTCTCGCCCTGGTCGCGCGTGCTCGAGTGGAAGCCGCCGCATGCGAAATGGTTTGTTGGCGGCACGCTCAATGCCAGCGTTAACTGTGTCGATCGTCACGTGCGCGGAGCGCGGAGGAACAAGGCAGCGCTCATCTGGGAAGGCGAGCCCGGCGATCGCCGGACGCTGACCTATTTCGATCTGTACCGCCAGGTCAGTCAGTTCGCCAACGTCCTCAAGTCCCTCGGCATCACGCGCGGCGACCGCGTGGCAATCTATCTGCCGCTGATTCCCGAGCTCGCGATCGCCATGCTCGCGTGCGCGCGAATCGGCGCCATTCATTCCGTGGTCTTCGGCGGCTTCAGCTCGGAGTCGCTCCGCGATCGCATCAATGACGCGCAGTGCACACTGCTGGTGACCGCTGACGGAGGATGGCGCCGCGGTCAGGTGGTGCCGTTGAAGAAGATGGCCGACGAAGCGCTGGAGGGAACACCGTCGATCAAGAACGTGGTGATCGTGCAGCGCCTGCACGGGTCTCCGGTCGAAGTCCACGTCAAGGAAGGACGCGATCACTGGTACCACCGCCTGATGCAGGACGCGTCGTACGTCTGTGAGCCGGAGCGCATGGATGCAGAGGACATGCTCTACATCCTTTACACGTCTGGTACCACCGGAAAGCCGAAGGGCATCGTCCACACGACGGGTGGTTATCTCGTCGGCACCTATGCGACGACAAAGTGGGTATTCGATCTCAAGGAAGACGACGTCTATTGGTGCACGGCCGACATCGGCTGGGTGACTGGCCACAGCTATGTCGTCTATGGACCGTTGGCGAACGGCGCGACAGTCGTCATGTACGAAGGCGCGCCCGATTGGCCCGAGAAGGACCGCTTCTGGCAGATCGTCGAGCGATATGGCGTCACGATCTTCTACACCGCGCCAACTGCGATTCGCGCGTTCATGCGCTGGGGCACAGACTGGCCGAAGCGTCGCGATCTGACGAGCCTGCGGCTGTTAGGTTCTGTCGGCGAGCCGATTAATCCAGAAGCGTGGGTTTGGTACCATCGCTACATCGGCGGCGAGCGATGTCCTGTCGTCGATACCTGGTGGCAGACGGAAACAGGGGCGATCATGATCACGCCTCTGCCGGGCATCACTACGACCAAACCGGGATCAGCAGCGCGAACATTTCCCGGCATCTCCGCCGAAATTAAGACCGAGAAGGGTGAGAGCGTGGAAGGCGCCGGCGGCGGCCTGCTCGCGCTGACACGTCCGTGGCCAGCGATGCTCCGCGGTATCTATGGCGATCCTGACCGATACGTGAAGCAGTACTGGAACCGTTGGACGCCTGACGTGTACTTCACCGGCGATGGAGCGAAGCGCGACACTGACGGATTCTTCTGGCTGCTCGGCCGTGTGGATGATGTGCTGAACGTGGCTGGCCATCGCATCGGCACCATGGAAGTCGAGAGCGCCCTTGTCGATCATCCACGAGTTGCCGAGGCTGCTGTCGTCGGCAGGCCGCACGAGATCAAAGGGCAAGCGGTTGCCGCATTTGTCACGTTGAAGGACGGCATGCAAGGCTCCGAACTCCTCGTCGGCGAGTTGAAAGAACACGTCGTCAAGAAGATCGGCGCGATCGCCCGGCCCGACGACGTGATCTTCGCCGCTGATTTGCCGAAGACGCGCTCGGGCAAGATCATGCGCCGGCTCTTGCGTGACATCGCCGAGGGAAAGACGATCGGCGACACGACCACGCTCGCCGATCCGGCCGTCGTCGCACGTCTGAAGGACCAGTATCAGGACGAGCACTGAATCAGCAGTGGTAGGCCGGGTCCTGATCTGCGGACTCCGCGATCGTGCGGCACGATCGTCGAACTTATGTCTGCCGGATGCGCACTTCGCGCCCTTTTGGCTTCCTTGACTGTCTCCCGCCGACGCTGCATCAATCTCAGGGCAATCAACAACTTAGCTGTCATTCCCGATCCGTTCTGACGTTGGCGGGAAACATGAACTACTCCGGTTCCAAGAGGTGGCGTGTCAGAGTCCCAGGCGCCCAGCGCGGATGCGAGCGCCCTATCGGAAATCGATCAGTTGTTTAGGTCGGTCGATGGCGTGAGCGTCTCCAGTGGGAGCGGTGACTGGGGCTCTCGAATTCAGGGGATCTACGCCGACGGTCCGTATGTGTGGGTGCAGTTGTCGCTCGATGGTCAGGGAGCGCAGAGCGTCATCCTGCGGCTGTCCCGGCCGACGACCGCTCACGGTATTATCCGGGCTCTGGAAGCTATCCACGTTGATGCAGATTCGCCTACTGTTGTCAGGATTTAGCGCCGTGACGAAGGCGCTTGCGATCGTCGTGCTGGCGAGTGTGGCAGCAACAGCGGTCGCGTCGGCCGGATCGAGCAGCGCGCAGATCGCCGTGAGCGTGACCGTCGTGCGTTCGTGCTCAGTCGATGCGCGCGCTGAGAATTCCGCCCCGGTAGTGCGTCTGACGTGCACGACTGGCGCACAATCTACTCTCAAAGTGTCGGCGACCGAGCAGCCGCCATCCGGTGCCGTCGTTCCTGAAGCCGGTACGGTCCTCACTCTGAATTTCTAGTACTCAAAAATTGATAACGGCGGTGACCGTATCTGAGAACGCTCCTGCGCTGACGTCCTGTCCTGCCCACACGCGACCGTAGACGGTGACGTTGACGTTGGTGTTGTTTGGCGGATTGCCACCCGGATGGAGGGACGTTCCGCTTGTCCCGTCTCCCCAGATGCTGGAACGCGATGCATCAAGGAACAAGTTGTAGGTCAACGCCTCCGCGCCCTTCTGCATCTGTCGCGGATTGAACGAGGCGCTTGCGCCCTGCGTCAGTCCAACCGTGATGTTGCGGGCCGAGCCGTTGCACCTATACGTCACCGTGCCAGTGGAATCGACATGCGATCCATTGAACACGTTGTAGTTGCCAAAGTTCACCGACGTCGCCGAGATCGTACAGGCCTGCGCGTGTGCGTCGGACGCGTACAAGGTGCCAATCACCAGTGCGAGCATGGTGAGCAGGCGCTTGAAGCTCATTGCCCGCCTCCGCCCGTGCATCGCACCTTGCCGACATTGATGACGGTGTCGTTCGATACCGGAATCTCAACGCGGAACGTGCACTGGCTGGTTCGGTTCTCCACGGCCGCGGTGTAAGAGCCCGCAGGCAAGTTCTCGAAATAGAACGAGCCGTCGTTGCCGACCGGAGATCCGAATGAGCGGCCGTTCGCATTGGTCACCGTGAGCTCGCCGTAGACAAACGGCCGGTCGTCCGCGCCCAGGATCTTCCCGAGCACGCGTTGCACGCGCTGGACATCGAAGATCGCTACAGCACCGCCGCGATACGGTGGTGCGAGCGTCACGCCAATATCAGGCACCGCATACTGCAGCGGGATGTCGGCGTCAGCGATGTTCAGCACGTTACCGTAGTAGGGCTGGAGATCTGGAACCAGCAGGTCGCCGCGACGCCCGGTTTTGCCGATCTCCTGATGACTCGCGAAAGTGCGGACGCCCTCAACACCGGGTACGCGGACCAGTGCGAAGCTGTCTTCGACCGGACGCGTGGCAAACACGCTACCGCCGATGCCGACGATTGCACCCATCGCGCTGAGCGTGGTCGTGGATTCCCCGCCGATTGTTTCCTGACGCATTTCGTAGCGGCCGTGGGTCCCCTGATACTGCGCAACGCCGTTCACGTTCGCGTTTGGTCCGCCTTCCGCGCGGAACTGATAACCATATCCGACACCCACCGGGAGTGGTTGCTGCGCCTCTACCGCGATCCGATCGCCGCGCGAGTCGTGCACTTGAGCGACGGACGCCGACGAGCGGCCGAACAGGACGGTTATACCGGCATAGGCTTCCTTACGCGGTCCTCGTTCGTCGCGCGCATACGTCACGCTGGCCATGACCTCGGCATTTCGGCTGACGTGCACCGATGTGAGCACGCTGGAGCGGTCTCGTGAGATGCCCCGATACAAACGCGTCTGCGTGTGTTGCAGCGAAACGCTGACGGTACGAGCCAACGAAACACTCGCGAACACGCTGCCCTGCCGCCGTGGATCTTCATTGACTGGATTCGGCGTGAGCGTCGCATAGTGCGGGCTGGCGAACATCATCGAACCGCCGGCGCTGACCGGGTAACCGGTATACGTGAACGATGCATGGGCAGCCGTGCCCCACTGCTCGCGCCGCCGGCTCACCGATCCCGCTGTCTCGACCTGGCCAAATGGCAATCGCAGGTTCACCGACGGACCGCCGTTGAGCAGTCGGCCGGGATGCATTTCCACGCGGCCGCCGGCGGTGAAGGCATTGGTGACGCCGACGCGATGACGGGCGAGCAGTACCGGCGTGCGGTAGTCCCAATTCCTGTCGCCGACGCCGAAGCGTCGGAAACCGACGTTGTACTGATAGTCCTGCACGCCTTGTGCGAGCGCGGTGGACGTCAGGTAGTAGGTGGAGGACAGCTCGCGGGTCTGACCGAACGCGTCGCGCACAACGACACGGGCATCGTTCCGCCCCATCGTCAGGGGAAGATTCCGGACATCGAGGCGTCCGGGGGCGACGCGCTCCTGGCTGACCACCTGGCCGTTGACGTAGACCTCCATCACCGAGGGCACGGCGATCGGAGTTGAGAGCGATAACGTGGGATAGCGGACGTAATAGGGGTCGATGGCAAATTCCTTGGCGATGCTGAGCCCGCCGATCCAGGCATCGCCGCCGAGCGGTCCGTTGTACGCAAAGCTGTCGCCCAGCGTCCATCGACGCATCTGGCGTTGTTGATCGAGCGTGACACTCGTCAGGCCGCGCGTGACCGATTGCCGATGTGCCGAGACGGAGTTGTAGAAGGAGGCACCGCGCACACTGGTCGCCGATTCGGCAAACAGATCGAACTGGCGGTTGCTGTGCCAGTTTGCCGAATAGTTCACATAGCTCGAGGTGTCCTTGCGGTAGATCAGATTGGCCGGGCGGCCACTCCACAAATCGCGCACGGTCAATCCGAGCAGCTCCGGGTTTGCGGTCAGCGTCAGCCGCAATTCGATTTCATCGACCGAGAAAGCGACGCCGGGAGCGAGTGATTTCAGCGAAACCAGTTCTTGTCCGCCGAGCGTGTCGCGATTCCCGCTGAAATTACGCAGCCCAGCCGTCTGCAGCGTCTCGACCGGAACCAACGCGTCGTGATCGCGAAGGACCACGAGCGATTCACCCGAGGGTACGCGATTGACGATCAGCTCGAGGACCGCCCGTTGATCCTGCGCGTCCGACCACCGAGGAAATAGCAGGAACGCGAACAGGCAGACACACGCGACTCGCGTCGTGATCAGCGTGGGCACGCCCCGTTCGGCGTCTGCAGCTGCTCGTGCAGCTTTCCGGACGCGAACTGGATGTCCACCGCGATCGATGTCACTTGCGCACATGCGTTCTTTGGAAATGCCATTTCGAACTCGCGCCGGCCTCCGGCCAGCACGTACCAGCCTTCAAGATCACGGTTGAAAGCTGTGTTCGAGCCCGCCAATCCCCTCACCGTGATGGTTTGCGGCACGACGTGAACGGTGCCCGCGTTGGTCAGCGTGAACCGGACCGCGCCGTCCTGCTGCCGCAGATCGTTGAGCGTTGCCGTTGCGACTTCCTTTACCGGCCTCACGAAAATCGGAATCCCCATCTTCGTCAGCACGCGTACTCCACTGGCGGCAACCGCGCCGGCCGGAGGCAGTTCTTCGACGAAGACGCGATAGGTCTTCTCGCGTACCTCCTGCGTCGTCGCGCTGCCGACTCGCACCCGGCGTGTCTCGTTGGGTTTGAGCGTCAGCAGCGTCGGAAAAAACACAATGTCTTCGGTCGGCTCGAGCTGCATCTCCCCCGAGGGACTCTGCGCCCACGCGAACACCGAGAGCTGGAACTGCAGCGTCTCGGCGCTCTCGTTCCGGAGTGTCAGAAGCACGCTGCCGGAACGTCCTGAGAGAAAAATCTGGGTTGGGTCGACGGTGAAGGTTGCCGCTGCGGCGGCCCCGGCCTGTGGCCCACCCCACAACCACGCCATCATCAGGGCCGTGACGAGGAGCCGGTCGACCCGGAGGCCGGCCTGCTCAGAACGATGGCGACGGACCGATGTCCTGGCTGAAATTGCGTACTTCACACAGAACGTATCGGCCGAAGCGAGTGCTGGCTTCTGTTAGAAGTTCACGGTCGCGACAACCGTGTCGCTGTAGCTGCCCGCGGCCACATCCTGATTGCTCGGGACACGACCGTAGACAGTGAAATTGCGAGCAGTTTTGGAAGCCGCCGCACCCGGTGCGTAGAGCCCGCCGCCCGAGTCACTCCACACGGTCGTCCGGCCGGCGTCCGAATACATCTCGTAGGTCAAAAAGTTGCTTGAGCCATCGGTCATGCGACGGGTGCTGCCCGACGCGTTGGAGCCCTGACCCAGTCCGACGGTGGGCGCCACGCCCTTGGTACAGGCGACAGTGACCGTACCAGTGCCGTCCAGGTTCGTTGCGGCGTGAGTCACGACGGGGTCATACGAGCCGAAGGCCAGAGCCGTCGTGCTAATGGTGCAGTTGTTGGTCACGGTGGCGCTGACACCCAGGTTCGAGGTTGCGGTTGCCGCCAAGGCAGGCGCGCCGAAGGCCGCCACAATAGCTATTCCACTAACCGCCGCCAATCCCAGGAACGTATTCGCTCGCATTGCCGTTTCTCCCTCGTCTTCTCGTGGGTCGCTGTGAGGCTTACCGCCTCGGAGGCCCGTTATTGGTTCTCTTGCTATTTCAAGGACTGCATGGATGAGGCCAGCCTGTTCACGCAATGAAGCACTCAATCTAAATAGCGTAGATAGAAGACTTATAGTCCAATATGCGTCGTGACTGTCTTGCAATAGATCACACAGAACCGCCAATATTTGACAGCCCGACTGACAGAATTTTGCGAGGTCCTCACGTTTTTTAATGGTTTTCGGGGGAGAAGCACGCTGTTTCAGATGTGTTCAACTATGGGACTGGAACGGCGGCAATGGATGCGGAGGAACCGGCCGCGCTACGAGCCCGTAGACAGTAGACTGAAACGACCCAACCACCTGACGGAGCCTGCATGGCGCTGATTGAAGTGCGTGATCTGTGGAAGACGTACGTGATGGGCTCTGAGGAGATCCATGCCCTTCGTGGCGTCTCGATTCAGATTGAACGAGGCGAATACGTCGCCATCATGGGCCCGTCCGGTTCCGGCAAGTCCACGTTGATGAATCTGATTGGCTGTCTCGATACACCCACCAAGGGCAGTTATCTCCTCAACGAGAAGCAAGTCGGCCAGATGAACGATAACGAACTGGCGCAGATACGCAACGAAGAGATTGGATTCGTCTTCCAGACGTTCAATCTGCTGCCGCGCGCATCGGCGCTTCAGAATGTGGAGCTTCCGCTGGTCTACGGCGGCGTGGCAGCCCGCGATCGGCACGCGCGTGCGAAGGCGGCACTCGAGAAGGTCGAACTCGGATCGCGCATGACTCACAAACCCAACGAGTTGTCAGGTGGACAGCGTCAGCGCGTGGCCATCGCCCGTGCGCTCGTGAACAATCCGTCGATCCTGCTCGCCGACGAGCCCACAGGCAACCTCGATTCGAAGACAGGCAGCGAGATCATGGCGCTCTTCGCCCGCCTGCATCAGGCCGGCAACACCATCGTCCTCGTGACGCACGAAGCCGATATCGCAGCGTTCGCGCATCGCACCATTCATCTGCGCGACGGACAGGTCGAAAAGGACGTCAGGCAGGCGGCCTGATTCAGACCGCAGCCCAGTGGTTGTCGCCGACCGCCTGAAGCGGCGCGTCGCGCTTGAACGATGACGGGTCGAGCGCGATCCGCTGACGAGGCGCATCCGGATCGAGTACCGGAATCGCACTGAGCAGGGCTCGCGTGTAAGGGTGCGTGGGTTGTGTAAACAGCGCTCTCGTCTCACCCATCTCGACGATGCGCCCCAGGTACATCACGGCCACACGACTGCAGATGTTTTCGACTAAGCGTAGATCGTGCGCGATGAAGAGGAACGTCAGCTTCAGACGTGTCCGCAGATCGAGCAGTAGCGCAACGATCTGCGCTTGAATCGAGACGTCGAGAGCCGAGACCGCCTCGTCGGCGATGATGAACGCCGGATTGAGTGCCAGTGCGCGCGCGATCCCAATGCGCTGCCGCTGACCGCCGCTGAATTCATGTGGATAGCGGCGCACATGCTCCGACTCCAGTCCCACGAGATCGAACAACTCGGCGACACGCCGGCGGCGTTCGTTGCGGTCACCGATGCTGTGGATCACCAGCGGCTCTTCGACGATGCTGCCGACGCGCATTCGTGGATTCAACGATGAGTACGGATCCTGAAAGACGATCTGCATGTCGCGTCTCGCCAGGCGCATGCGGACCTTTGAGAACGACAGAACGTTCTCATTGCGGAAATAGACTTCACCGGCCGTCGGCTCGATCAGCCGCAGGACGCATCGCCCCGTCGTGCTCTTACCGCTTCCCGACTCGCCGACGAGTCCGAATAGTTCTCCTTCCTCAATCGAGAAGCTGACATCGTCCACGGCTTTGACGATCGACGACGGACGGAAGAAACCGTGTTTGCGCGCGAAGTGTTTGGTCAGCCCTCGTACATCGAGCAGCGGCATCAGCGGGCCCGATTCGGCGCTGTGGCGCGCGCGCCGGGCACGGCCGCGAGCAATTGGCGCGTGTACTCGTGCGATGGTGCGCGAAGAATGTGCCGCACGGGTCCGGTCTCGACGATGCGACCGGCCCGCATGACGGCGACGCGGTCGGCCATCTCGGCGACGACGCCGAAGTCGTGGGTGATAAGCAGAAGCGCAAGATCGAACTCTGTCTGCAGCTCGCGTATCAGCTCGAGCATCTGCGCCTGAATCGTCACGTCCAGCGCAGTGGTCGGTTCATCGGCGATGACCAGCGGAGGACGGCACGCAAGCGCAATCGCGATCATGACGCGTTGCCGCATCCCGCCTGACAACTGGTGAGGGTAGTCGCCGACACGTCGTGCCGGATCGGTGATGTGAACCGCGTCGAGCAATTCGATGGCGCGGTTGCGCGCCTCGCTACGGCTGGCCATGTCGTGGGCCGTCAGCGCTTCCGCGATCTGATCGCCGACGCGCATCACCGGGTTGAGCGCGGTCATCGGCTCTTGAAAGATCAGCGAGATGCGTGCGCCGCGCACCCCTCTCATATCGCGCTCGGAGAGCGTCAATAGATCTCGGCCTTCGAACATGATGCGTCCGCCCATGATTCGTCCGGGCGGTTGCAGCAGACGCAGAATGGAGAACGCCGTGACGGATTTTCCGCTGCCGGATTCGCCGACGAGGCCGAGGGTCTCACCGGCCGCGATCGTGAAGCTGACCTCGTCCACCACGCGTGTGCCGCGTGCGGCGTCGAACGTCACGGTGAGGTGCTGCACGTCGAGGAGTGCGCTCACGGCGACGTCTCCTGATACTCGCCGAACACCTGCCGAAGGCTCGCGGCAACTTCGCCCAATGTAGCGCGCTTCTCGACCGCACCAATGATCACCGGAACGAGATTGTCGCCGCCGCGAGCGGCGCGCTCCACGGCATCGAGCGACGCACGCCACTCGCTCTCGCTGCGGCTCGCGCGGAGCTGCCGCACACGGGCAATCTGCTCTCGCTCGATATCTGGATCGATCTGAAACACGCGAGTGCTGCCGGGCGCGTCATCCACATAGCGGTTGACGCCGACCAGCACTGCGCCGCCCGTGTCGAGGGCCTGTTGTGCCGCATACGCGGAATCCTGAATCTGCTTCTGCAGATAACCCGACTCGATGGCGGCCAGCGTGCCGCCCATGACTCGAATCCGGTCGAGCAATTCAGCGGCCTCGCGCTCGATGCGATTCGTCGTCTCTTCAATCGCATAGGCGCCGCCAACCGGGTCCACCGTCGAAGCGACGCCGCTCTCGTGCAGGATGATCTGCTGCGTTCGCAGCGCGATTGTCGCGCTTTCTTCCGTGGGAAGCGCGAGTGCCTCGTCCTTGCCGTTGCAGTGGAGCGACTGCGTGCCGCCCAGGACCGCCGCCAATGCCTGCAGCGCCACCCGGACGATGTTGTTGTCCGGCTGCTGCGCGGTGAGCGTGCTACCGGCCGTCTGCGTATGGAACCGGAGCTGCTGGGCCCGTGGGTTCGTCGCGCCGAAGTGGTCGCGCATGATGTGTGCCCAGAGCCGCCGTGCGGCGCGGAACTTGGCGATCTCCTCGAGGAAGTTGTTATGAGCGTTGAAAAAAAACGAAAGCCGTTGGCCGAACGCGTTGACGTCGAGACCGGCGGCCACCGCCGCTTCGACGTACGCCACCGCGTTGGCGAGCGTGAAGGCGACCTCCTGAACAGCGGTCGCGCCAGCTTCGCGGATGTGATACCCGCTGATTGAAATGGGATTCCAGCGCGGGAGCGTTCGCTCGCAGAACGCGATCACGTCGGTGACGATGCGAAGCGACGGACGCGGCGGGTAAATGTAGGTGCCGCGGGCGATGTACTCCTTCAGGATGTCGTTTTGGAGCGTGCCGGAAAGCGCGGCGAGCTCAACCCGTTGTCGCTTGGCGACAGCCACGTACAACGCGAGGAGGATGATCGCCGTCGAGTTGATGGTCATCGACGTCGATATCGTCGCCAGGGGTATGCCTTCGAAGAGCGTGGCCATGTCTTCGAGAGAGTCGATCGCGACGCCGACCCGACCAACTTCGCCCGCTGCCAGCCGATCGTCGGAGTCGTAGCCGATCTGCGTCGGAAGGTCGAATGCGACACTCAGCCCCTTGACGCCTTGCGTCAGCAGGTAGCGGTACCGGCGGTTCGAGTCGGCGGCCGTTGCGAACCCGGCGTATTGCCTCATCGTCCAGGCACGGCCCCGGTACATGTCGGGCTGGATACCCCGTGTGAACGGGAAAGCGCCGGGCTCGGACAGAGTGGTCGTGAAATCGATCCCTGCGAGGTCGTCAGGCGTGCGAAAACCGCGTGATTCGACGTCCCGATTCATACTTTACTGGCCAGGATTTTACCTGAAACCCTTGTCTGTCAGATGATTACCGACACAATTCAACGCTGGCAGGCGAGTCATCCGCCGTAAACGCTCAGAATCTTGGGGAAAAGGACGGTTTATTGACACTCTGCACAAGAGCCTTTACAATCGCTGACAGCCTGGAATAAGGCTAACCCCATACAAATGAACACCTTTGGCGCCCGATCCCTGCCAGCCGCCCGGTCAGTGCAGGTTCGTGTCGGGAAACGCCTCCGGCTCCCGGCCCGGCGGCGGATGAGGAGGAGCAGGAATGGATGACGTCGTCAACCGGTTCGCTAAAGAGCTGGCCGACGCGATCGCTGCCGCCGTTGCCGAGAACCCTCAGGTTGAGGCCTGCCGTGCCAAGGCACGGGAAGCGGGTTTCGACATGCGGGTGACACTGGAAGCGGTTGTGGGCTTTGTAAGCCGAAACAATGGTGCGGCGGTCACCAAGATAACGACCCCGGCCCGCCTGTTGCCCGCGCGCAAGGCGTTTGATTTGACGACCAACGACCGCCGCTTTTTGCGGTCGCTGCGTATCGGTGTTGACGAAGCACCGAAGGAAGCTGTCGACAACAGTTAAGCCGAGAAGATTCAGGTTTTGATGCGAGGCGGACCGCCGGGTCCGCCTTTGCTCTGTACGGGACTCGTCAGGCGCCGGCCTTCGCCTGGTTCGCGACCGCGGCGGCCTTCGCCTCCGCTGCTGCCGGATCCCCGAGGTAGTACTTCGTGAGAGGCTTCAGGTCTTCGTTGAGCGAGTAGACGAGCGGGATACCGGTGGGGATGTTCAGCTCGACGATCTTGTCGTCGGAGATGTTCTCCAGGTACTTCACGAGCGCGCGAAGGCTGTTCCCGTGCGCCACGATCACCACGCGCTTCCCGGCCTTGATCTCTGGTGCGATCACGTCGTGCCAGTAAGGCAGGAATCGCGCGACCGTGTCCTTGAGCGACTCGGCGAGCGGGATCTCGGCACGTTTCAAATCCGCATAGCGCCGATCGTGCGACGGATGGCGAGGGTCCTCATACGTGAGCGGCGGCGGTGGCGTGTCGTAGCTGCGCCGCCAGATCTTCACTTGCTCCTCGCCGTACTTTGCGGCGGTCTCGGCCTTATTGAGTCCTTGCAGCGCGCCGTAGTGACGTTCGTTCAGCCGCCACGATCGGTAGACCGGAATCCACATCATGTCGAGCTCGTCGAGCGCAATCCACAATGTCCGGATCGCGCGTTTCAGCACCGATGTGTAGGCGACGTCGAACTCGTATTTCTCGGCGCTCATCAGCCGGCCGGCCTCGCGCGCCTCTTCGCGTCCCTTGTCGCTGAGATCGACGTCGGTCCACCCGGTAAACCGGTTCTCCTTGTTCCAACTACTCTCGCCGTGACGAAGCAGTACCAGCCGTAGCATCGAACTGTCCTTCTATGAGGCGCCCTGGACAGTCGCCAGCTGCCGAATGGCAGACCGTCCGGCGTAGCGAGCCGCCGTACCGAGTTCTTCTTCGATGCGCAGCAGCTGGTTGTATTTTGCAATCCGATCGCTGCGGCTGGCGGAGCCGGTCTTGATCTGGCCGGCGGACGTGCCGACCGCCAAATCGGCGATGGTGCTGTCCTCGGTTTCTCCCGATCGATGCGAGATGACGGTGGTGTAATGCGCTTCCCGGGCCATGTCGATCGCGTCGAGTGTTTCCGAGACCGTGCCGATCTGATTCAACTTCACGAGCAGCGCGTTGCCGACCCCGTCGGTGATGCCGCGGCGCAGGATCTCCGGGTTGGTCACGAACACATCGTCGCCGACCAATTGCACGCGGTCGCCGAGCGCGCGGGTCAGCGATTTCCATCCCTCCCAATCGCCTTCGGCGACGCCGTCTTCGATCGAGATGATCGGATACTGCCGCACCCAATCGACGTACAGCTCGACCATCTGGTCGGACGAGCGCGTAGACTCACCGGATTTCTTGAACACGTACTTGCCGTTGTCCCACAATTCGCTCGACGCGACGTCGAGCGCGAGGTAGACGTCGCTGCCGGCGCGGAGTCCGGCCTTGCCGATCGCTTCGAGCACGACGTCGAGAGCCTCTCGATTGGATTTGAGGTTCGGCGCGAAACCGCCTTCGTCGCCGACGCCCGTCGAATGACCAGCCTTCTTCAGAATGCCGCGGAGCGCGTGGAAGATCTCCGTGCCGGCGCGAAGTCCCTCGGCGAACGATGAGGCGCGGACCGGCATCACCATGAATTCCTGAAAATCCACACTGCTGTCAGCGTGGGCGCCGCCGTTCAGGATGTTCATCATCGGCACCGGGAGCACGTACCCGTCGTTATCCGCAACGCGGCCGCTGATCCTGGCGAGGTGCGCATACAACGGCAGCTTGTGCGCGACGGCAGCAGCGCGGGCGGTGGCCATCGAGACGGCCAGCACGGCGTTCGCGCCCAGGCGGCTCTTGGTCGCCGTCCCATCGAGCTTGATGAGCGCTTCGTCGATGGTGCGCTGATTGAGCTCCATGCCCTTGAGCGCGTCGGCGATGCTGGTGTTGACGTTGTCGACGGCCTTGCGCACTCCTTTCCCGAGATACCGTTTGGGGTCAGCGTCGCGCAATTCGAGCGCTTCGCGGGCGCCGGTCGAGGCGCCCGACGGCACCGCCGCGCGTCCGAACGCGTCCCCCGCCCAGACGTCGGCTTCTACTGTGGGGTTGCCTCGCGAATCGAGAATCTCGCGGCCGATCACGCGGGTTATCTGCACGACGTACCTCGCCTTTGCCTTTTGACCTTTGCCCTTTGACGTTATTGCGGTCAGGCGATTGCGCCACCGCGGTCCGCTTCGAGTTCGGCCTCGAGCGCTTCTTCGCTGATCGAACCAATCAGCGGCTCATCCTCCGCGGTCACGACCACGATGCCGCCATCAGTGATCGTATGACGCCGGCGATCTTCCTCCGCGTCGAAGCCAATGAGCGCGCCGCG
>DAINQP010000161.1:0-14307 GCA_036742665.1 Vicinamibacterales bacterium | reverse complement strand
GCTCCAAGAGGAATCGGCGGTGACGATGGCGCACGGCTACGGGAAGGCGACCGGCAAGCCAATGTGTGCGTTGCTGCACGGCACGATCGGCATTCAGCACGCGGCGATGTCGATCTACCAGGCCTACTACGACAAGACGCCAGCGCTGCTGATCGCCGGACGCGACCTCGGGTTCATCGCCGCGCATAGCGCCAACGACATGGCCGGGATGGTCCGCAGCTTTACCAAGTGGGACGCGACGCCGAAGACGATCGAGGAATCGCTCGTCGCGATTCAGCGCGCGTACAACGAAGCGATCACGCCGCCGTGCGCTCCGACCATGGTGGTGATCGATATCGATTTGCAGAAGGAAGAAGCGGGCACGCTCAAGGTGCCTGCCGATCAGTCGCCGAAGATCTCGGGCGTTGATCCCGGCCAGGCGCGTGAGATCGCCAAGAGTCTGCTCGACGCGCAGAATCCGCGGCTAGCCGTCGGCCGCCTGCGGACGCCGGACGGCGTGCGTCTCGCGGTGCAGCTCGCCGAGCTCGTCGGCGCATCGACGTCCACGGCCGCGACCCAGGGTCCAATGAGCTTCCCGCAGCGCCATCCGCTCTGTGGCCGCGGTGCGAACACGTCATACGACTTCACACTCGGCCTCGAACAGCCCGGCACCGTTGGCCTGGTTGGACCATCGCTCGCCACGCTTCTGTCGCGCGATCCGACGAACATCGGCTTCGGCGGCATCGCGCCGGGCGTGTCACGTGCTGGCGGTGCAGGGCGCGGCGGACGCGGCGGCGGCGCACCAGGACGTACCGTTGACATCGACGCTGAAGCCAGTCTGCCGACCATCATCGACGAAGTACGCCGTCAGATGAGCGCCGACAAGCAGCGGGTGATTCAGGAGCGCAGTGCCAAACACGCGACCGCGAATCAGACCGAGCGTATCGACGCGCTCACCCGCGCGCTCGAACAGCGGCGAGCTGGTTGGGACGCCACTCCGATCAGCACGGCGCGTGTCTATGCGGAGCTGTGGCCGCTGATCGCGGACGAAGATTGGATTCTCGCCTCGCCGAGCAACTTCTCTGGCGCCCACAACGCGCAGCTGTGGGATCACAACAAGCCGTACAGTTACCTTGGCGGACAGGGGGCCGGCGGCATGGGCTACGGCGCGCCCGCCTCAGTGGGCGCTGCGCTCGCCGCGAAAAGCCGCAAGCAGATCGTCATCAACGTGCAGACCGACGGCGATCTGAACTACGCGCCTGGCGTGCTGTGGACGGCGCAGCATCATCAGCTCCCGATGCTCACGGTCATGCACAACAACCGCGCCTGGCATCAGGAGCTGATGTTCGTCGAGTACATGTGCGGCGTGCGCGGACGTGGCACCGAGCGCGGACACATCGGCACCACGCTGCGTGATCCGTTCATCGATTACCGGATGATGGCCGCGTCCTACGGCATGGCGGGTGAAGGACCGATCACCGATCCGGTGAAGCTCGGTCCGGCGTTGAAGCGCGGCCTCGTCTCGGTGAAGAAGGGGATGCCGTACATGATCGATGTGATTACGCAGCCGCGGTAAACACACCATGACTATGAAATCGTTCGCGGTGATATGCGTGGCGGCAGCGGGACTCGCGGCCCCTGTCGCCATCGGTGCGGAACAGGGCGCCACTGCGCCGACAGCGGCAAAGCCGGTGACGACGCTGACGAGTCCGGTGACGGGGAATACGGTCACCGGCAAGAAGCTGTACTACGACCACGCCTGCTACTCGTGCCACGGGTTCAATGGCGAGACCGGTGCGCGTCCGTTCGTGCCCAATTGGCCGGCGAACCTGGCCACCGAGCGGAGCTTCATGGCCTTCTTGCGCGGCCGCGCGAATGTCGCGCCGGTGCAGCCGTCAACGTCGATGCCGAACTATCCGGTGGAGTCGGTGAGCGATGCACAGGCCAAGGACATCTACGCCTACATCAGGAGCTTCAAGAGCGCGCAGCCGCCGGTCGAGAAAATCCCGGTCATGAGTCAGATTCTGGCTGCCGCGAAAAGACCGTACAAACAGTAAGGATTCTCAAACACCGACGGCGAGCGGCAGTGAGACGCGGAACTGTGCGCCGCGTCCGATGCCGTCGCTCCGCACCTGAATCGTGCCGCCGTGGAGTTCGACCAGGCGGCGCCGCGGCCAGGCCAACGCCGAAGCCCCGCACGTCCGGTGCCGCTCGCGCACACAGAGTGAAGATCGTAGAAATCGCTGCTGGATCGATACCGCGACCGGTGTCGGTCACGGTGATGTTCGCGAACGTCTGATCAACGGCGAGGCTCAGCGTGATCGACCAGGCGGGTCATCTGTGTCAACTGCCGTTCGACCACCGACCGCGCGTGGTCGCCGGCCCCGGCGCTCGTCTGCGCACATCATCCTCAACGCGGCCGGGTTGGCGTGCAGCGGCTGGCGCAGTTCGTGGGCGACGAGGGCCAGGAATTCGTTCTTGCCGCGATCGGCTCGGGTGCCCGCACCGGCACCATCGCCAGGCTCTTCACGAACGTCGGTCGATAAACTTCGTGCGGCACGCGTGAGTCCGCGTGGATATCGGCGAACACCGCTGGCAGATTCTGCGTCATCACCCAGCCAGGAGATCGTGGGCGACGCGCAGCAAGCGCGCGGCAGTGGGCGGCAGTTTCGCGAGAAACTGGCGTTCGGACACAGAGTCTTCCTTTCGATGCACTCGACTGGTGTTGTCAGGAGCGGTATCTACGGTAAGGCTCGTCTTGATCCTCCTCAATTTTGTGCGTCCACAATTGGGCCTTGATTGGACCGCGCCAGGGAATGCGGCTGCGTACCTTCGACCGTCGCGCTGCGTACCGTCGGCATCGCATCGCTGAATCGGCGCATTCCGCCGCGATCAGGCGACGAGTTTCTTGGCAATGCGTTTGCTCACGAACGCGGCCGTATGGCGCAGAACAACACAGTTGCGACAAGTCGAAAACGAGGACGTCCGCGCGGCGGCGTGCGTCCCGGCGAGCGCTTGAGGGACTATCGTCCGGAATCTGCCGGCAAACGAGCGAAGGCGCATCGTGCAGCGAAGCAAGGCGGCGTAGCAATGGCACCCAACGACCATCTTCTGAGCAGGCGAGCATTCACGGTGCAGTCGGTGCTGGCCATGCTCGCCACCGCCACCATCACCATGGCCGGCTGCGACAGCGGCAGTGACATCGGTCCGTCGCCGCCAGCCGGCGCTCGTGAAGGCGTGATCAGCAACAACCATGGTCATCGCGCGATCGTCGACGCCGCGCAATTGAACTCGAACACCACCATCACGATCGATATGCGCTATCAGGCGACGCACAACCACGAGCTGGTACTAAGCCCGTTGGAACTGGCGTCGATTTCCGAGAACGGACGCGTCGTAAAGCCCTCGTCCACCACGGAGGGCCACAGCCACACAGTGACCTTTAATTAAGTGGGCCCTGTGAGAACGTTCAACGGACGAGATGTAACTCTCTCCTGTCCTTCGTAAGCTGGCCTCGCCGACAACGGTGACGATCAACATGCGGGCCCAGGCGACGCACAACCACACGCTGACGTTGACCGCGGCGGAAGTGACAATTAACAGGGTAGGGCGGGTCTTGCTCTTTAGACCCGCCTTTTGACGCCGGGTCCACACAACAGGACCCGGCTCACGGGTGTGCGTCGTTACTTCGACGAGGGCGCGGACGACGGCTGGACGCTGCTGGGCAGATCCGGGATTTTCTCGTTGGGATACCAGTATTGCTTGTGACAGTTCTCGCACGCTCTGTCGATATCCTCGCCGACGTCAAATAGCTTCTGCGCGTCACGCTTGTCCACGACCTCGAGCACGCTCTGCGCGACGTCGTGCAGCGTCTTCGCACGGTCGTACCACGCTGTGCGATCCTTGGCGATCAATTCGTCCATCTCAGAGGGTTCGAGCTCGACACCCGGCGTCTCGGACTTCTCGCCTGGACGCGCCACCTTACGGCCGGGGATCATCAGGAGGTTGCTGCCCTCGATCAACATGATCAGGCCGCTGCGCACCTTGAACCATTCTTCGTCGGTCTTTGGCATCGTCTCGTGAACGCCGCCCTTGTCGATCACCGTCGCTACTGAATCCCACACCATGTCACCGGCGGGATCGACGATGTGCAGCATGATGTCCTTCACCGTCGCCGTCGTCGTGTATGGGGGCTGGTCGGCGGCGGGTGCGGCCGGCTCCGGCTGCGTGCTGTGACAGGCCTCTACGGCCACCGCGGCGCACATCACGAGTATCAACGAACCGATTCGCATTCAGGCATCCCTCTCTTGAAGAGGAGTCGCCGGCGCTTGGGCTCCACCGCGCGTGGGCGCGAGACGCCGCACGGCGCGCGCCACGCGGGAGAAACCAAGCACGAGGCCGATCGAGCTGCTGATCAGACCGCCGAGCAGCAGCACGATCATGACGATGTCCCAGGCCGGACGCATGTCGTACCAGAACGGGAAATCAAGACTGTGCAGGCCGTTGTACAGCCAGCGTTCGATGCGGCTCAGACGCGTCACCTGCGACAGCAGCGTGCTGTTCGACGGATCGATGTAGAACCATGTCTCGCCCGGATCCCCGAATTTGACCCGCAGCACCGGCAGCGGCGTCAGATGCTGACGTGAGTAGTAGTAGGGGTCGTACTCGGTGAGCATCTGCTGCTCGAGCACCGGCACTTCCGGCAGCTCGGCACGGAGGCGCGCCACCAATGACTCTGCACTGAAGGGCTCGCGCCGTACCTGCAGCGTATCGGCCCGCACCAGTAGACGATCCGCTTCGGCGCGTCCGGTGATGTAGTACGGCTGGTGCAGCCGCTCGGGCCGTGTGTCGGCGTCGGGATCGTGCGCGAGGCGAATCATGTAGAAGTGCTCGTCCTGAATGCGGGCGAGCTCGATCTCCTTGATGCCTCGGCCGTCCACCAGGTGCTCCCATTCGGCCGGCTTCATCGCGGCGTATTTCCCGAGATCGATCGGACCGCCGGTAAAGACGTTGCGGCCCACCTCGAGCGGCTGTGAGTTGGTCCACTCGAACGGCTCCATCGACAGCAACCCGCTGAACGCCCACGTCACGGTGAATACGCCGAAGACGAGACCGGTGACATAGTGCCACTTCATCGCACCGGTGTATTTCTGTTTGACCGATTGCACGAGGCCAAGCACGAGCCCGAGTACGGCCAGCGTACAGACGAGGCCTGACGTCCAGACGACAAACTGATACCAGGCCGGCTGGTTCTCCCGCAGCGCCGCGAAGTAGAAGAAATGCGGGATGGTGCTGATCCACGCCAGCCCGCGTCCGCGCCGCGTGGTGACCATGGTCACTTCACCCGTCCGCGGCGAGACGTACAGCTCGGTCCCCCGCTGGTCGTGAACGCGGAATTTATGGAGCGGCAGTAGACAGCTTTGGACCAGCGTCCACTGATCGACGCGGTTCAGCGTCGCGACATGATCGACCTGGTCTTCGGTGACGCCGGCGAACCGGCTGGCAATGGTTCGGGCTTGCGCGAGTGTCGCGCGTTCCAGCACGTCGCCGGTATCGGCAAACACGGTCGTCGGCTCCGCGGCGCCGAAGCGGTACGCTGGACGGCCCATGATTGAGAGCAGCACGGCGCGGCCGGGTTCACCGATCAACCCCGCCTCGGCGGCTTCAGCGGGCGTCAGGCGGACGCGAGCAAGATCGAGATTGGGCAGTTTTTCAAGCCGCATCTCCGGCGTCAGCCGTGGCATTCCGCCCGCGTACATCATGGTGATGCCGGTGGCAAACCATAGGACCACGAACAGGCTCAGCACGATACCCGCGTAGCGATGGGTGAGGATGAGCCATTTGCGCAGCAGCTTCATCATGTCTGTGGCACGATACCGTGACTCAATGGTGCGTCCTTGGCTAATCGCGACCGGCCGCTCCGTTGTCGCGGCCGGAAGCTCGCGCTCGGAGGCTGGTCGTGATTCGTACCCCGTCAGCCTATACGGACCACGAGTGGTTCTAAACTGAATTTTTGTTCAGGCTTAACATACGACGACCTGCCCGCCGTAGCCTCAGGCGAAGGCGGAACCTCATCACGGAGCGCTGACATGCGCGTGCAACAGGCTGTGTTCCTTCTGGTTGTGGCGCTCGCGTCCGGATGTTCCGGGCCCGAGCAGCCTTCCACAAATTCAGGTACTGCCGCGCCGGCGGCTGCGCCGACGACAGCCCCGACGCCGCCCCCCGTGGCGGGGCGGCTGTTCGTGACCAATGAGAACGGCGGCGACATCAGCGTAATCGACGTCGCATCGCAGAAGGTCGTCGCGACTATTCCTGTGGGCAAGCGGCCGCGCGGCATCCGTCTGAGTCGTGACGGATCGCACGTGTTCGTGGCGTTGAGCGGCTCGCCGATCGCACCGCCAGGAATCGACGAGAGCACGCTGCCGCCGCCCGACAAGAAGGCCGACGGCATCGGGATCGTCAGCGTCAAAGACCTCAAGCTCGATCGGGTGATTCGCGGCGGATCAGATCCGGAGCAGCTCGCCGTGAGCAGCGACGGCACGCATCTATTTGTCGCGAACGAGGACGTCGGCGAAGCCAGCGTGATCAATGTCGAAGACGGGAAGGTGCTATCGACGTTCAAGGTTGGCGGCGAGCCCGAGGGAGTCGAGCTGCGGCCGGACGGTCAGGTGGTATACGTCACTTCCGAAGAAGACGGTCAGGTCGCCGTGATCGACGCCGTGAATCAAAAGCTGTTGAAGACCTTCAAGGTCGGCCCCCGTCCACGCTCCACGACGTTTCTGCCCGATAACTCGCGGGCGTTCGTGACATCGGAGAACGGCGGTACGGTGGCGTACGTGGACGCGCGGAAGCATGTCGTGCTCAAGACGATCACGCTCTCCGGACCGATGTTCCGGCCGATGGGGGGCGTGGCCGCACCGGACGGAAAACACGTGTTCATCACCACCGGACGCGGCAAGAACGTCGTGATCATCGACACTGCCACGCAGGAGCCGATTGCGGCCGTCGAAGTGGGCGACCGTCCCTGGGGCATCGCCGTGTCCTCCGACGGCAAGACCATCTTCACCGCGAACGGCCCATCCAACGATGTGTCGATTGTGGACGTCGAAAGCCGCATGGTGAAGGGCAAGGTCAAGGTCGGTGACCGGCCGTGGGGCGTGCTGTTTGTTCCTTAGTCAGGGCAAAGGTCAAAGGTCAAAGGTCAAAGGTCGAAAGGCGCGCGCCTGATGTCTATCATAGGAGGATGACCTCGACCGTGTCCGCGTGCCCATGAACGTCCTGACCCGCTGTCTTCACCAACCACAACGTGTGTGGCTGCGTCGCGCAATCTTTCAGATTCATCTGTGGACCGGACTCGCACTTGGTCTGTACGTCGTCATGCTCAGCGTCACCGGCAGCGCACTCGTCTATCGCGCCGAGCTCGATCGATTTCTCGCCACGCCGCGCGCAACGTTGGATGAGCGGGCCACGCCGAGGACCGCCGACCAGTTGCGCGAAGCGGCGGGACGCGCCTACCCCAACTGGACGGTGACCGAGGTTCATGAGGGTCGCTATCGTGCGCGTGCCGGCGGGGCTGGCGGCGCGGGTGGTCCCGGTGGCTCGGGTGGCCCGGGCGGTCCCGGCGGTCGCCCACGCCGCGCACCGGATCCCACCGCCACGATCGTCCTCGAGCGTGGCGGCCAGTCAGTAGAACGGCTCTTCAATCCGTACACCGGTATCGATCTGGGCGAAGCCACGACGCAGGGACAGTGGTTCCTTTTGTGGGTGGTCCGTCTTCACGACGACCTGCTGCTCGATCGGCCGGCCGGTCCGTGGTGGAATGGGTTGCTCAGCCTGATCTTCACGCTCTCGGTGATCACCGGTGGCGTCGTGTGGTGGCCCGGGGCCTCGCGTTGGAAGCGGAGTCTCGGCGTGAAGGTGAAGGCCGGATGGCGTCGTTTCAATTGGGATCTTCACAGCGCACTCGGCTTCTGGTTGTTCGTCTTCATGCTGATGTGGGGCATCTCGGGGTGGTATCTGGGTATGCCTGATCCGCTCACCAATTTCGTCGAGCGCATCTCGGACCCTGACCAGCCTTACGGCGAACGTGCGGGCGACATCTTCCTGGAGTGGTTGCCGCGTGTTCATTTCGGCCGCTGGCGGGATCCGATCTGGGGACCGTGGTTCAAGGCGCTGTGGGCGGCTGTCGGCATTGTGCCCGCTGTCATGTTCATCACCGGACTGATCATGTGGTGGAACAGGGTGGTACGCCGTCGCCGCATCGCGCGCGACGTCGTCGGGGAGCCCGCGTAGATGTAGTGTCCGGCTTTGGCCGGACATGGCACGAAGCACGGTCAGAGCCGCAGGCCGATGTAATAGCCGCTGACGGTCAGCGCAAGACCGAGCGCCATCTGGCCGACGAGATTGAGCGCCGCCTTCGCGGGCATGCCCGCATTCATCAATGTGATGCTGTCGAGCATGAGGCTCGAAAACGTGGTGAAGCCGCCGAGGACGCCGACGAAGACGAAGGTGCGCGCAACGGGCGACATCGGCAGACGCGCTGCGGCCAACCCGCCGGCGAGCACACCGATGATGAGCGATCCAATCATGTTCACGGCAGCGGTCGCCCACGGCACTGGCGTGCTGACCAGCCGAGTCGTCGCCAGGTTGATGGCATGACGCGCCGCCGTTCCCGCCGCACCGCCAAGCACCACCGCCAGCCACGTCATATGTCTCCTACGCAAAAAACCGCATCAGTTCGGCGAGTGTTTCGTTCGGCACTTCTTCAGGCAGAAAGTGTCCGGCGGGAAGTGACTTGCCGGTGACGTTGGTCGCGTGCGCGCGCCAGATCTGCATCACGTCGTAGAGACGCCCCACCGTGCCGCGTTCGCCCCAGAGCACGAGCAGCGGACACGTGACCTTCTTGGCGCCGTCGGCATTGGAGTGGTCGAGATCGATCGATGCCCCGGCGCGATAGTCCTCGCACGTGGCGTGAATCGTCGCCGGATCTTTGAAGCAACGCAGATACTCGGCGAAGGCCTCGCCCGTCACGGCACCCGTGCCGCCGGTCGGCCGCTGAAAACGGGAACGCAGGTAGTACTCCGCGCTAGTGCCGATCAGCGTTTCGGGAAACGGCGCCGGCTGAATCAGGAAGAACCAGTGGAAATACTGCGTCGCGAACTCGCGCGTCACCATCGAGTAGGGCAGTGGCACGATGTCGAGGATCGCGGCGCGCGTGACGCGCTCGGGATGCTCGACGCACATGCGCCACGTCACGCGGCCGCCGCGATCGTGACCGATCACGGCAAATCGCTCGTGTCCAAGTGCGCGCATCACCTCGATTTGATCGAGCGCCATCGCCCGCTTCGAGTAGTTGGCGTGATTCTCGCCACCTGGCGGCTTGCTGCTATCGCCGTAGCCGCGCAGATCGGTCATGACCACCGTGAATCGCTGCGCGAGCGTGGGCGCGAGCTTGTGCCACTCGACGTGCGTCTGCGGGTAACCGTGGATCAAGAGGAGCGGCGGGCCGCTCCCGCCGACCAGCGTGTGAATGGCGGCGCCCGAAGTCTGGATGCGGCGGGCGGTAAAGCCGGGAAACAGTCGCGGCGATTGCGCGTTGACCTGTACCTCCGCGCCCGCCGCTTCGGCGCCCGCCGCTTCGGCGCCCGCCGCTTCGGCGGCAGCCATCGAGGCCACGACTGTGGTTTTCAGGAAGTCACGGCGATCGAGCATGAGGGCGGGATTGTACGCCCGGGCCACAAATGTGACGGAAAGTTAATGAAGTCTTCAGAAGCCGCTAATCACCGGCCCGGCTAGGATTCAAAAGTTCTATGTTCCTGAAGTAAACTCTTCCGGCTTTGAGGTGGCATCTATGCGCGTTCTGACCGTCCTGTCATTGCTCGTGTTCGTTGCAGCCTGCAGCTCGTCTTCGGCGCCCACGACGCCGGCGGCGCCGGCCGCAGCCGCACCACAGGTGAAGGGTTCCCTCAACCAGGTAATGCGCGGCATCCTGTTCCCGAACTCGAACATCATCTTCGACGCGCAGGACAAAGACCCTGGCGCTCCGCCCGATCCGAAGGACTCGGCGAGCAATCCTTATGCTGGCACGTACGGCGGATGGGAAGCGGTTGAGAACGCCTCGATCGCGCTGGCGGAGGCCGCCAATCTTGTCGCCCTGCCCGGACGCAACTGCGCCAACGGTAAGCCGGTGCCGCTGAACGATCCGACTTTCCAGAAGGGGCTCGCGGCGCTGCGGGAGGTCTCGATGGCGTCGTACAAGGCCGCGCAGGAGAAGAAGCTCGACGCCTTCCTCGACATTTCCGACAAGGTCACACAGGCGTGCGCCACCTGTCACGATGTTTATCGAGACATCCAGGTCGATGGCAAGCCCGCAGGCATCGAGGCTCGATGCAACCCGAAGCCCTAGGTTGACAGAATTTTTCCTGCCGGCGTTTCAGTGGATGGAGGTGAACCTCCCGGGCGGTACCTACCTCCGGGAGTCCACCTTCGGCTTCTCGATCCTCCTGACCGCGCATGTCGTGGCGATGTGCCTGTTCTTCGGCCTGATTCTCATGATGGATCTGCGCCTGGTCGGCATCGCCAACCTACGCACCAGGGTTTCGGAGATCTCGCCGCGCCTGCTGCCGTGGCAGATGCTCGGCTTCATCATCATGTCCGTGACCGGCGTCGCCCTGTTCTGGGCGCAACCGCTGCGCTACTTTGGCAAGACGTTCTTCTGGTGGAAGATGGGATTGATGGTGCTGGCCGGCGTCAATGCCGGTGTGATCCACCTCATCACGCATAAGTCCGAGGCGGCGTGGGACAGCAGAGCCGCCAAGATCGCCGGCGTGACATCGATTGTCGTGTGGCTCGCCATTCTCGCGCTGGGCCGTCTGGTGGCCTATGACTGGATGACGACCGAGTATTTTGTGGAGTAACTCTTGTTACTACCTTTTTTCGAGTGGATGGAGAGCCTGGCGGTGTATGGCCCGTCGATTTACCTGGGGCCGGCCGTCAACATCGTCCACCTTACGGCGATGGTCACGTTCCTCGGCGCGCTGCTCATCGTCGACCTGCGCCTGCTCGGGGCGGGCCTCACGCAGCAGCCGACGGCGTTGGTGGCGCGCGATGCGCAACCGTGGCTTCTCGCGGGCCTCGTCGTGCTGATTCTCACCGGGATCCCGGCGGTGATGGCCACAGCCACGCTGCAGTACTCCAACTCGGTGTTCTGGGTGAAGATGTATCTTCTGGCCATTGCGCTGGTCTACACGTTCACGGTGCGGCGGAAGGTCGCGTTTGCCGACGAAGGCCGCTTCGGCACGGGGACGATGAAGGCCGTCGGTCTGTTGTCGATCGTGATGTGGCTGTCGGTCGCGGCGCTGGCGCGATTGATTATGATGATCCCGGCCAATACGTTTGAATTTTTGGTCGGATAAAGAAATTACGGAGAACCCTGGGACATGCGTCGTCGTTGGATGCTGTTGATGGTCGGTTGTGCCGTGCTGTTCCTGTCGGCGGCGGTTGCCGCGCAGAAACGCGGCGGCGATCCCAAGCTGGCGGCCTTGAAGAACCCTGTGCCGCTCAATGCCACGTCGATCAAGGCGGGTCAGGGGCTCTACGCCAAGAACTGCCGGCACTGCCATGGGCTGCGTGCCAAGGGTGATGGACCGCTCGCGCCGAAGAACCCGCGGCCTGCGGACCTGACCGACGCCAAGTGGGACCACGGATCGAGCGATGGCGAGATTTACACCCTGATTCTCAACGGCGCGCCTGCGCCGATGTCGGAGATGAAGGGCATGAAGGGAACGTTGACGCCGATGCAGATTTGGCAGGTGGTCAACTACATCCGCAGCATCGGTCCACAAGCTCCTGCGATCGCCGCGAAGAAATAGACTGAGAGGACAGTGGCAGGCTGTTCCTTCTTCACCCGAATCATTCTCGTCGGCATCCTGGCGTTCGCCGGAGGTGTCGGCTGTCAGCTCTACGAGCGCAACGTGCCGGTGACGTCCACCGCACCGGTGCTGCCGGGTCAGAGCACCAGCGTATTCACGACGGCGCGTCCGTCGTTTGGGGCGGCGCTGAACAACTTCCTGGACCGTCGGCCCGCGCCGGTCCAGCCGATCGAGTTTCCGCACAACGTGCACGTCGGCAAGCAGATCGCCTGCACCGAGTACTGCCACGAAAGCGTGACCAGCGGTCCCGTCGCCGGCCTGCCCAGCGTCAGGACGTGCATGATTTGCCACAACGCGATTGCCATCGATCGACCGCGCATCAAGCAGATCACCGCGATGCGCGAAAAGGGGATCGATCTCGCATGGCAGCGCGTGTATGGCTACACCGCGCAGGCGCACGTCAAGTTCAACCACGCGCCGCACATCCGCGCGAAGGTCGAGTGTTCGACCTGCCATGGCAACATCGGGCAGCAGACGGTGGCGCAGCGCAACGTCGATCTGAACATGGGGTTCTGTGTCACGTGTCATCGTGAGAACAAGGCGCCCACTGACTGTCTGACCTGTCACTTCTAATGGACCGCCGATCCTTCATCAAGCTCACCGCAATTTCCGGCACGAGCGCCGCGCTGGCGAGTTGTGGCAGTCCGGAGAACACGCTGATCCGCTTCGTGCCTGACGAGGACATCGTTCCTGGCCAGGCGGTGTGGAAGCCGAGCGTGTGTCCGTCGTGCGCGTCGGGCTGCGGCCTGACGGTGCGGGTGATGGATGCCGAGGCCGACGTCGTTCGGGGCGGCCAAACGGGCATCGTCCAGGTGCTCGCGGCGAAGAAGCTCGAAGGCAACCCGATGTATCCGGTTAACCGCGGTGCGCTGTGCGCCCGTGGCCAGGCATCAATCCAGGTGACCTACCATCCGGATCGCATTACGCAGCCGTTGAAGCGCAGCGGCGATCGCGGCAGCGGACAGTACTCCGCCATCTCTTGGGATGAGGCGATCAAGGAACTGGCCTCGCGGTTGGACGCGTTAGTTGATTCGGGCAATCAAAAAGCACTGGCCTGGTTGACCACCAGCCGCGGCCTTCGTGCGGCGTTGCTCGACATGTTCCTGTCGCGCTTCGGCGCACCCGGCCCGGTGAACTACGAGCTGTTTGGCGATGACGTGCTCCGTCGGGCGAACGCGCTGAGCTTCGGCCGCGACCAGCTGCCGACCTACGACCTTGCGAACGCGCGCCACGTCATCGCGTTTGGCGCTGACTTCCTCGGCACGTGGAATTCGCCGGTCGCGAACGCGCGCGCCTACGGCGACATGCGTCAGGGCCGCAGCGGGATTCGCGGCTCGTTCGTCCAGGTCGAATCGCGCATGTCCCAGACCGGTGCGAACGCCGACGAATGGGTGCCAGCGCGTCCGGGCACCGAAGGCGTACTGGCCCTCGGCCTTGCGCATGTGCTCATGGCCGAGAAGCTGCCGGTGGCCAGTGGCGGCGGCCGCGCGGGCGCGCTGATTGAAGGCTGGTCCGGCGGTCTTGCCGACTACGCGCCGGAGCAGGTCGAAAAGATCACCGGCGTCTCGGCTCGACGAGTGGAACGTCTGGCCCGCGAGTTTGCCGAGCGGCGCCCGGCCGTCGCGATCATCGGCGGCGCACCGCTGGCGCACACCAACGGGTTGTTCAGCGCGGTCGCAGTGAACGCGCTCAATGCGCTCGTCGGCAACGTCGGGGAAGGGGGCGGCATCGCGTTCACGCCGCAGCTCAACATCGCGCGGCCGCGTCCGGCTGGATTCAGGCTCTCTCCTGAAGGTGACGGCGCGTACATCGGTGAGGCGCAACTGCTGCTGATCGACGGCGCGAATCCCATCTATAGCGCGCTGCCGGTGTGGAAGCTCGGTGAGACACTCGCGAGGTTGCCATTCATCGTCAGTCTCGGCAGCTTCCTCGACGAAACGAGCATCCTCTCAGACCTGATCCTGCCGGATCACTCGTTCCTCGAATCGTTCGTGGAGGCCGCGCCCGAGTCGGGATCGATGGTCGCCGTCCTCGGTGTGGCTCCGCCGGTGATGAAGCCGCTCCACGACACGCGCGCGATGCCGGACGTCCTGCTCGAGGTGTCGCGCCAGATGGCGAAGCCGCTCGACATGCCGTGGCAGACGTTTGAAGAGTTCCTCACCGCGATGGTGATGACGTTCCCGGCCTCATCGTCCGATGCCGATGCCTGGGCCGAGGCGCAGGAGAAAGGCGGATGGTGGGGGACGCCGAACCCGGCTGTCGCGGCACCGCAGACGACGATCGCTCAGTCGCCGAGTGCGCTGGCGTGGGCTGAGCCGCAGTTCGAGGGCGACGCGCAGCAGTATCCGATGCATCTGCTGCCGTATATCTCGTCGGCATTTCTCGACGGCTCCCTGGC
>DAINQP010000160.1:0-14335 GCA_036742665.1 Vicinamibacterales bacterium | reverse complement strand
CGTATCAGGCGCACATGTTCGAGCAGGACTGAGTTCAAGTAGTGTCCGGCCTTACCGGACCAATCCGGCCTTACCGGACCAAGTAGTGTCCGGCTTCAGCCGGACCATGTAGTGTCCGGCTTTAGCCGGACGGATATGGCGGAGGAATGCAATTGAGTGTGTCGCGGTTGGGGCTCGCAATCGGATGTCTGTCAGCGCTGTCGCTGGCCGGCTGCAGCGGTGCACCGGCGGCGAGTCAACCCGCCGCGCCTGCGGCCGCGGCGGCACCGAGCAGCCCGGCGCCGGGCACAGTCACGCTTCCGACTGGGTATCCCGAACGGCCGTTCGTACGCGTGGAGTTCGACAAGCTGACATGGCGGCCCACCGAAGGCAACACGCTCGGTGTCGAAACCGCGATCGTCGAAGGCGATCCGTCGAAGCCGGGATACTACCTGACGATCAACCACTTCCCCGCCGGGGTGATGAGCCGTCCTCACTATCACCCCGACGAGCGGTACGTCATCGTGCTCCGAGGGACGTGGCACACCGATGAGGGCGAAGTCTTCCGACCGAAGCAGACCATCCCTCTGAAGCCGGGTGACTTCATGCGGCATCCCAAGGGCGGTCCGCACTACGACGGCGCGTTGAACGAGGACACCTGGGTGGCGATCAGCGGCTACGGTCCGACCAAGGCCACCGTCATCGACGGCGGCGAACTATTCGGACGATCACGCTAGCCCCGAGGCCGGCCCGCGATCACGCGGCGTCCATTCCGTGCGCCCGCTTGATCGACGTGACTGCTGGCGACGCCATGAATGCCAGCAGCGCACGCGCCGCGTCGGGCTGTGTTGACGTGCGAGCAATTCCGGCGGAGAACGTCGTGATCATCTGAATGTCCGGCGGCAACTGCCCGACGACGTCGATCCCGTCTCCGCCAAGTTCGCTCAGTTGCTGAAAGCCGAGATCGATGTCGCCACGGGCGACGAGACTTCCCACTGGCACACCCACCGGCGCAACGATGATCCGATCGTTGAGGCGACCATCGGGAGCCCAACTCGCAAAGAGTTTGGCCAGATACTGCCCGCTCGGACCCGTCGAGTAGCCGATGCTGCGCGCCGCGAGCACGGCTGCCTTGACGCCATCTGCTGAACTGATGTCGGGATGAACCGTTCCCGATCGTACTGCCACGCCGATCGCAGAAGCCGCCACGTCGATTCGACTGCCTTCGACAATCCGCGTCGCACCAATGAGATCGTCGATCACGTCACGCGCCAGCACCACGACATCGAGAGGCTCGCCTGCACGAACGCGCTTGGCCGCGTCAAGACCGCCGACGGATTCAAGCGCGACACGATGCGGCGATGTCTTCTCGAACTGTGTGATGAGCTCGCCGAGCAGCCGCCGCGTCGCCATCGACGAAATCACTCGTAACTGTGTGTCCAGGTTCACTCCCGCGCGTCACCGTAGCCTACACGATGAGGCCTTTGCGTACCGCATACAGCACGATTTCGGCGGTGTTGTGCAGATTCAATTTCTGCATCAGATTGGCCCGGTGGGTTTCCACGGTGGAGACGCCCAGATCCAGCAGCGTGGCGACTTCCTTGTTGGAGCGTCCTTCCGCCAACAGCTGCAGGACTTCCTTCTCACGGTCGGTGAGCAAGTGATACGAGTCGGTGAGGCCGCGCTGCTGCAGCTGGCGCATGTAGTCCTCGACCAACACTGCGGTCACTGCGGGACTGAAGTACGGCTTCCCTGCGGCGACCGCGCGCACGGCTGGAATGAGGTCCTCGTCGGTCGCACTTTTGAGCAGGTAGGCACGGGCGCCCGCAGCCAGGGCGCGCATGATGTACGACTCGTCGCCATGCACGCTGAGAATGATGACGCCTGGCGGGCGATCAAGTTTCGTCGCGCGCGCCGCCACCTCGATCCCGTTCAAGCGCGGCATGCCGATGTCGAGGATCATCGTGTCTGGGCGGTGCTCTTCGCACAGCCTGATGGCGTCGAGGCCGTCGGCTGCCTCCGCCACGACGTTGAACCCCGCGGTCTCGAGCAGCCCGCGCAACCCACGCCGGACGATGGCGTGATCGTCAGCTAGCAGCACGCGCAAGCGGCACGTCCACTTCGGGCACCGCGAGTCGAACCGGCAGCGGCAAGGCGACGAGAACCGTCGTGCCGCCCGTCCTGGCGCTCGAAATCGTCATCGCCCCCTGCAGTTCCTTGACGCGTTCGTCGATCCCGCGCAGGCCAAGACCCGGACGCTGGTCCGGATCGAGCCCGCGGCCATCGTCGCTGACGCTTACCCGCAGGTGATCGCCGTCAGCGGTGACTCGTATCTGAATCTTTCTGGCGCCGGCGTGCCTGACGCAGTTGGTCGTCGCCTCTTGCACGACGCGGTACACGCACGTGCGATGCTTGTCCGTCAGTCGGTCGAAGTCGCCCTCGGTTTGAAGATCCACGTCGATCGCGTAACGGCGCATGCAATCGCGAGCGTGCCATTCCAGCGCCGCCTGCAGCCCGAAGTCATCGAGCATGCTGGGGCGCAGCCCAAGCGCAAGGCTGCGGACGGTCCGGAACATATCATCCACGAGCGTCCGGCATTCGGCAACCACCGGCGCGACGGCCGGACTGAGGCGCTCCACGCGTCCGAGTTCCATGCGCAGTCCAGTCAGTACTTGTGCGACGTGGTCGTGCAGCTCGCGTGACAGGTTCTTCCGCTCCTCCTCCTGCGCATTCACCACTTGTTGCGAGAGCTCTCGCATCTGGCGCTCGGCGTCTTCGGACCGCCGTTCCAGCACACGGAGCCGGACGACGACGACGACCGCGACGCTGATCCCGAGGAGCAGCGTCTGCCAGAGCAGCCGCTGCAATCCGGCGCGAAACGCCGCGTAGCGCTTGGCGACGGCCTCGCGCTGATTCGCGACGTTGGCGTTGTTCAACGCCTCGATTTCCGCCGCGATGGTCAGCGCGGCCTCACGGCGGGGTACAACTTCCTGGCGGAGGAACGCTGCGCTGCGGAGAATCTTCTCGCCCGTCGTCCAATCGAACAGCGGATCGAACGTTTGCCAATAGTCCTCGAGCTTGGTCTGGAGACTTGCGATGCGATCGTCGTGCTGCACGAGGGTGCTGAGCTCGGCGAGGGTGGCCATGTTGGTGCGGCGGAACTCCGAGAGTTGCTGGCGGTATTCGGGGGCTCGCTCCCGCGCGATGTCGAGCAGGTAGTCGCGCACGAAAATCCCCGACAGGTTCACGTCGGAGCGAAGTCTCCGCAGGTTGGCCTCGACCCGGCGATGGTGGGCGTTGAGCTCATCGAGCTGCCCATAAATCTCCTGGGCTCGGCGCGACGAGACGAGCATCGAGACGGCGATCAGCACGACGAGGCTGCCAAGCCCAAGCGCTGCGACGAGCCAGGTTTTCAACCGCATATGGCCTCCGGCTGCAAATCACATCCAGCGTACGACATGAACGGTCCCGCCAGGCATCCGGCAAACAGGGGAGGGTCGATACGGCAGGGCCGGTCTATGCATCGACCGGGGCCCGCGCGAAACACACGGGTCTCCTCTACTTACCCGATGGTCGTAAGGACCGCCGCGATGTCTACTCCATTGCAGCGAGAGACCGCTGGAGGACGACATGCTTGGTCATGCACTTCAAACGCATTCGCTACAGGAGAGCCACGGCGGGCGCACACCGTCGCCGGCGTGGGATCAGGCGATCGTC
Source organism: Vicinamibacterales bacterium (assembly GCA_036742665.1). Classification (GTDB taxonomy): domain Bacteria; phylum Acidobacteriota; class Vicinamibacteria; order Vicinamibacterales; family UBA2999; genus Gp6-AA40. The sequence goes on along the minus strand of DAINQP010000160.1, from coordinate 10,639 downwards.
TTGTCAAACCGCGGCCCGATCAGTCAGGAGCGCGGAGCAGACGGGTCGACCCGATCGCGCCGGTCCTCCGGTGGTCTCGTTACTGCGCTGGAGCCGCTCGTGCAGGTGTGTTCAGGGACCTGGGTCGCATGCGGCACGCCGCTGGACGACACACCAGGAACAACCCTGGGCAGCCTGGACATCCGCTGTGCACGGCCGCGCTATCGGCTGCGTCACGTCTGTCTGTCCGAATCGGAGTATCGCGGCTACTACTACGGTTTCGCGAACCAGGGCCTGTGGCCGCTGTGTCATGCCCTCAGCGTCCAACCGGTGTTTCGATCGATCGACTTCCTGGCCTACCGGACTGCCAACATACGCTTCGCGGCTGCGGTCGCGGAGGAGGCCACCTGCGCGGCGCCACTCCTGCTCGTGCAGGACTACCACTTCGCGCTCGCGCCACGCGAGCTGCGCCATCGGCTTCCCCTCAGTACGATCGTGACGTTCTGGCACATCCCGTGGCCGCCGCTTCATGTGCTCCGCGTCTGTCCCTGGGCCACGGAATTGCTCGAGGGCCTGCTGGCCAGTGATATCGCCGGATTCCAGACACCGGCAGATTGCGCCAACTTTCTCAAGAGCGTCGAGTTGATCCTCGGTGCCGGTGTCGATCGCGACTCCGGCATGGTGCGTCACCGCGGCCGGCACACGCGCGTTCGCGCCTATCCCGTCGGCGTGGAATGGAACAGCGAGGTCGTGCGCGCCACGGCACCGGCGCACGTCTGTCGCGAGCACGTGGCACGTGAGCTCGGACTTGCGCCCGATGTGAAGTTGGGGATCGGCATCGATCGGCTCGACTACACGAAAGGGATCAACGAAAAGTTTCTGGCGATCGAGCGCGTGCTCGAACGACGTCCGGAGCTCAGAGGGCGGTTCGTCTTCGTACAGGTCGCCGAACCGAGCCGTGACTGCCTCCCTGAATACCGAAGCGCGCGCGATCAGTTGGGCGCAACTGCGGCGCGAGTGAACGCGCGTTTCGGACGCAGCGGTTTCCAACCGATCGTGCTCCGCGAGTCACATCACGAGCCAGCGGACGTGTATCGCCTGTATCGGGCTGCGGACTTCTGCTACGTCGGCAGTTTGCGCGACGGAATGAATCTGGTCGCGAAGGAATTCGTCAGCGCGCGAGATGATGAGCGCGGAGTGCTCATCCTCAGCCAGGCCACCGGCTCGGCGCTGCAGCTCCGCGAGGCGTTGCTAATCAATCCGTGGGCGCTCGAGTCGTCTTCGGACGCCGTCGTGCAGGCGCTCGCCATGCCCGAGATCGAGCAGACGAACCGAATGCGGATACTTCGGCTGACCGTCGCCGGATCGGATATCGGATGGTGGGCGCGCAGCCTGCTTGCCGACGCGGCGTCAGTACGCACGGCGGCTGAGACGACGGCGCCGATGCCAACATCTGCTGTTCGACTGTCCGCGTGACTCGCGCATTGATCAGCGTGCGCATCGCGTGATCTCCTTACGGGCTAGGCGCGTGGTGAAGGTTCACGGGCCGCGCGGCGGAGCGTCTCCCAGAACGAGCCTCGCCCTTCCGGTGTATCCACGCGCACTTCGATGCGCGATGGATCGTCGGAGAACGTCGAGACGGTCACGCGCAGACCGTCGAGCGTCCACGTGCCTTTCGGATCATCCGGATAGCGGCGCTCTGCCTGCTTGACGGTCACCGCGAGGTCGGAACGCACATCGATACTGTGCTGCACTGCACCAATTGCGATCTCCGCCTGCTCGATCGACGTCGCCGCTTTGATCTCACGTCTACGCGCATCGAGGATCTTGCGGGTCACGGTCAACGTCGCATCACCGGTCGGCCTGACTGTCATCTCCACTGTGCGCACGGACCTGGCATTCTTTCCCCAGACTGATACGTCGAAGTCCGACGAGAGCGGCGTCTCCTCAGGTGTCGAACGCCACGTGCCAGCCAATGCCGGCGCGCTCGTCCCCACGAGAGAAGGCGCAAGGATCAGCGCAGTAAGCAACGTAAGAACGCCAGGCATCACACCCCTCCTTCGATCACTGTCCAATACGAGCCGCCGCATCGCGCGCGTACCACGCCTCGGCGCGAATGCGATCGAGATCCGCGCGCGGCACCTCCACGCGATTGCCGGGGGTCGAGAGCGCACGTTCAACGAGCGCGTTGACGCAATCCAAATGGCGATAGGCGCGGAGGCGCCAGATCCATTGAGTGTCCGGGTAATCGGGATCCGGCTGCGGCGTGCAGGCGGCCGGCTGAGTGAACGCGATCCCCGGCGTCACGTCGGCGGCAGTCAGCACGGGCACGGCGAACGCCATGCCCAGCGCGATCAACATGCATCGAGCGCGGGACATTGCCATCCTCCTGTGCAGACAGGGCCGGCCTCTCGCCGGCCCCGTCCGATGGTGCGGTTATGCGGTGGTGAGCTGTTTCCTCGAGTCGGAGGCGACGCCGTCGATCTGAATGCGTCGCGGCTTGACGCTCTCCTTGAGAGGAATCGTCAGCACCAGCATGCCGTGACGATGCGACGCGCGAATGCCGTCGAGATCGAGGATTCGCGGCACGGTCATCGTCTGCTCCCATTGGGTGCTGCCGTCGTTGCGGCCGCCATCCTGTTCGGCACGCACGACGATGGTGTTGCCAGCGACCTCGAGCGTGACGCTTGCCGGGTCGATGCCCGGCATCGGAATCTCGACGCGCCAACTGTCGTCAGCGGTATGCACCTGGAACGGATAGGCGGGTGTCGGATGAGCCGGGCGGGCCGGAACGTCGGTCAAAAACTGGTTGAACAGACGATCCGCCTCGCGCTGGAAATTGAAGATGTCCTCAAACGGGCTCCAACGAGTCTGGCCAAACATCTTGAACCTCCTGAAAAATCCTCCTGACGGATATATACAAAATCGATTCTTACGGTGTCAAGTAATGTGACTTACTACGACTCATATTTTACCGACGATGCGATCCGCACGTTACCGTCGAATCAGGCTTAGAATCTGCGGCATGCGAAATCCGGCATCTCGTGCGGCTGTTGCCATTGCGCTGACCGGCTGGCTGAGTGCGGCGACTCTCTCCGCGCACCACTCGTTCGGCGTCGCGTTCGATGCGACCAAAACCGTGATGCTCACGGGCGTCATCACCAAGATTGCGTGGACCAACCCGCACACGCACGTCTGGGTGGACGTGAAGGACGCGAACGGCCACGTCGTGAATTGGACGCTCGAAGGCTATCCGCCGAATGTGCTGGAGCGCACCGGATGGAAGAAAGACGTGACGATCAAAGTCGGCGACACGCTGACGTTCTTCGGCTGGCTCGCGCGCGATGGATCGCCGTTCGCCCATCTTCGCGAAGCGACGCTGGCCGATGGGAAGAAGCTGTTCTTCGGCCCTCCTGCCGGCACGGGTGAAGGACCCGCCACAGTCCGATGATGCGCATCACGTGTTTCATGATGTCGTGCGTCCTCGCCGCTTCACTGGCGTTCGCACAGACCAGCACAATTCAACCGGCCCCCAAGACCGCTGACGGCAAACCCGATCTCACCGGTGTCTATCAGGCCAGCCCGCGCCGCGGCGGATGGGACGCCGAAGCGCCGGGCGACGAGCCCGGCGTCGCTGCGCCGCGAAGCGCGGCCAACATCAACACCACGGCGTCCGATCCGATTCCGTTCACGTCGGAAGCTCGGGCGCTCGCGCAGGACATTCTCAATCGCCGCAGCATCGACGATCCGACGACGCGCTGCATCTTCGCTGCGTCACCGCGCATCACCGGAGTCGGTCTCTTCCCCGTGCAGTTCGTGCAGACGCCAACGCAAGTGATCATCCTCTACGAGTACATGTGGACCCATCGCGTCATTCCGATTGCGACAAAGCACCCTGAAGACATCTCCCCGAGTTTCATGGGAGATGCCGTGGGCCACTGGGAAGGCAACACCTTCGTCGCTGACGTCGTCGGCTTCAAGCCGGGCGGCTGGTTGACCGGCGGCCTCGTCACCAGCGATGCGCTGCACCTGACCGAGCGCTATACGCGGGTCGATCGCGATCAGCTCAATTACGAAGTGACGATCGAGGACCCGAAGATGCTCACCAAGCCGTTCACGCAGCGCACCACGCTGATGCTTCGTGAGGGCGCACGTCTCCGCGAGTACTCGTGCGCCGAGAACAACATGGATCCGAGTGTCTACGAGAAGATGCTCAAGGACCCGACCTCCTCGCAGTCGTTCATCCGGGGTAAATAGCCTGGACTTGGGCGGGTCCAGCTTAAAACCCGAACCGGACCTCGCCCACCACCTGCCGCCGCAGGATGTCGCCGAAGATGTGCTGCTGGATCTCCTGGTTGGCGATGTTGGTCAGCTTCAGGCTGGTGACGACCTTCTCGTTCAACCAGCGATAGCCGATCGCCCCGCTGAACAACGTGAACGCTTCCGTGGTGCCCGCGAACCGCGCATCGAGGACGTCCTGCCAATACGCCTCGTCGGTGTAATTCACCGAGACGTTCCCGAACCACTTCATGTAATTCACATTCGCACCGATGTTGAAGCGGTTCTTCGCCGGCCAATTGACGTCGTTGATGGTGACGCCGGCCGGAAAGTCCTCGATCTCCGGCATCCACTGATACGAGTAGTTCACGAACAGATTCAGATACGGGTTGACCGCCGTGTCCACACCGAGCTCGACGCCCTTGTCCTTGACCGTGCCGAGGTTGAGGTACGTGTAGCGTGACGGCAGCCCGTTCGCGGGAACAAATGCCGGCGGCAGTGGCCATCCGGGTGGCGGCGAGGCCGCAGAATAGAACGCGACCGGGGTGAATGCGATCGAGCCGTCGGTGTTGTTCCAGTACACCGCAGCCGACACGGTCGTTCGCGGCGCGACGACGCCTGCGTAGCCAAGTTCGAATGCAGTGAGGGTCTCCTGCTCGAGATCCGGGTTGCCGGTCGCCAACGTCGGCAGCAGGAACTGGCCGATCACCGGCAACGTCACCGGCGTGAGGATTCCGACATTCAGGTGATTGTTGATGACCGACGGAGCACGGAAGGCGCGGTTGAACGACACGCGGAGAGTCTGATCGCCCGCCGGCTTGTACATGAGCGTCGTCCGCGGCGAGAAGACGGTGTCGTCGATCGACGAGAACTTGTCGATGCGGCCGCCGATGACCCAGCGGAACCGGTTGTTGAGGAAGACTTCGTCCTGCACGTACGCGCCGCCTTCATTACGGTCTTCCGCATTCTGGGCGATCGTGATGTCGAACGCGTTGTGCCGGAAGTTGCCGCCGTAACTCAGGGCGTGCCTGGTGCCGATCGCGTACACGTCTCCGGCCTCAAAATCGAATGTCTTGGTGTCGAACCCGAGCTCGATTGGCAGGCCATTCACATCGCGCGTGAGAAGGTTGGCGGCATCGCCGTGCAGCACATTCGTGAAGAACGCGGCGCGACGGCCGCCCTTCGCGTAGCGCACAGTGGCGTAGCTGAGCCGCGATGAGTTGTCCACATCGAATGGCCCGATGCCGGTGTGAATGATGCCCTCCGTACCGGCCACGCCGCCGGAGACGGAGATTCGTCCGCCGCCCGTCATGTCGTAGTCCACGCGACCGTCGAACTTCGGCTGCGACGTGCCGGTATTGGCAAACGGCGGGTACGGCGTGCCGCTCGGCAGCGTTCCCGTCGGACGCGCGAGCGCGTCCTGCGTGAGATACCCAGCCGAGACCTTGTATGACCACTTCTCGTCCACGGCGCTGGCGTGCGACCCGTTGACGTAGAAGAGCGTGCCGGCGCTTTGATCACGGCCGGTCACGTCGCGGTTGAATCCGCCGAAGCCGATCGTCACCGAGTTGCCGGCGCCTTCACGCGCCAGCTCACGCGGCGTTCGCGTGATCACATTGACAACTCCGGTCATTGCGTTCGCGCCCCACACGGCCGATGCGGGACCGCGGACGACTTCGATCTGCTTGATTTCGTGTGGGTTCGTCGGCACGAGATCCCACATGACCATGCCAAAGAAATCCAGGTAGACGCTTCGGCCGTCTACCAGTGCCAGTTGCGAGGTCGAGAGTGTGGACGTAGCGCCGCGCGTCGTGACGTTGATGTCGCGCGCCGACACCTGCGTGACGTTCATGCCCGGAACCGCGCGTAGCAGGTCACCAACGTTAGTGGCCGGAGAGCTTTCGATGGTGGCGGTGTTGATGACGGTGACGGCGGCAGGGGCGTTCACGAGTTGTTCTTCGGCACGCGAGGCGGTAACGACGACCTGCTCCTCGAACGTCACTGGCTTGTCCGGATCCTGCGAGGGCTGTTGATTCGGCGTCTGCTGGCCTTGAGCCTGGGCGAAAGCCGGCACGGCAGCCGCCAACAACAGGCCGGCCGCGAAGAGGCGCACACTCATCACGGTTGCTCTCCTTCTTGAGAGGGGACGGTACGAGTCAGATGATATGATGAACGCCTGCTGCGCCCGTAGCTCAGTTGGATAGAGCGCCGGACTTCGAATCCGTAGGTCGCAGGTTCGAGTCCTGCCGGGCGCGCCACGCTCGCTGCGCGAGCGAAGGCAACGGTCAAAGGGCAAAGGTCAAAAGCGAGGTCGGCACGGCGCGCCCAACCTGCCTTTGACTTTTGCCCTTTGACCTTTGACTTTGAGCGAAGCGAACGAAGTGAGCGTAGCGAAGCGCCCGTAGCTCAATTGGATAGAGTACCGGCCTCCGGAGCCGGGGGTTGCAGGTTCGAGCCCTGCCGGGCGCGCCATTCGACCCACCCGCGTGACACATCGCGCTTGCATTAGTGTTACGCGGCTTCCTTGAATTTCACCCCCTCTGGTTCACGACCTGAAAGAGAATATCGACGGCGCCCCTTTCTCAATGCCTGAGGTTGGAATAGTGCATCGCTCGTCGAGCCTTGTACGGCTCGTTCTCGCTGTCTATGCACTCCTTGGCGGAGTGGTGTCGTTCGTCGCCTACGCAGGCGACGTTCCGCGCCTCGCCGACTGGTCGAACTCGGGCATCGCGATTCAACCGAATACCGCCATCGCGGTGATGGCCGCGGCGCTGGCCGTGCTGCTGCTCTCCGGCGGGTTCACGGGTGCGGCCAGAGCGCTCGGCGTGTTGGTCGCCGCGATTGGCGCATCGGTGCTTTTCCAATACGCCAGCGGCATCGATCTCGGCATCGACGGCCTGTTTCTCTTCAACCGTACCTGGGGAAATTCCCTCGTCGTGGTTCCCGGTCGCATGGGTCCACCTGGCGCGGTGTCGTGGACGATGATCGGCGTGGCGATCGTGCTGGCGACGATTCGCTCGCGTTCGTGGCCGCGAGCGACCGCGCCGATGGTGGCGCTGGTGGCGACGGCAATCGCGTTGTTCTCGCTCATCGGCTATCTGTATGGCGCCAGTGCGCTCTACACCGTGCCGTCGATCACGGTGATCGCGCTGCAGACATCCACGTTCATCCTCGCCAACTCGATCGGCGTGGTGCTGAGCGTTCCCGAGCAGGCGCCATTGCGGCTGCTCGAGGACGAGACCGCCGCTGGTGCGCTGACGCGGCGAGTATTCCCCGCCGTCATCGTCGTGCCGATCGTCCTGGGCATGGTTCGCTTGTGGGGCGAGCAGGCGGGCCTGTACGATCTTCACTTCGGTACAGCGATCCGCTCGGTTGCAGAAATCATCCTGATGTCGGCGTTACTGTGGTGGGCGGCCAACACGATCAGCCGGCAGACGCATGCGCGTCAGCTCGCCGAAGATCAACTCCTCGAGTCGCTGCGGGACGCCGACCGGCGCAAGAACAAATTCCTGGCGACGCTCGCGCACGAATTGCGCAATCCGCTGGCACCGGTCCGCAACGCGGTGGCGCTGCTCAAGAGCCGCACGCAACCCGATCCACTCGTCGATCGTGTGTCGGAGGTAATCGAGCGGCAGGTGGCGCTGATGGCCCGGCTGATGGACGATCTCCTCGACATCGGCCGCATCACCAACGATCGCCTGGAACTGCGCCGCGAGCGTGTCGATCTGGTGGCGATCGTTCGCCAGGCGATCGAGATGTGTCACCCGCTGATTCAACGATCGGGGCACGAGGTCAGCGTCATGGCGCCGCAGCCGTCGATCATCGTCGAAGCGGATCCGGCGCGGCTCGGCCAGGTGTTTGGCAACCTGGTGAACAACGCGTGCCGGTACATGGCCCCAAAGGGTCAGCTGTGGGTCACGATCGAACGTGCGAACAACCACGCGGTCGTCACCATCACCGATACCGGCATGGGCATACCGCCCGAGCAGTTATCGAGCATCTTCGAGATGTTCTCGCAGGTGGATCGGACGAACCGGCCACACGGCGGTCTGGGCATCGGCTTGCATCTGGTCAAACGGCTCGTCGAGATGCACGGAGGGCAGGTCGCGGCGCACAGCGACGGACCCGGCCTGGGCAGCCGGTTCATCGTGCAACTGCCCGCGCTTCCCGAATCGGTGACGATCGAGGCGGTGCCGAAACCCCTGCCACGGGCCTCGTCTGAGCCGCGTGTCTCCCGACGTGTGCTCGTCGTTGACGACAACACCGACAACGCCGAGCTGCTGAAGGTCCTGTTGGAGGAAGACGGTCACGAGACGTTCATGGCGCACGACGGCGTCGAAGGCCTCGCCGCCGCGGAACGTCTACGCCCTGATGTTGTGCTGATGGATCTGGGCCTGCCACGGATCGACGGGTTCGACGCGTGCCGCCGGATACGCGAGCAGCCGTGGGGCAAGCAGGTGCTGATGATCGCGATTACCGGCTGGGGCCAGGATGTCGACCGGCGCAAATCGCAGGAGGCGGGTTTCGATCACCATCTGGTGAAGCCGGTTGACGCCAACGAGATCAGCGCGCTCATGGACGGATCCACCGCAGTCGGGCAACAGCCATAGTGACGAATTCGCGTCGTAGAAGCGGGCTTCAGACTCGCCTGGCAGCGGGACGCGCGATCTGAATTACAATCAGAAGTTCGTAGGGCCGGTAGCTCAATTGGCAGAGCAGCAGACTCTTAACTTCGCGCCCGCGACGCCCTAACACCTTCGAAGACTCAAGCACTTACGCGGACCCGCTACTGAGAGCGCGGTTAGATTACCTGCTCAAACAGTTGCACGTAATCAGGCTCACATCACACTGACGTCCACGAACGGCCGCGGAGTGCAAGGTTGATTGTGTCCGCGTGAACGTTGTGGAGTCGCGCAAGCGCGGTGATCTCACCATAGCGGCCGGTGAAGGTCGCACGCATCGAGCGCACATCGGCCGCGGTCAATCGTGATCGTGGGTTGGTCTCGCCTTGCAGTTGCCGCCCCTTGCGGCACATATCATCGCTGTTCGCTTGAACGTCGCCGCGGAAGAAATGCACAGGGTTAACGCAGCGCGGCTCGGCAGCCGCGCACCTCGACGCCCTCGCCTATCGAAGACCACGCGCTTAGCGCGTAGTAACCCTACCCCTTGACCCTCACATGGAGTCACCTGATCGCGCATTTTGCTCAGCAATTTGCGGGGTCTGTGCCGGCGGCTGCCGCGGCTGCACCCACGTCGCGCGGTCTGAAGCCGGATGAAGCCGGGTGAAGCCTGCCGATCGGCGTCTGTTACGTAGATCAACGTAAGGCGCATTACGTCAACCAACGTAACCCTATGTGGTTGTGCCAATTGGGGTTAGGGTCGACTCTCGGCCCGCGTTTCGGGTCATGGCCGGCGGTAGTGGAGTGAGGGCCGGGACCACAACCACATTCCGACACCCCTCCAATACTCGCCCGGCCCGAGTTCGGGTGCGCGGGTCCGTTTGATCAGCGAGTGGGGTTCTATTTTTCAGGAGACTCCGTGACAGGTGTTGGTGGCGGATCAGGGTTCTCCTTGGGACGGGACCAGACGTGGCCGCAGTAGTCGCAGCGGAAGTATTCAAAGGCCACGGCAGCAGTGCTGGGCACGGGGTGACAGGGATTATTGCAGACCGGGCAGAGGCGGGGCGGCATCCGCGCGAGTATACGGTCCACCGTTACGTGTTGGCGTCCGGTGAATGCTGTAGGCCGAGCCCATCAAGACGCAGGCTTCAGACCGTGCCGGGCCGGCCAGGTGACGTGGACGACCGCAGGGGTATATGCTCGTCGCGTTCCTGCACATGCCCAATCGCCCCTGCCCCAATTGCGGGAAGGCGGCCGGCCGCTTCCTTGTGGAAACGAGCAAGGGCGCCGACGTTGATTACTACCGATGCGACTCGTGTGGGACGGTCTGGATTCTCGACCGCATTGATCCAACAAAGCCACAGAAGTTCGTGACCCCGCAGAAGCCGCGCGGAGAATAGCGCGCGTTGGCGGGTTGATGGATGGCTGCCCCGGCCCGCCTTGGCCGGCGTTACCCGGCGATGGCCGCGGAGGTGCTGTGATTTTCTGGTAGCCTCGTAAGTCGCGCGTGTCCTCTACGCGCGTTAATCATGAGGATCTGAATGGAGCCTTCCGCGTTGCGTAATGAGATTTTGCTCCGAGTTCAGGCCCACGAGGCAACAGGTAGCGGTCACTACCTGGAAGATACGAAGCTCGCGACTGGGCTCGACCTAGCTCTCACCGAGATTCAAAACCAGCTACTCATTCTTGAGGACGAGGATAAGGTCGATCTCTCGAAGGCGTTCGGCCCGAGTTATGGCGTTCGATTGAAACCGAAGGGAATG
>DAINQP010000159.1:0-14493 GCA_036742665.1 Vicinamibacterales bacterium | reverse complement strand
CCGCCAGGAGTGGGCGCTGCTCCGCGACCTCGGCGTCAACTACGTCCGTCTCGCCCACTATCCGCACGCCAAGCTCGAGTACGACCTGGCCGACCAGCAGGGCGTGCTGGTGTGGGCGGAGAACGGCCACTCCAACGAGCGCAAGGTCACGCAGAGTGAGATCATGACGCAGGTTCGCCGTGTGCTGGCGCGCCATCCTGCGTACGCCGCAAGCATCGTCGGCCGGAATCCGCTCGGCGGCGGCGGCAACTTCCAGCTCCAGGCGGCGCTGCTCGGACCCGATCTCAAAACCCTCTACGAGTACTCGCAGCGGATTGTCGACAAGGCCAAGGCGACTCCCAGCCTCGTCGACGCGAAATCCGACTACAGCGATGCCAGCCCCGAGGTGCAGGTGGCCGTAGACCGGTCGCGTGCCGCCGACTTGGGTGTGCGCATGGCGACGATTGGCAATACGCTCCGGCTGATGGTGGCCGGTGACGACGAGATCACGACGTATCGCGAAGCCGGCGAGCAGTACCCGGTGACCGTTCGCGTGGTGGAGAACCAGCGGCGCGACATCAATATGGTGGGTAAGCTCACGGTCAACTCGACGACGGGCCAGCCCGTCCGGATCGACAACATCGCGCGGCTGGAGAGAGGATTCGGCCCGACCCGCATCACCCGCTCCAACCGCCAGTACGCGATCAACCTGAATGCCGACACCGCCCCCGGTCACGCGCTCGACGAATCGTCGGGCGATCTCCGTCGCATCATCTCCGAGGCCAAGCTGCCGCCAGGCTACACGTTCCAGATGCGGGGGCAGACACAGAACCTTGATGAAACCACCGACAACCTGATACTCGCGATCGCGCTGGCGAGCATCTTCGTCTACATGGTGCTCGCGGCCCAGTTCGAGAGCTTCGTGCAGCCGCTCATCATCATGACGGTGCTACCGCTGTCGGTCCCCTTCGCGCTGTTCACGATCCTGGCGACCGGCCGGACGCTGAACCTGTGGAGCGCGCTCGGCATTCTGCTCCTGTTCGGCATCGTGAAGAAGAACTCGATTCTCCAGGTGGACTACACCAACGTCCTCCGCGCGCGGGGAGTACCGCGCGACGAGGCAATCGTGGACGCCTGCCGCACACGGCTTCGTCCCATTCTGATGACCACGCTCGCGATCATCTTCGGGCTTCTGCCCACCGCGCTCGGCGTCGGCATTGGCGGCGCCCAGCGCTCGGCTATCGCCGTCACGATCGTCGGCGCGCAGTCGCTGTGTCTGTTCCTGACGCTGCTGCTCGTGCCAGCCGCCTACGTCAAGCTCGATGCGCTGGAGCAGTCGCTTGCAAACCAGCGCCTTAGCGGGTGGCTATCGAAGGTGCGCGCATTAGGACGCCGGACGAGCACGGCAGGGGCACCGAACTAGCGATACCCAGAATCGATCATCGAATGGCTGTCCGGCGAAACGCGACCAGCCTTCCAGTGTGGTCCCGCGCCTCGACTTCCACCGTCGCCATCTTCCTGCGTTCCTTGCCGATCGTGACCTGGGTTGATGGTACTTCGCCCCTATGAGCGTCGATTGAACGCACCGGGCGATTGTTCACATAAATATCGACTCGGGAAATTCCCCGACCCGTCTTCGACGAGCGGAGCTTCGACGCGGCGCTCACCACAATTCCCGGCGCGCCCTTGCGGCTGACGGGTGTGACCGACAGCGCGAACGACGGCTGCTGGCGAATGATCTGAGCGGCTCTGGCCAGCAGATCGCGGTTGTCTTCCAGGATGTCGCGTCTGGTCATCAAATGCGGCGCGTCCGGAGCGACGCCGAATTCCTCCAGCGGCGAGCCTGCGTGCGGACCGACGCGAATGCTGCGGCGCATCGCCACGATCATCTCTGCGCCCTTCGGAAGTTCTTTGAAAGGACATCCGGGATCCTTCTTCTGCGCCCGCAGGAGATCGTCCAGCGACCAGAAGTTGGCTCCCCCCGCTCCGGTGTTGCCGCTGGTGCCGAGCACGAATCCGACGCCATTGTCCTGAAAACCTGCGGCGAAGATATCCGTCGCGCTGTACGACAGCGCGTCGGTGATGAGCACGACCGGACCGTAGTAGACCTGACCGATGCCGTTGCACAAGGGTTCGAGCGTGAGTGGAAACCCGGCTGAATAGGTCGCCCCGGTCAACACCGAATCGCCGATCGATGGCAGCCAGCGCTTCAGATCCCAGTGATCAGGCGCAGATTTGCAGATCTGATAGTTCAGCGGCGTGTTGATGAACTCGAACAACTCCGGCTCGATTCGTTGCGGAGTAAACAACTGCAGCAGCGATTCCGCGGCCCGGATATTCCCGCCCGGATTGCCGCGAACGTCCAGGATGAGACCGTCCTGCGGAAAGCCGTCCCTGGTGATCAACCTGGTGAACGCCTTGAGAAACGTCCTCGCATCGTCAACGTCAAAGCTGAAGAGGCGGATATAGCCCAATGTCTGGCCGTTGACCGTCTTCTTCATTGCGTACAACGAGTCCTCGATCGACCCGAGGGTGGCGGTGTCGTCGCGCGGGTACAGCTTCTTCTTGACCTCGAGGATGCGCGTCCGCTTCAGATCCAGCGCAATCCTCTTGCTGCTGTCCGGTGCGGACGACTCATCGGCGTCACTGGTCTTGTGAACCAGCCAGTATTCCCGGTGGCTCGCAACAACTCCGTTCTTCGCGCGATAGAGAATGTCGACCCAATGTTCATCCGGAGGCAGCGAGCTGTTGAGCGGCCGGATGGTCAGATTGTCGAGCCCGCGTGCGAATCGCGCATCGGGGTTGCTGCCAGCCTGCGACTCACCGTTGATTTCGATGGCCCTCGCAATGGGCACGCCGTTCCAACCCAGCACCTCGACTCCACGGTCAAACTTGGCACCACCACCGTCATTCGAATCTGTCGGCTCCTTCCCGCTGTCCGCTGTCCGAGTGACGATGAATGTTTCGATGCCATTCTCGAAACACTGTTCGATGAGGAATGGCAGATACGCGGTGCAATTCTTGTACGGTTCGGGTAACAGGTAGAGTGTGTGCAGATCGCGCGTCGATCCGAATATCGACAGCAGGCGCCGATGGAAGGCGATGGCACTCTCGAGGTCTACATTCCACTCGGCGAGCCCGAATCGGAGAAGTTTCAGCTGCTGGATCGGATCGATGGCGTGCATGGCACGCTTCATCGGCAGATGTACGTAGTTCATCTCCATCAGCAGCAGCGCCTGCTCGACGATGCGCAGCCGATCCTGCCTGGAGAGCCGCGCCTGGCGTTCACACGACGCGAGGAATTCGCCAAGCCCTTTCGCTCGTTTGCGCGCGTTGGGTGAATCGGCGATTTCCAGAAGTTCCAGCCGCTTGCCGACTTCGACTTCAGCCATGGTCCTCCGGAACTTGTCCCGCCGTAGCCTCGGCGAAGGCGGACGCAAAAATAGCCGGCACAAGAATGCTTGATGCCGGCTATCGCGTTACTTCTTCTTCGTTGCCTTCTTCTTCTTGGCGGGTTTTCTCTTTCCGCCTCCGCCCTGGCCGCCTCCCGGATCGCCTTCTTGACCTCGAGCCATGTTCAGTCTCCTCCTCTGCGTGGAACGATCTTTCGTGCTGCGAGCAGTTGCCCGAGCTGCTTCAAGCGGACGTGAATGTCAGGCCTCTGCACGTATCCCCGGTAGTGGCTATCGCCCCAGCGAGCCTGAAGAGCCGCTCGACTGGACTCGGCGCGCGTGGCGTAATCGTACGCGGTCGAGCTGTCGCCAACAAGCCGAGCGGATGTCGCTGACACGAGCCAGGCTCGCCACTCCGATTCGAGCTGTGTGGCCGACGCGAACATCTTTTGTGCCGCCTGCGCGTCGACGAGCGCGTGTCGCCCGTCTCCACTGGCGATGCGAACTTCCGCCGATGCGAGCAGCGCTGTCGACAGGAGCCGAGGAAGCTTCAACTCCCTGGCCGCGCCTACCGCTTCTTCCACACGTGCCGTCGCCCGGTGCGCGGCGCCAGACGTCGCCTCGGTGAGCGCAAGAATTTGCCTGGCCTGCAACGCGATGTCTTTGTAGTCGCGTTCAGCGAGTGTGAGTGCTGCCGTCGCTCGCGTTGTGGCTTCCGCACGTTTGCCCTGGCTGAACGCCATCTGCGCGCCGATCAATTCCACATACGCGAGTTGGGACTTGAACCCCGCGTCTGGTTCGGCAGCAATGGAGTAGGCTTCGTCGAGAGCCGCCCTGGCTTCTTCGTATCTCCCCAGGGGCCACAGCGCATTCGCGCGATTGGCCCGGTCCCATCCCATGCCGACTCGTGCGCCGAGCGACGTGTTGATCCGATAACTCTCGTCGAAGTGCGCGACCGCCTCGGGGTAGAGCTCCTGGTTGTCGCCGAGGAGAACGCCGATGCTGGAATGCGCCGCCGCCAATCGCGCCGAGTCACCTGACTGCTTCGCCAATTCCAACTGCTCGGAAAATGCTTTCATGGCGACTGCGTATTCGCCTTTGTCGCGGTACGCCCGTCCCAGCAGAATCAGCGCGTTTGATGTTTCTGTGCGATAGCCCGCCGGCTGATAGAACTTCAGCGCCGACTCGAGATACGAGACGGCCTCATCGAAGCGGCCCTCCTGGGTACTCAGGCTCCCAAGCGCGAGGCGGGCCCGCGCTTCCAGCCGGGTGGACTTGTCCTGGCGTGCAAAATCGAGAGCCTGCTGAAAGTACGAGCGCGTGTCGGCGAATTCGCCGCGCGCCAGCAGCGTGTAACCGAGGTCGATCAAGCCATTGCTCGCCAGCGTTCGGATGTTGACCGATTGCGCAGCTTTGACAGCCTCGGCCGCAATCGTCTTGGCGCGATTGCTGTCGCCCCCCGCGTAGTACACGTTGCTCAGTTGCAACTGGGTCCTGATCGATTGGTACTGGTTGGACGAACTTCGTGACATCTCCAGGGATCGCTCCAGCTGCTCTTTGGCTTCAGGCAGTCTCCTGATCCTCGCCAGCATCGATCCCCGTTGGTAATACACCTCGGCCAGTCCCTCCTGGCTCGACATCGCCTGATAGATGTCCTGAGCCTTTGAAAATGTCTCGCTGGCCTTCGAGAGTTCCTGGCGACGGCCATAGAGAATGCCGGACCGGAGAAATGCGCCGGCGGACTGCGGATCCAGTTGCGTCGCCCTCGCGTACGATTCAATGGCTTTATCGAGATTCTCGGCTTTCTCGTAGGCGCGGCCGAGATCAACAAATGCCGCCGACTTTTCCTCGTCGCGAACTGAATCGACGATGTGCGAATACTTTTCAACCGCCGTTCGGAAGTTGCGGCTCAGAGTCGACGCGACGGCGTCCACATACGTGGACTCGGCGTCCGACAAACTCGAGCGATCCGGGAGCAGCGCCATCGCCTGCAGCAGTTCCTCCCTCGCTTTGTCGGTGAGCTCGATCTCCGCGTACGCTTCGGACCGCCGAGCCCGCGCGAGCGCAAACGCGCTGTCGATCTCGAGTGCGCGGTCGAGAGCCTTGCCCGCTTGAAAATACGCCCCCTCGCGAATAGCGGCAGTTCCGCGGTTGTACCAAACGAGGGCGTCCGGTGATGGTACGTGCCTGCCACCTCGCACCAGACCCGGCACGAACCACGCCGCCAGCAGCGCGGCAACGGCGATCACCGCGATCAGCGCGGTGAATCGGACAGTGCGCCGGTTGACGTTCGTGGTCAACGGAGCGGTCCCTCCCACGGGCGACCACGCAGTGATGGCTGAACGCGACATCACTTCCGATCCACGCAGTTCCTGCTGCAGCGCGACCAGATCGGAGTGAAGCGATCGAGCCGACTCATACCGCGCCGCAGGATCTTTTGCCATCGCCTGCGCAATGATCCTGTCGAGACCGGGCGGTACCGCCGGATTGCGCTCGGATGGCGGAGGCGGCGTCTCAGTCACGACGCGCAGCGAGACTTCGAGCGACGTCCCTCTCTCGAACGCGTACATGCCGGTCGCGCATTCGTAGAGGGTCACGCCGAGCGAGAAAATATCGGAGCGAGGGTCGATCGACTTTCCCCGCAACTGCTCGGGAGACATGTATCCCGGCGTGCCAACGATACTTCCGGCCTCGGTCAAACGCTCCTTCGTCTCGGCATCGGGATCGTGCTGCGCGATCGTCGCGAGTCCGAAATCCAGCACCTTCACCTGTCCGCGCGGCGTGACGATGATGTTCTGAGGTTTGATGTCGCGGTGGATGATGCCGGCGGCGTGCGCTTCAGCGAGCGCTTGCGCCGCCTGCATGCCGACCTCCACCACTTCGTCGGGAGCCAACGGGTTCTTCCGGATCCGCTCGGCCAGGCTCTGACCATCAACGTATTGCATGACGATGAAGACACGGTCATCTTCCTCGCCGACCTCGTGGATGGAGCAGATGTTGGGATGGTCCAGCGCCGCGGCGGCCCTGGCCTCGTTGATCAGCCGTTGCCGGGCCAGCTCACTACTGGCCCGTGGCTCGGTCAGCATCTTGATGGCGACCTTGCGGCCGAGCGTGCTGTCTTCGGCGAGGAAGACCTCCCCCATGCCCCCGGCGCCGAGCTTCCGAATGATGCGGTAATGGCTGATCTCGGTTGGTGGCAACAGATTGATTCTAGTCGCGGTGAGCGAAGGCGCCTGTCTCGTACACGAAAAAGGCCGGTCCGAGGACCGGCCCGACCATGGAAAGTCAGTCGACGTCGTCTGGCGGGATGAACGGCTTGATCCGGCCTTCGAAGAGTGCGCGGTTGTTCTCCATACACGCGTACTCGAGCAGCTTCGTCTCGGGGTCGAGTGCCCAGCTGTCCCTGACGGTCCAGGGGCTGGTGTAGGTCTTCGGATCGTTCACCGTGAAGGTGTGCTCGATCGTGTTGAAGTTCACGCGCGTGAATGTCTGCGTGATACGGGCACGCGCGCTCATCGGGTGGCCGATGGTGTCCACTCGCGTATAGCCGTTCAGGTTCACCGTCTCGACGACCAGCGTCTCGCCGTCCCAATGTCCCACCGATTCGCCGAACCACGACGGCGGCAGGTCTTTCGTGAACGGGCGGCCGTCAGTCGGCACGATGTGGAACATCGAGTTCTGCTCGAACAGCATCACCAGGTGATCGTTGTCGTGGATGATTTGCAGCGGGTGCGGGCCGTAGATCGAGCGAGACATCCCAAACGGCAGGCAGTTGCCCACGTAGTCGCCGTTGGTCTGCATGAACTTTTCGTAGCCATCCCACTTGCTCTTGCCCCACGCGGTGTACGGAAGTTCCTTGACGAAACCTGGAATGGTCTTATCCGTGACGTCGGCGCGGCGCGTGTTGTCCCACACTCCGGTCATGCTTGGCTTGCCGTTGGGGAGACGGGGCGTCGGGCGCGTCGCAGTGACTTTAGCCGGCGCCGGCGTCGGCGCCGCTGCCGAGCCTCGGCCCTGCGATGTGACAGGGACTGACGCCAGCGCGACGATCAGCCCGAACGCCGCCGCAATCACGATGCCTTTCATTTGCCACCTACCGAGGACCCTGCGAACACCCGGCGGCCGTCCGGGAGCAGGACACGATTGGCGTTCGCACGCTGCGAACCGTCGCGTCCCCTGAAGCCTTCCACCGTGATGGTGTCACCAACCTTCAACGAGTCCTTCCGCCAGCCGTTGCGGAACAGCGCGTTCGGTGCGCCGCCTTCTACGCCCCAATTCGAAACCTTGCCGGTGTCGTCCTTCACGTCCAGGAACACCCAGATATGAGGGTTACCCCAGTCCACCCTTGTGACGGACCCAGTCAGGGTCACCGGCTTGTTGCGATCGAACTCGGCGTCAAACGAATGATGGGCCGCGGCGGTCTGGGCCCAAAGCAGGGCGAGACACAGAGCGAGACGTGACGCTGGTTTCATGCGAGCCCTCCAGAGAGTGCAGTTGTACTGCTCCTCCTCCCGCGGCGCAAGGCGGTACATCAGCGTATGGGCGTCACGGCGCTTCCGCACGCCCGGTCTCCGGAGCGGGGCGAGGCGGGCTGACCACGTGTGGTTCTGTCGACCGCACACGGCTGCTCACGCGCAGTGCCGTGAGCAGCGCCGTCGCTTGCAACACCGCAATGGCGATGAGCGGCTGTCGAAAATGACCGGCGTCGAGAACAGGCCCGAACACCAGCGGCGACAGCGCCTGCCCGGTGTCCAGACCGGAATAGACGAACCCGTACACCCGACCGAACGAGCTGCGCCCGAAACGGCTCGTCGCCGCGCGGCGCACTAATAGATCGCGCCCTGGGCCGGCGAAGCCGACGCCGAATCCGAGGCCCACCATCAGTGGCCATAGAGCAGCGGTCGGCATCTCACCCGACGCGAGCACAGCGGCCATGACCGCCGCGAATCCGAGCGCCGGGGGCACCATCCGATCGGCACGATCTCTCAAGAAACCAGCCGAGAGCATCCCGGTGCCACTGCCCACGAGGTAGGCGGTGAGCCCGCTGCTCGCGGCGATGAGCGACACGCCATAGACATGGCTCAGAATCGCGGGGGCGAAATTCTGCAGGATGCCGAACGCCATCGTTGTAAAGAGGAAGAACGCGAACGACAGCCATACCGCGCCCGAGGCCAGGAACGCGAACTGCCCCGACCCATGGCCTGCGTCGCCGGTCGCGACACGCGACGTGATCAGGCCCTCCGTATCGACAAGTGCACGACGACGCAGACAGAGTGTGGTGAAGACTGCCGCACCAATCACGGCCGCGCCGAATCCCGCGACGTGCCATCCGAACGCGTTCGTGACACCGGCCATGAAGAGCGGCGCAATCGCCCACCCCGCGTTGCCCGAAACGCCGTGGATCGAAAATGCGTGTCCCAATCGCGACTGACTCACGCGCCGATTGAGGAGTGTGAAATCGGAAGGATGGAAGATGCTGTTGCCGAGACCGGCGAACATCGCGCTCAACATCAACCAGGCATAACTGGTCGCCATGCTCAGCACGACTCCCGAGAGCGCCAGCATCGCGACGCCGAAGCAGAGTACGCGCCAGCCGCCGACGCGATCGACGACGAAGCCGGCGAGCGCCTGACCGACCCCGCTGATAACGAAGAACGTCGTCGTCAACAAACCGACGTCGGTGTAGCTGAGTGAGAAATCGCGCATCAGCCACGGAAACAGCGGCGGCAGCATCAGGTGGAAGAAGTGCGAGGTGCCGTGCGCGAGTCCGACCAGAGCGATGACCTCGCCGTCTTGAGGCGCGTCACCGGCCGAGGGGGTGTTGCCGTCAGTTCGCAACGTCATAGACCACTCGCCCACCGACCATGGTCAGCGTTGGGTGGATGTGCGTGATCGCCGCGGCGGGCACGGTCATGTAATCGCGATCGAGCACGAGAAGGTCGGCCTGCTTCCCGACTTCGAGTGAGCCGAGCTCGTTCTCCTGAAAAAACAGATACGCGTTCGAGCGTGTATGCGCGACCAGTGCTTGCTCGCGCGTCAGCGTCTCGTCGAGCACTTTGTTGCCGCCCACGTCGAGTCCGCTGACCACCCAGCCGAGTGTGACGAATGGCGAGTAATGCGACACGATCGTCGCGTCCGTGCCCAGGCCGAAGACGATGCCGCTGTCGGCGATCTTTCTCAGGGGCATGTGTGCAGCAGCCTGCATCGCGGCTCCGTGCACACCGAGCGTCATGCCGAGCGCCTTCGCGCGCGCGATGTTCTGCGGCGAGATGTCATAGACATGACCAAGCGTCCAGCGCAGCCGGTCGAGGCGTTGGGTCTTGTTAACGGCTTCCAAGGTGTCGAGCAGATCGCTGACCGCGGAGTTGTTGATGACGTGCTGGTGGACGTGCCAGCCGCCGCGAGCGGCCGCAGTCGCGAGCTTGCCGTACTCGTTCATGATGTCGGCCGGCCAGTGATCCTTGCGAGGCGCAAGATCGAAGAACGGCCCGTAGAGGACCTCACCGAGGCCGAAGATGCCGAATTGGCCGTCGAAGCGGTTCGGACGACTGCGCTCGATCAGCGCGGCGGCCGTCATCGCGGAGGCGGGGTCGCGCGCGTCGAATGGCAACGTCTCCCATATTCGGACTGGTAGCAGCCCTTTGGCTGCACGCGCGGCCAGGAGCGGCGACTGTCCGAGGCTGTAGACGCCGGTGAGGCCGACGGCATTGAGCTCGCGCAGAAACTCCGTCAAGTTCCGTTCGAGCTGATCGCGAGAGGCCGGCGGAATGGCATCGAGCAACTTGGCGGGCGGCTGAAAGGACGCGAGCCCCGCGGCGTTTCGTTTCGCGCCCTCGCCTGGGTCGAGCCCGACAGCCTTCAGCGCAAGAGTGTTGGCGTAGACGAAGCTATAGCCTTCCTGCACGAAGAGTGGATTCCTGGGTGCGACCCGATCGAGTTCCTCGAGCGTGAACCCGCCCGGTGCATCGGCAAACTGTCGCGGCGTCCATCCACCCTGGACCATGACCCACTCGCCTGGCGGCAGGCTCGCGGCCTTGGTCGCAAGGATCTCGAGCGCCTTCCGGCGCGAGTCAACGCCTTCGAACCGGGCCTGCTGATGCCAACGATCCACGGCTCGCGTCAGGTGGAAATGGTTGTCGATGAGGCCCGGGATCACCGTTGCGCCGGCGACATCGAGGATCCGCGTCCTGGGACCCGCATAACGCGCGATGTCTTTGCTCGTGCCGCGTGCGACGATGCGGCCGTTGTCGATCGCCAACGCCTGGACGATGTGGAAGTCCGCATCAACGGTCAGGATCGTGCCGTTCGTGACGATGGTATCAACGCTGCCCTGGGCGAGCGCGAGCGCTACCGAGCTCGCGAATACGCCAAGGATGAGGAGAACCCTCATTTCTTCTCTTCGGCGCGCGCCGCCGCAAGGATGTTCCGCAGCCCGTAGTTCCCCTCGTGACACGCGTACTCGAACGGCGGCTGGCTCTCGTCTCGTGTCAGGTTCATCGCGAAGGTCCACGGCTTGGCCCATGTGTGCGAATCGTCGAAGGTGACCGACCACTCGAGCGTGTCCGGGCCGAGCGGGGTGAAACGCTCGGTCATCCGCAGCTGATCGCTCGATCCGCGATACGGCGTCTTGTCGGTGAAGTTGGTCGTCTCGACGACAAGCGTGGTGCCCTCCCAGCGGCCGCGCGCATCGCCCAGGTATTGGCGGACGCTGGACGCGAGGTGTGGTCGTCCGTCGAGCGGAATCACTCGTGTGTCGTGCACCATCTCGTAGGTGATCGTCACGACGCCGGGTCCCTGTTGAATCTGATAGGAGTTTCCGTAGATGGCGGGCATCATCGAGCCGGGAATGCCGCGAGTAATGCAGCGATCGTACAGGCTGCGGTCCTCCCACGAGTCGGCCGGCCCGCGCCCCTTGCGTGCTGCTTGTCGCGCGGCCGCTCGCTGCTGCGCCTCGGATGTCTGCGGCGGAACCTTACCGTCGGGTGGATCGACGACCAGCCATGCGCGGCTGTTGACCGCGTGGTAATTCTCGAACCAGTGCATCGGGCTTGTCGCGCCAGGAAACTCGCTCAACGTCGGAGCGCGCTCGATGGTCTGCTGCTGACGCTGCTGAACAATCCTGGTCAGCTCCGCAGACGTCACATCCTCGAGGCGGCGGCCGGCGAACTCATCCGGCCGCTCGAATGGAATGCCGCTCTCGTCGCTGTTCGTATACGGTCCGGCAATGTCGGGATCGCCCCATGGCGTCTTTGCCGGCACGTAGCTTCCCCGCGGTGGCAAGGCGACGACCTTTTTGCGCGACGGCACTTCTCCCGGCTTCACCGGCTGTGCGCGCTGCGGCGCTTGTGCGGCAGCGATGCCTCCCCCGACGAGAACACCCAGGGCTGCGACGATGACCAGTGGCTTCATGTTGCTCCAAGTATCGCGCAGCCTGCGCGTTCTTACTCGATGCTTATAAACTCAGATCGGAGACGGGATTGAGTCACAGCATCGTGGCCGAGCTGCGCGTCCCGACATCATCCCATGGACAAGCCTCGTATTTTCCTGGGCTCTTCAGGGAAGCAGACAAAGCTGGTGCAGGCGCTCACGCGCGGTCTCGAAGACGTCGCGCACGTAGAACCGTGGACCTCGTCTTTCAATCCAGGGACCACCACTCTGGAGCGGCTTCTCGAGCTCACGCGTGAGGTTGATTTCGCGGCGTTCGTGTTCGCCCGCGATGACTGGACGACCGCCACTCCACCCGCATCCGAGACCTCGGGATCCGGCCAGGCTTCGCCGCGAGACAACGTGGTCTTCGAAGCCGGTCTTTTCGGTGGCGTCCTCGGAATGCGGCGGACGTTTATCCTCCATGAGACCGGCGCAAAGCTGCCAAGCGACCTCCTCGGCCTCACCTGCGTACGCTATGAAGAAATTACCGCCGCCCAGATGCGAGTCGTCAACGAGAAGCTGCGGAAGACGATTGAGAACGAAGGACACGCAGCCCGCATCGACGGACTGTGGTGGCAGTTTTCACTGACCGAGCGCAGCGCCGAGGAGCCTTCGGCCGTGAGTCTCTTGCGGATCTCGCGTGACCGCGACGGCGCACTCGAACTCACCGGCCGCTCATGGCAAGAAGATGGCACTCTGTCAGCCCGATACTCGAGCGAAGCGGCGAAGGAGAAGAAGGAACCTTCCGGCGTCTTCTACTGCTGGAAAGGCGAACGGCCCCGCCACTCGAATGCGCCGCAATTAGAGGGGACGGGAGAAATCCGGCTCGAGTCCGCGGAACGCGCAGCCGGGTACTTCACAACTCGTTCAGACAGTCGTCCGCACGTGAACGCGCGGACGTCCGGTGTGTACTTGCGCGCCAATCCCGAGGATCTGCGCATCCTTGACGGACCGGACGATCGGCGGCGGGCCGAATTGATCGCCGAGCGGCTGACGGATTGGAAGGCAAAAACGAACGCCTGAGATCCTAATGAAGGAGCATCGACCATGGCTGATGACTGGGGCCTGTGCATGGATTGCAAGTGGTGGCAGATCGAACCTGACGTCACGATCGAGCAGCGCACGCTCGGACTGTGCATTGACGAGGACCTGCAGCCGTTTCTCTTGCGTGTGTCCGGCGATAGCGGCTGCAACCATTTCATGCCCGGCGAGCCGGCTCGTGCGCGGGGCTCGAGCAGCGCGCCGCCGACCGCAAAGCCTACGCGATAACCAACGCTGACGACTCCGGTTTCGATAGCTCCCCTACCGGCCGCCTCGCGCAACCGCTTTATCTGACAAACCTCTTTACAATTGCCAAGCGATGTCGCTCGCATGAAGTCCTCTGTCACCAACGTCGTCATGGCTCTGGGTTTCGTCGTGATCGGCGTGGCCATTGCCGCCGCCGGCATCTACGTCGGGGACACGGATGATGCGCCAGGCGCGGCGCTCATCGGCATGCTGTTGATGATCGGCGCGATGGTGCTCGCCGTGCGGATCGCGCGGCGCAAGACATAGCACCGACGGACTGCTGCCCTCCTCGAAGACGATGATCAGAGGCCAAGCACGGGACCCACACCGGGGACGTGTGGACGAGCTGCGTTCGTGTCACGAAATCACTCCTTTCGAGCTTTGGGGCTGTAAACGGTCCGACGAACAGGATTCATCTGAAGAATTCATAACTTTCGCTGGCACGTTTCCTGATGTCCGTCGCCGCCGAGGAGGAGGTAATGAGCGATGACACCCTTCTGACGAGGCGTGAATTCACCCTCGAAAGCGCTCTGGCAATGCTCGCCGGCATCACCATCACGATCACCGGCTGCGGCGATGACGACGACAACCCGACCACTAATCCGACACCGGCAACCGACAAGAACGCCACGGTCAGCACAGACGCCGGTCACTCCCACACAGCGGTGATCACGGCGGCTCAGCTCACCGCTGGAAATGCAATTACGTTGACCCTTACGGGGGCGGCCACACACATACACACGGTAGACCTCTCTCAAGCCGAGCTCACACAAATCAGAGCGGGGACACGTGTGCAGAAGACGTCGTCGAATGACAATGCGCACACGCACACGGTGACGTTCAATTAGCTCGAGATGCGGCCCGAGATGCGGGGCTCGGGACGCCTACTTGTATAAACCGCGCCCGCAGGAGGAGCATCGATGACTCGTTCTTCTCTCCTGCTCTTCGTCGCTCTCATCGCCCTCTCTTGTGACGGCGACACTCCGACGGCACCGTCGGCTCCGACTGCCAGCTTCTTCGTGACGAGCACCACCAGCGCCACCGGCAATCTCGGAGGTCTCACCGGCGCGGACGCGCGATGTCAATCGCTGGCACAGGCCGTGGGTCTTGGCAGTCGTACATGGCGCGCTTACCTCAGCGTGGAGCGCGATCCGGGCAACAGCAACCAACCGACACACGCGAAGGATCGCATCGGCTCGGGCCCCTGGTACAACGTCAATCGAGTGCTCATCGCCAATAACCTGACCGAGTTGCACAACCGCACGGGCGATGCGGCGCTCTTTCTGGACGAGCGCGGGCAGCGTATCAACGGCCAGTGGGCGGGTTCGCCCGCGCCAGTGGAGCACGACATCCTCACAGGATCCAACGCCGACGGTACCCTCGCTGTCGGACCCACCGGACTTACGTG
>DAINQP010000158.1:2909-14577 GCA_036742665.1 Vicinamibacterales bacterium | reverse complement strand
CGGTGGGCGCCGTAACATCAGGACAAATGCCACGCGCGACGAGATCGCGTGCCCGCGTCTCGATGTGAAACTCGATCTCGGCGATCATGTCCGCCTCGACGCGCTGACGGCGGAAGAGACCGCCGACCAGTGATCGCAGTGTCGCCCAGGTCACAGCTCACACTCCTTCGGCGCGAAGCGCTCGCGACATGGCGATCGCCAAACGGTCCCAGCGTTCCGTTTCGGTCTTGAGGCGGCGGCGGCCGGCGGCGGTCAGGCGATAGAACTTGGCGCGGCGATTATTGTCGGACGTGCCCCACTCGGATCCGAGCAGGCCCTGATGCTCGAGACGCGCAAGCGCCGGGTACAGCGCGCCTTGTTCAACGAGTAGCGCGCCACCAGTAATCTGCTCGATGCGCAGCAGCACGCCGTAGCCGTGCTCCGGGGCCAGTGAGACGGCTTTCAGGATCAGCACGTCTAGAGTTCCTGGCAGCAGCGCCGCTTCTTCCACCATCCGCTCTCCTAAATCAATTAGGTGAGCAACAGCGTAGTGCTGTCTCTCCTAAGCTGTCAAGGAAAGCACAGGTCAGCCTAGCGCGGCACCACCCAGGTGCCGAGGAGCCAGTCGTGCGGTCCTCGCTCCGGCCGGGCAATCGTGTAGATCGCTCCGACACCGAGTGCGGCGAGGGTGACCAGCACGCTCAGGGCCGGGCTCTGCGGCGTCGGCACAAAGCCCTGCACCCTCGGTGACGAGGCCAGATACAACAGCCACGCAATGGCCGGCACCCACGCAATGAGCGCGCGGATCAGCGAGGTCGCCCGGCCGATCTCGCTGCCGCTGCGCGTCACCACTGCGTGCCCAAGCGTGCGCGTGAACAGACCGCCCGGCACGATCAACGATGAGATCACGCTGAGCAGCAGCATCAGCAGCAGCGGCACGGCCACAGTCATCACAACGATGAAGCCGGAGTTATCGCTGAAATTCGCTTTGCCGCGGCGCTGCCGCAGGCGCTCGAGCTCGGGCGCGATCGTTGTCGTGGCGCGCGCCAATTCCTCTGGCGAGACAAACGGGTGGCGAGCGGCGACGGCGTCCGCGATCGGCTGCAGCCGTTTGCCGACACCTTGTTGAATGACCTGGCTGTTCCAGAATCGGGTGTCCCTGAGTCGCACGCTGTGTTTTCCGGCGACGTAGATCTCCGTCGCCTGGCGCACGGACGGATCGACGAGTCGGCTTCCGGGCGAGGGGCTCGGCTGCGACAGCATCTGCAGTAAATCGAGCATCTCGGTCGTGTCCGCGCTGAACAACCGCGTCATCGTCGGCATCATGACGAGCATGGTGAAGCCGATGAGAAAGGCAAGCGGAAGTGCGGCAAGCACGATTGGCAGCGCTCGCCGGGCGCGGTTCACACGATCAGGTCCAGCCGCCACTCGGACGAGTCCGGCGTGGGCATCGGACAACGATGGCGGTGTTTGACGCGACAACGAATGGAGCAGTGTGCGAGCCGACAGTGGTATCAATGCGGACGATCCGCTCGAGGGCCGCATGCTGTGTTCGGCGAGAGCGGACAGCAGCTGCACCGGCGAGAGGCCGGTCGAAACACGTGCCGCTTCATCCTGATCGATTTCAGGTGCCTGCCCCGATCCGCGTCGAGGGGCTGGAAAATCCAGCAGCACGAGACGATCGTCGTCACGTATCCACAGGCGGTCGAGTCGAAGCACTGGCATGGAACCGTCTCGATCCGCAGCGACGAGCTCCCCGGACAGATCGAGGAGCCACGACTTGAGCGTGCTCCACGGTGTCGCGGAACCATGCAGGGCTGTCAGCCACGGTTGTCCGTCCGGCGCCTCGAACGCGTCCCAGTTGTCAGTGCCATTGTGCCGGCCCGTGAGCCAGTGGAGGCGCCCGGTTCGCGATAGGCCCCGGCGGATCGCGTCGATCGGCCGCGCGCGCGGCGGCGCGATATGAATCCACACTTTCCGCCTCAGCACCGGATCGAATCCGACCACCAGGTGCGGGTCACTGCCGGGCACATCTGGCGTCGCGATGAACGGTCCGAAGCGCGGTCCTCGCGTTGCCGAAGCCGTGTCGAGCAGCGTTGATGCAGGCATGGCCCGCCGTGCCCGCAGGCGCGCGGACGATCGCGAGACGACTCGAGTGCCTCCGGCGAGATCGTGAAGACCCGCCCAGCCGTTGGAACGTCGCGCAGTGACGAAGAGACCGGCGATCAGCGTCAGCGTCAGGACGCTCTCGATGAGATCGCGTGTTTGCCTGGCATTGAGACTTCCGTGTTCTCCCAGTCGGATATCGCGTGTCGGCCCAATCGGTCCGAAGGACACGAGCAACAGGCTCACCACGAACCACGGGAGGTGAAAGACGATCGTCCGGCGCGCGACTCGCTTCACCCAGCCGGCGCTCCCCGGTGAAGACAGCCGCAGACCAAAGAGCTGCTTGCCCAACGAGGCTCCCCATCGTGCCTCGAGCGCGAAGAAATACAGGGCGTACAGCAGCCATCGCCACGGATTCGCCGGTGGCACGACGCTTTGCCCGTTGATGACGACGTTACCGGTTGCCGCATCCGAGATCGAGAACGGCAACGACACGATGATGATGTCCACGACGAATGCGAGGACTCGCCAGCGGCGTGAGCCGGGCGATTCGCCGATAGCCGAAAACGGCCGCAGCATTTCGGCGAGCGCCGTGTATGAGGCGGGCCGCTGCGCCGGCGCTTTGGCCAGGCACTTGAGAATGACCGTCGCGAGTCCGGAAGGAATCTCGGGGCGCAGCGCACGCGGCGACGGCGCCGGTTCAGTCGTTGCGCGCTGAACGAGCTCGCGCAGGTCTCGCGCATGGAACGGCGGCTGGCCGGTGAGCAGGTAATAGAGCGTGGCGCCGACAGCGTAGATGTCCGCTCGAAGGTCGAGTGGCTCACCGCGGAGCTGTTCGGGCGCCGCGAATTGCGGCGTGCCCTCGAAGCCGGTCGCGAGCTGCTCGTCGACGTCGCGAGCGAGCGTCGAGATCGACAGGCCGAAGTCGCCGACCTTTACTGAACCGTCGCTATCCACAAAGCAGTTCGATGGTTTGATATCGCGATGCAGGATGCCGGCGGCCTGCGCGGCGTCGAGGCCGCCGACGATGTCGAGCACGGCTGACACTGCGACTGCCGGACGCAGCGGCCCTTCGGCCGCAATGCGATCCTTCAGCGTGCCGCCCGGCAGCAGCTCCATCGAGATGACCGGCACGCCGGCGATCTCCTCACTGCCGAAAATGTAGACGGTGTGCGGATGGCTGATCGACGCGGCGAGCTGGCCCTCGCGAAGAAACCGCGCGCGCTCGTCCGCATCCTGCATCCGGCCGCGCAGCACCTTCAACGCGATGCGGCGTCCGCTCTCCACGTGCTCGGCCTCGTGGACCTCGCCCATGCCGCCTCGGCCGAGCAGGCGGCCGATGCGATACGGGCCCCACGATTGACCATCGGTGAGGTGGGCGACAGGAGCGTACTGCGCCGCGGAGTCGCCACGAGTCGTGACCGTCAGCGCATCTTCCAGCGTGGCGTGGGTCAGCGTCTCTGTGCCGGCGGCCAATAGACACGCCGCACACAACCCTTCTGGTGCGTCCTCAGCCAACGCCTTGCCGCATCGGGGACACAGTCGTGGCAAATACGTGACGTCTTCCATGGTGGGATCAGACAGAACCGCGAGACGAAGTTACCCGCCGAGCGCCCGCACGAGGTAGCGAAGCTCGTCGTCCACGTCTTCCGGATCCGAGACGGTTTCGGCGATGTCTTGTCGGAGCCTCGTCTGGAACCTGCGGCGCAAACGGTGTACGGCAGTCTTCACAGCGCCTTCGCTCGAGCCGAGACGCGCGGCGATCGCGGCGTAGCCTCCGGCCGGATTGACGCCGAGCAGGCACGACTTGAGCTCGTCGAATTCCGACACGCGGCCATCGCCCTCCCACTCGCGCCGCATCTCAGCGAGGACCCGGTCGATGACTGTCAGCGCCCAACGGCGTTCGTACAGGGTCTCGGGGGTTCCGGACTCTGCCGGCTCGATTCGATACCGTCCTTCGGCCTCATCGAACGCAAGAGGCACAAAGGTGATGCCGCCGCCACGCTTTTGCGTGCGGCGACGGGCGGCATCATTGGCAAGAAAGTGCTGAAGCGATGCCAGCAGAAACGCCCGAAAGCGGCCGCGCTCCTGACGCAGATGCTCGAAATCTCTCCGCTCGAGTAATGAGGTGAGGAACCCTTGTGTGAGATCGCGGGCGTCCTCCGCGCTCGTGCCGCGACGACGGACGTAGGCGTAGAGCGGATACCAGTAGGTTTCGCACAGGGTCGCCAGAGCTGCGCGGGCGGAGGACGAATCGCCGCTCCCGGCGGCGACCACCAGGCTCCATCGCGTGGTCTCGAACGGCACGCCGAATAGTAACCTCGGTAACCTTTGCCGTCGCCCTTACTTCAACACGAACCGCTGCGCGCGACGGTTGGTGACGATCTCCGCCGTGTACAGGTTGCCCTTCGAGTCAGCGGCCATGTGATGCACGATGTCGAACTCGCCAGGCTTCGGACCGCGCATCCCGATCGTGCCGATCTGCGTCATCGTCTCGCGGTCGAACACAGCCACCTGCATCGGGCCTGAATCGACGACGTAGAGATACTGCTGTTTGCGATCGGGCGAGAACGCAAACCCCGCGGGCACGGGAACGACGGTGCCTTGCTGCGAGAGACGTGCCTGCCGCAGGAACTTGCCGGCGGTCGTGAAGGTCTGAATGCGGTTGTTTGTGCGATCGGCGACATAGACGATGCCATCGCGCGAGACCTTGACCGCGTGGACCAGTCCGAACTGAGCCGGACCGTCAGGCCCACCCTGATTGGGCTGCGGCGTCGGCGGATTCGGCGCCATCGCCGCTGGCGGCGCGTTGCCGAAGGCGCTCCACGTGCGTTTGAACTTTCCGTTGTTCGAATCGAACACCGCGACGCGCTGATTGCCGTAGCCGTCGGCGACATAGAGCTCGTTCATGTCGGCGTGCACGAACACGTCTGCCGGCTGGTGCACGTTGACCGTGTCGGTGTTGCCGGTGCTCTGTCCGCGCTTGCCGATCTGCATCACCAGCTTTCCGGCCGTGGTGAACTTCAGGAGCATATCGTCGCCGCTGCCCGGTCCGGTTGGTTTGGGCCAGCCGCCGTTGCCGCTGATCCACACGAAGTTCTTCGTATCGACAAAGATGCCGTGCTCGCGTTCGGGCCAGTCGTAGCCCTCACCTGGTCCACCCCAACTCGAGAGCAGCTTGCCGGACGTATCGAACTCGAGGACCGGAGGCGCAGCCTTCGCCCGCTGGGCCTCGGGAATCGAGCGTGGCCGATGCAAAACCCAGATGTGGTCCCGCGCGTCAACCGAGATCGAGGACACCTCACCAAGTACCCAATCATTGGGAATGCTTGGCCAGCGCGGATCGACTTCAAATGTTGGTGCACGCAGTGAGCTCTGCGCTGAGAGCGACGCGGCGGCAAGCGGCAGTCCCAATACAACGACGACCCTGAGCGTCAAGATCCGGCTTCTCATAGCGGCGAGATTCTACGTGTTCAGGAACAACAACACCACGCAGACGATGCCCAGACACACGAGGGCGACCGTCATCCACTGCAGCTGCTTCCGGTGCTGCTCTTCGGCCAGGCGCAGCTCGACGATGTTCTCCCACAACGCGCGCTGCAGGAACGGCTCGGCCGTCATGCGCACGTCCTGGGTCTCGTCCCGATTCGGGACGACCACGGGAGCGAGAAACCGATATCCACGCTTGGGAACCGTTTCGACGTAAATCGAGTTCTCGGCCCGGTCACCGAGCGCCTCCCGAACCTGCTTCACGGCGAAGTTCACGCCCTGTTCGAAATCGACGAACGTATCGTTCGTCCAGAGAGAAGCCTGAATCTCCTCTCGCGTGACCAGCCGGCCTGGCTGCGCGGTGAGCAGGCGAAGCAGCTTGAACGGTTGGGGCTGGAGACGGACCTGACGGCCGTTCTTGAGCAGACGTTCGGCCTCGAGATCGAGCTCGAAGGCACCAAAGCGCACGACCGGTGGCCGATTAGGGCTGTGCATACGGGGAGAAGGGCGCTTGCCCGCCGAAGCCTTGTGCGACGGCGGGAGCTCAGCCTATCACTGAGCAGCCCCGGCCTGAACCTCAGACGTCGGTTCATGTTGTTGAAACGGCAAGGCTTGTCCGCGCATGGCGCCATCTGATACGTCGCATCGTGCGCGCATGGCCATTCGCGCCGTTCGCTCGTATATCTGCGCACCGTAGGGAGCAATGGAACATCGTGAGTTCAACGGGGCCATGCGGGCGGTTGAAATTCAGGTCAAAGGTCGCAATACCATTGCGTCACAATAAGTCACGAAACGTGGAGAGGATTCCTATGAGGCTCTTGATCGCAGCCGTCCTGTTGATTACTGCACCATGGCCAAGCTCGGCTCAACCGCTGGCTCCTGCCTCTCCGCCCGCCACGCTCAGCGCGGCCGAGATGGAGAAGTTCCTGGTCGACGGCCGCATCGTCAAGAAGAAGGAATCGTCGAAGGGCGTGACGAGCGCCTACCGCGTCACCTTGTCTGACGGCTCGTTGACGCACGACGCGCAGGTCCAGAACGTGGACATCGCGAAGCCGTATTTCGATGTGGGTCCAAAGAAGTCAGAGGTCAACTTCAAGGATTCGTACCGCTACAACGTCGCTGCGTATCGCCTTGCCGTGCTCCTCGGCCTCGACAACGTGCCGATGTCAGTCGAGCGCAATGTCGAGGGAAAGACTGTAGCCATGACGTGGTGGCTCGACGGCGTCATGGACGATGGCGACCGCCGCAAAAAGAAGATACCGCAGTCGAATCCGGCACGCGCCGCCGACTACTACAACGTCATGTTCGTGTTCGACGAGCTGATTCAGAACCGCGACCGGAACCAGGGGAACATCGTGTGGGCGGCGGACAGCAAGATGTGGTTGATCGATCACACGCGGGCGTTTCGATTGGGCCGAGACCTGCAGACTCCCGGGAGCCTCACGCGCGTCGAGCGGTCGCTGTTTGAGAAGCTGCGCGCCCTCGACCGGCAGGCGTTCACCGACTCGGTGGCCAAAACGCTGACCAAAGACGAGATCGAAGCGTTGTTCGTTCGCCGTGACAAGCTCGTGCAGTTGTTCGACGAGAAGATCAAGGTTCTCGGCGAGGATAAGATTCTCTACACGATCCGCTGAGTGCGACTACCGCCTCTGGCCTGCAGCGTGCGTCGTTGCACGCTGCCGCTCGTGCGCCGCGAGCGTACGATGGTCTGTCCGGCCGGGCATTCGTACGACGTCGCGCGCAGCGGCTACGTCAACCTGTTGCAGCCGCAGGATCGGCGTTCGGCTGCGGCGGGAGACTCGAGTGAAGCCATCGATGCACGCGAGTCGCTGCTGGCGAGCGGCGTTGGCCGCACCCTCATCAACGCCCTGACCACTCGAATCCGTTCACTCGATCTCGAAGACGACCCGATCGTCGTCGATCTGGGATGCGGATCAGGAGATGCGCTGGCCGCGCTGACGGCACACGGCACAAGCGTCGGCATAGGCATCGACCTCTCGACACCCGCCATCGAGCGCGCGTCTCGGCGATTCCCCGATCGGACCTGGGTCGTTGCCAATGCCGATCGGCGTCTGCCGCTGTTGGATCGGAGCGTGGACGTGGTGTCTTCGGTGCACGCCAGACGCAATCCTCCCGAAGTCGCACGTGTGCTTCACGAAACGGGTAGTCTTCTCGTCGCCGTGCCAGCGGCGGACGATCTGATTCAACTGCGTGAGTTGGTCCACGGACAGCGCGTGGAACGCGATCGCGGTGAGATCGTGCTGGCCGAGCATGAAACGCTGTTCGAGCTCGTGGAACGCTCCGTGGTGCGCGAGATGCAGGATCTCGATCGAGACGCGCTGCTGAGCGTGTTGAGAGGAACCTATCGCGGCATGCGCCGCGGCGTCGCCGACCGGGTGGCGGCCCTCACGCGCATGACGGTCACATTCGCGTCCGAGATCCTGATGTTTCGTCTCAGATGAGTCCGTCGAGCAGCACGATGTCGGCGTTCACATCGGCGACGGCGGCATAAATCGATTGCCCGTCGGGCGCCCACGACACCTGACGAGCAATGATCGTCGGACGATCGCCAAAGTCAGTGACTGCGGTGAATGAGCCACCCTCGACGGGCATGACGCAGATATTGGCTGTCGCGCCAGCCAGCAGTGGCAGCGCAAGCCAGCCGCCATCCGGTGACAGCGTCATGCTGACGAAGAGCTGATTGACGGGAATACGCGTTCCAGCAACGTGCGTCAGCACCTCTGACGGCCCGTCCTCGGGACTTGCGCGGCGGACTTCCCATTCCCACCGGCCGACGGTCCGCTGCGACCGCGCTCCATAGTAGAGCGTGGTCCGCCCAACGGTGGGGGAGTTCGTGTCGACGTCAGTACGGACCACGACGGGCGGTCCGCCGGACGCAGGGACTTTCTCGATGCGCCACTCTTCGTTGTTGTCGAGCGGCGAGTAGTACATCCACGCGCCGTCCGGAGACCAGCAGGGCCCCAGGCCGCGTGGCACCAGCTCGCGGAGATTCCGGCCATCAGAATTGACGACGAAGATCGAGATGCGGTCGCGGCTGACGACGAACGCAATCTGTTTGTCAACCGGGGACCACGTCGGCACGCCGATGGTTGTCGCCGGGTCGCGTTCGAACGTGATCTGCCTGGCGGCGCCCGTGCCGTCAGCCTTTGTTACCCACAGGTTGCCGTGCCCGCCGTTGTCGGACAGATATACAACCTCGGTTCCGTCCGGACTCACCGACGGGGTCTGCACCTGTCCGCTCTGCCGGGTCACTCGAACCGCGTTGCGCGTGTTCTCGGCCGGCGATCCCCCGATCGGAAACCGCCAGATGTCAGATTGGCCGTGTATCCGCGAGGCCAGGATTTTCCCTGAGGAGTGCACATCGGGTGCGACGAACGAGGCGTCGCCGAACGTGAGCGCGCGGTCGCCCGTCCCGTCACGGGCAACACGGCGAAGGTTGAAGGTCGGCGGATACGGGACCGTGCTCCCGGCCGACGAACTGTAGACGACGCCACTGTTGTCTGGAAGCCACGACACGCCTCTGATGGCGCTCGCGCGCGCGATCAGCACCGGTGCCTGCCCGCCCGCCGCAGGGACGATGTGGAGATGCTCGCTAAATCTGCCGATGCCGCGGGTTTGAAACACAATCCACTTGTCGTCGGGTGACCAGCGCGGCGACTCGCAGGTGCATCCGAGTGGACCCAGTGCAATACGTTCAGTGCTCCCGCGGTCAAGCGAGAAGGCCATCAGCTCCGCGCGATCGTCGCCGGGGTGAAACATCGCGATGCGACGGCCATCGCGGCTGCAGTCACCACCGCCGGCGCCTTCGACGAGCGGGCGCGGCCCCCCGCCGAGCGCGGAGACCTCCCAGAGCATGCCCAGTTCGCCTGTGGCGTCTGGACCGACGTAGTAGACGATTGAACTGCCATCGGCCGTCCAGCGTGGCGACTCGTGGTCGATCTCATCGTGCGTGACGCGGAGCGGCGCGCCGCCCGACAGCATGCGAATCCAGATCTGGCGACGTCCATCCACCGGTGCGACAAACGCCACCATGCGCCCGTCGGGGGACAGCGCCGGCGATTCGTTGACCCCGACGAGATCGGTCAGGCGTTGGAACGAGACGGATTTCGTTGCGGCGGCTCCGATGGACGCGGGTCGAGGTGTGATTGGTTCATCGAGATCGGCGCACACGTCACCGATGTCGCGGAGCCGGCGACGCAGGTCGCGCTGGAGGCAACGGTGCAACACACGGCGGATCGGCTCGGGGACGTCAGGCGGAAGCGCATTCCAATCGGGATCGTTCGTCAGCGTCGCGGCAATCACGTCTGAGAGCGTGTCGCCATCGAACGGTGTTCGGCCCGTGAGCATAGCGAACAGCACGCAGCCGAACGCCCAGATGTCGGTGCGCTTGTCCACCTCCTGACCTCGCGCCTGCTCGGGGCTCATGTACCCTGGAGTGCCGAGGATGAGGCCACCCTGCGTGGCATGTGCCATGACCGTGATGGTGTTGTGCAGATCGAATGCGCCGGCCGCCACGCTGGCTTTCGCGATCCCGAAGTCGAGCACCTTGGCCGTGCCGTCTGGACGCACCTTGATGTTCGCCGGCTTGAGGTCGCGATGGACGATGCCGCGTTCGTGCGCGGCGTCGAGCGCATCGGCAATCTGCTGCGCGAGCCGTCGCGCTTCGTCGAGCGGGACCGCACCGTGCGCCAGCCGATCCGCGAGGGTCGGCCCTTCGATGAGCTCGAGTACCAGCGCACGCGAGTGCCCGCCGATGTCGGCTGGCCCGTCGTGAATCCCGTAAATGGTGCCGATATTCGGGTGATTCAGCGAGGCGAGGAGGTGCGCTTCGCGTTCGAATCGCGCGAGGCGATCGGGGTCGCGCGCAAAGGCCTCGGGCAACACCTTGATGGCGACGTCGCGGCCGAGCGAGGTATCGCGGGCACGATAGACCTCGCCCATGCCCCCTGACCCGAGGCGGCCAGTGATCTCGAATGTGCCAATCCGCGTCCCGGGTGTCAGCGCCATCTACTTCACTGTGTCAATCTCCGCTCAGTCCACCCCACGGTGAGTTCATGTGGTACACGGCCGAGGGCCCGATCATCTCGACGCGGCGGATCTTCCCGTTCTCGATGAGAAACGCTTCGCTGACCAGAATGCTGCTCGGACGGTTGAATCCCGGATAGCTGTGCTTCGTGCCGTCAGAGAGCACACCCGAATTCACTGTGCCCTGATCGAAGACGACATGCGCCCAGACGATGCCGCGCTCGGCGTCGACGAGTGGATAACGCCGCTGGTGAATGTTCTGTACTACGTAGTAGAGGCCCATCTTGAACTGCGTCATGCAGTCGTACCAGAACGGGCTGATGGCACCGGGTGCGGCGTCGGCAGGCTTTGGCACGTTCGTCGTGGGCGAACCGTTCTCGATCCGGTGACAGTCATTGGTAAACGGATAGGTTCCAGTGTTCCCGATCCCTTTGCCGTCGTTCTTCTGCAGGCCGGTGAAGTAGCCGTCGGCGACGGCGATCATCTCCTGGCGCGACAGCCGCTGCGCGGGCGGGATCGTCTTGAGCCACATGTCCTCGACCTTGCCGTCCTTCTCCATCGCCGCGATGTTGTTGGGTCCACCGCCACCTGGCTTGAACAGGATCGCCTCGGCCTCAGTGATGCGTCCAAGCTCGACGCGAAGACGGAGACTGTAGAGCAGCGGGGCCGCTGCCTCCATCATCGTCCCCATAAACGCGACCTGCCCGAACTCCGGATCGGCGAAGTAGTGCTTGTATCGGCCGATGCCCTGCGCCGTCTTCCAGAAGCCGTCGCCAACGTCGATCACCTGGTTGTTCTCGGTGTACTTCACGTCCTTCGACAACGGCGCTCGTTTCGGATCGTGCGCCACGACGGCGGCGAGGAATTGATCCATCACGCCCTCGAGGCAGGCGCGATTGCAGTTCAAGGGGATCGGTCCCGTCGAGGCCTCAACAGAGGGCCTGCTTGCAATAGTGACGAGAACAAGAGCGACAAGAAACGCAGCACGCATCGAGAGGATCCTCCTGATCACAGGCAGAGCATTCTACGACGGCACGTCAGATCAAAG
>DAINQP010000158.1:0-2809 GCA_036742665.1 Vicinamibacterales bacterium | reverse complement strand
CCACTGCTCACCGACCAGCAGCACTGCCAAGGCGGGGCCGGACTGCGCCTGTGCGGTGACGGCGACCAGCAAAATGGCAGCGGTGAGAACGAGATGACGCATGGCGGCGAATTCTGTCACATAGAATGACTCCCCGTGGATTGTCCGCGCTGCGCCGCGCAGATGGAGGAGGCGAGCTTCGATGCCCATCTGGGGCGCCGCACGCTCATCGACATCTGCCATGCCTGTCACTCGTTGTGGTTCGACGCGCACGAAAGCGTGACGCTGACGCCGGGCTCGACGCTCAAGCTGTTTCGCATCATCGGCGAGAAGATCACCAGGCCAGAGCGTTCGCGCGCGGATCTCGCCAAGTGCCCGCGCTGCAAGTCCAGGCTGCGTCGGACCCACGATATTCAGCGGACGACGAAGTTCGAGTATCTGAGCTGTCCGCACGAGCATGGCCGGTTGACGACGTTCTTTGACTTTCTCCGCGAAAAAGACTTCATCCGGCCGCTGACGCCTCAACAAATCGAGGAGTTGCGCCGCAACGTGGGCAGTGTGAACTGCGCCAACTGTGGCGCGCCGGTCGATCTGGCGATCGGCGGCGCCTGCACACACTGCGGCACGCCCCTGTCCATGCTCGATGTGAAGCAGGCAGAAAGGCTTGTCGAGCAGCTGCAGAAGGCGGAAGATCGGGCACGCCAACCCGTTGATCCGTCGCTGCCACTCCAACTTGAGCGCGTCCGTCGTCAGACGGAGAATGCGTTTCGCGGATTTAGAGACGACGACCTCTGGGTTTCGGTGTTGGATCCGTTGGGTTCTGATCTTGTCGTCGAGGGGCTGAGGCGCGTGGCTCGGTGGTTCTGTTGAGGTGACATATGCAGCAGATCATGTCTGTCCTCCCGGGCGTCCTGGTCGTGAGTCTTTGTTTCCCTCTCGCATCGCACGCTGCGACGTGCGAGTCACTCGCGCGTCTGACGCTCGATAACACCCGGATCACGATCGCGCAGGAGGTCGCCCCTGGTGCGTTCACGCCGCCGGGCACGGCGCGACAGGGTGGCGCACCGCCGCAAGTGCCTCGCCTCTATGCGTCGCTGCCGGCATTCTGCCGTGTGGCGGCGTCGCTGACGCCGTCGAGCGACTCGGACATCAAGATCGAAATCTGGCTGCCCTCGTCGCGATGGAATGGAAAGTTCCAGGCTGTCGGTAACGGAGGATGGGCAGGCACCATCTCGTATCCGGCGCTCGCCGGGGCGGTCGCCGCTGGCTATGCGACGGTCAGCACCGACACCGGCCACGTTGGCAACAGCGGCGCGTTCGCGCTCGGGCATCCCGAGAAGGTCACCGACTTCGCGTATCGATCGGTGCACGAGATGACGGTCAAGGCGAAGGCCGTCATCGACGCCTTCTACGGCACACGTCCCACGCTCTCGATCTGGAACGGCTGCTCGCAGGGCGGACGACAAGGCATTACCGAAGCCGTGCGGTATCCAACCGACTTCGACGGGATCATCGCCGGCGCACCGGCAGTGAATTGGATTCATCTCCACGCGGGGCGCATGGCGATCAATCGCGCCGTGAACGCGACGCCGGCGAGCGTGATTCCGCCATCGAAGTACCCCACGATCTACCGGGCTGCGATCGCGGCGTGCGACGCACGCGACGGTGTCGCGGATAACGTGATCGAGAATCCGGGCGCCTGCACGTTCGATCCCAAGGTCCTGTCGTGTTCGGGTGCCGAGGACAACGCATGCCTCACGCCAGCGCAGGTCGAGTCGGCTCGGAAGATGTACGCGGGGGCGGCACATCCGTCCACGCGGGCGAATGTGCTGCCCGGTCTTGCGCGCGGATCGGAGCTGGGCTGGAACGTCATCGGCAGTGCCGAGCCGATCACCTACGCCGCCGATGCCTATAAGTTCGTGATCGCGAAGGACCGCAACTGGGATCCCGCGCGATTCAATGCCGCCACCGATCTCGACCTCGCGCTGTCAGCCGATCCCGACGATGTGCTGGGCTCGACAGATCCGAACCTGCGGTCGTTCTTCGGCCGAGGCGGCAAGCTGCTGCTGTATCACGGCTGGTCGGATCCGCAGGTTACGCCCTACAACACCATCGATTTCTTCCAGAAGGTCGTCGCCTCACAAGGCGGCGCGGGTGTCGGCACGTCGATTCAGCTCTACATGGTGCCCGGGATGAATCACTGCGGGGGCGGTCCCGGCACCGACAATTTCGATCGCATGGGCGCGATGGAAGAGTGGGTCAAGACCGGCGCGGCGCCAAAGCGCATCGAGGCGTGGCACGTGACGAGCGGGACCACCGACCGGACGCGGCCGCTCTGTCCATTCGGCCAGGTGGCGAAGTGGAACGGCACGGGGAGCACCAACGAGTCGGCGAATTTCTCGTGCGTCGCGGCCACGCTGGAACCCGGACGCTAGCGTTTGCGTCCCGCTCTGCGTGGGCATTCGGCATTGCGCATTGAGCCTTGAAAGGGAGCGAAGCGATCAATGGGGATAATGGACTTCATCAAAGGGGAACTGCTCGAGATCATCGAGTGGACCGACGACTCGCGCGATACGCTGTCGTGGCGATTCCCCGATGACGACAAGGCGATCAAAAACGGCGCACAGCTGATCGTGCGCGAGTCGCAGGTTGCGCAGTTCGTCTACGTCGGCGAGTTTGGCGACACGTTCAAGCCGGGCAAGCACACGCTGACGACGGACAACATCCCGGTCCTCACCAAGATCAAGTCGTGGCCGTACGGCTTCAATTCCCCCTTCAAGGCCGACGTCTACTTCGTCGTCACGCGGCTGTTCACCGGCAACAAGTGGGG
>DAINQP010000157.1:0-14632 GCA_036742665.1 Vicinamibacterales bacterium | reverse complement strand
TCAGCTACTACGGCATGCGCGCCTTCCTCATCCTCTACATGGTGGCGCCGGTGGCCTCGGGTGGGTTGGGCTTCTCCGACGCCGACGCCGCATCGGTCTACGGCACCTACACGGGCAGCGCGTGGGGCGCCTCGATCCTCGGCGGCCTCGCGGCCGATCGCTTCCTGGGCCAATACCGCAGCGTCCTTATCGGTGGCATCATCATCGCCCTCGGACACGTCACGCTGGCCTTTCCGCCGTTGCCATTCTTCTATTCGGGCCTCGGGCTGATCGTGATCGGGACGGGATTGCTGAAGCCGAACGTGAGCACGCTCGTCGGCTCGCTCTATGAACAAGCGGACGCACGGCGCGACGCCGGCTTCTCCATTTTCTACATGGGGATCAACCTCGGCGCGTTTATTGGTCCGCTGATCGCCGGCTACATCGCCCAGCGTGTGGACTGGCACCTCGGATTCTCGTGCGCCGCGTTCGGCATGGCGATCGGGCTCATCCAGTACGTGCTCGGCAAGAAGCGGATTCAACCTGCACTCGATCGTCTCGCCGCGCAACCGCGCTCTACGATGAGCGCGTCCCAGGCAACGGGCGTCGCCGCGGGGACCTCGGGCGCGATTGGCTTCACGGCCGACGAATGGCGGCGCATTGGCGCGATCGTCATCTTCTTCATCGTCGCAATCCTGTTCTGGGGCGCCTATGAGCAGCAGGGCTCGACGCTGAATCTCTTCGCCGATCGCTACACGCGCCTGGACATATTCGGGTTCTCCTTTCCCTCGTCGTGGTTCCAATCGGTACCGGCGATCTTCGTGATCATCTTCGCGCCCATCTTCGCATTGATGTGGATGCGCCTCGGGCCACGCGAGCCCTCGGTCCCTGCGAAGCTTGCGCTCGGTTTGCTGTTCATGGGCCTGGCGTTTCTCGTGCTGGTGCCCGCCGGTGCGGCGGCGCAGGCCGATCAGGGGGTGCGCGTCAGTCCGATGTGGCTTGTCGGGGCCTACATGATTGCCGAGTTCGGCGAGCTGTGTCTGAGCCCGGTCGGGCTGAGCGCCGTCACCAAAGTGGCACCTACTCGCATTGTCGGCATGATGATGGGTGTGTGGTTCCTGTCGAATGCGTTCGGAAACAAACTCGCTGGATGGGCGGCGGGGTTCTTCAGCACGACACCGCTCGAAACACTCTTCAGCGTGGTGACCGCTGTGCTATTGGCAGCCGCTGTGGTCATGTTCGCGCTCGTCAAACCGCTGCGGCGTCTGATGGGCGACGCCCGCTAGCGCGCCGCCATTAGAGTTCCGAAAATGGCTCTCGAGAAATACAAGGCCAAGCGCGATTTCACCAAGTCGCCCGAACCTGCCGGCACGAAGATCCCGAAATCACCAGCCGGCAGGACGCCACGGTTCTTCTGCGTGCAGAAGCACCTGGCCAGTCATCTCCACTACGACTTCCGCCTCGAGCACAAGGGCGTGTTGTTGTCGTGGGCAGTCCCCAAGGGACCATCACTGGATCCCGCGATCAAGCGTCTGGCGATGCACGTGGAGGATCACCCGATCGACTACGGTGAATTCGAGGGCGTGATCCCCTCCGGCTATGGCGCCGGTATTGTCATGCTCTGGGATCGCGGCACCTGGACGCCGGAGACCGATGACGTGGATGCGGCGCTGAAAAAGGGCGATCTGAAGTTCACGCTCGACGGATACAAGCTGAAAGGTTCGTGGGTACTGGTTCGCACGAAGGGCCGTTATGCCGGCGGATCGGAAAGCGGCGATCCCTGGCTGCTCATCAAGCATCGCGATGACTGGTCGGGCGCAGTTGATATCGCCGAGTTCGCGCCGTTGAGCGTGAAAAGCGAAGGCGACTTCGCCGACATCCTGTCGCAGGACGACCCGGATATCTGGCGATCGAATCGGCCGGCCAAGGGCGGCGAAACCGGTGCGATGTTCGAGCGCATCGTCAAACGTGCACTGGAGCTTCGCTCGACCCCGACCAAGACAGCTGCCGCGGCCAAGCCCGCCGCACAACCGCGAGCCGCGAAGTCCACCGCAAAGCCTCGCGCTGCCGCCAAGAACGCCAAGGCCGCGTCCGCGGCGCGAGGGAAAAAGCGTTAACACTGGCGACGTGGATTCCGACCCGTCGCGCACTGCGCGTCAACCCAGCATCACTGTTGAAGGCGACTTAGTCATCAAGCGCTGACTGAGGACCGACCAGACGGCGAACGCAAGACGGCGGCGATCGTGGCGCGCAATGTCGCTCTTCCAGAACGGCCCGAGTACGGCCTCGACGCCCGGATCGAGCTCGCCGAGTTCGAGCGGCGCCTTGTGCTCGGCGGCGTACTTCTTCAACGCCCCCTCTGACGGACGGCTGTTATTGGCGATCACCACGTCGACGCGTCGCCCGATCGCCCGCTCGACCCACCGCACTGCCTCAGCGGCAGTGAACCCTTCCATGCCGTGGCCTTCGGTCAGGAGATTGGTGATGAGGATGATCGGCCCGCGCACATCGGCAATTGCTTCCCTGACGCCGAGCACGAGCAGCGGCGGCAAGAGACTCGTAAAGAAACTGCCGGGACCGATGATGACCGCATCGAACGCGCGAATGGCGTGTGCCACCTCGGGATGAATCGACACTTGCGGCTCGAGCCAGAGACGACGAACTTCGTGGCCGCGCGACTGGCCCGCATCGACCTCGACTTCTCCGCGAGTACGCGTGCCATCGGCGTACTCGGCGC
The DNA here is from genome assembly GCA_036742665.1 of Vicinamibacterales bacterium. Lineage (GTDB taxonomy): Bacteria > Acidobacteriota > Vicinamibacteria > Vicinamibacterales > UBA2999 > Gp6-AA40. The sequence goes on along the minus strand of DAINQP010000157.1, from coordinate 11,916 downwards.
ATACCGACGAAAGCTCCACGGTCACTGGCCATACGCGGCCCTTGCAGCCAAGCAGCGCCCGCAGACTGTCAACCGCCGACAGGAAGTCGCCGCTATAGCGCTCCATCATTGACAGGAGCAGATTGCCGCCGGTATGCCCGCCGAGCCGATCCCGCGGGTCGAGCGCGGGCAGCCGCGCCAGCAGCACGCTGCGTGCTTCGCGTTCATTGCGCGCCAAGGCCAGCGCGCATTTCAACACGTCGCCGGGTGGCAGCACGCCCAGCTGATCGCGCAGCTGGCCTGAACTGCCGCCGCTGTCGAACATCGTGACAACGGCATTCAACTTGAGCCAGGGATTGGCTTTGAGTCCTCCCAGCAGACTCGGCAACCCCGTGCCGCCGCCGACGCAGCCGACATTCACCTCGCGCAGGTGCATTGAGGCATTGTACTGTCTAGCCATGGCGTCCTCCTGGCAGGCAGCCGCAGATTCACTCGCCAGCGATCTTCGCGGCGTGTTCGGCGATCGACTTCGTTCGGTGGCCACGTATGGACCGCATGTTGAAGGCGACAATACCGCGCCGCTCACGTGTCTGGCGCTCGTAGACAGCCTCACGACGGATGACTTGAACGCGTGCGCAGCGCTGTCGCCGCGCTGGGGACGATCGCATATCGCCACGCCGCTCATCCTTCCCGAGGCCGAGTTCAGACGGTCGCTCGACGCGTTCCCTCTTGAGTACGGGGAAATTATTCGCTCGCATCAGGTCGTCTTCGGGAACAACCCGTTCATCGATATCGCCATCGCGCCGGCCGATTTGCGCCGCGCCTGCGAGGCGCAGATCAAGAGTCATCTGGTCCACCTGCGCGAGGCGTTCATCGAGTCGGGCGGACGACCAGGAGCCGTCGCCAGCCTGGTTGCCGCATCCGCACCAGCCTTTACTGCGCTGCTGCGGAACGTCGCGAGGTTGAACGGCGTCCTTACCAATGACCGTGGCGAAGCGACTCGACTTGGCGCCCAAGCCGCCCGCATTCCCGAGCAACTCGTCAGCGACCTCCTTTCACTCGAGCATTCATCACACATCATCGCCGTGGATTCGGCACGGCTCTTCCCCCAATATCTCGCCGCCGTCGAACATCTCGCGCATGCAGTCGATACCTGGCGTGCGTAGCCGCGCGGGTTTCCTGTCGGCTTGGCTCCTTGTACTACTCGTTGCGACGAGGGCAGTCGCGCAGCCGGAGACTCCGGACCTTACCCGTCCGGTCAACGATTTCGCCAATGTGATCGATCCCGAGAGCGAGCGCCAGCTCGAATCGCTGATCCGCGCGCTGCAGGAAACCACCGGCGACGTCGTTGTTGTCGCGACTATCGACTCACTTCAGGGAGAAGATGTTTACCAATACGCTGAGCGGATGTTCCGCAATCGCGGTAAAGGCATTGGTCAAGCCGGCAAGGACAACGGCCTGCTCATGCTCGTCGCGGTGAAGGATCGGCAGATCAAGGTTGAAGTGGGTTACGACCTCGAGCAATTCATCACCGATGGATTCGCCGGTGAAACCATCCGGCAGGAGATGGCGCCGCGGTTTCGACAGGGTGAGTACGGCGCCGGGGTGCTCGCGGGTGTGCAGCGCATCATCGCGCGCATTGGCGAGGGACGCAACGTGGCGATTCCAGGTGCGCCGCGTGCGCCTGAGCGGCGTCGCCCGCAAGGCGGCGGCTCAGGTGGAAACGTCTTCATCCTGATGATCGTCCTGTTCCTTCTCATCAACGGCATTGCCGGTCGGCTCGGCCGCCGACGCCGACGACGCTGGGGCGGCGGCCCGTGGAGTGGCTGGAGCAGCGGTGTCGGACCATTTGGCGGTGGATTCGGTGGGGGCGGCGGCGGGTTCGGGGGTGGATTTGGTGGATTCGGCGGGGGCGGCGGCGGTTTCGGTGGATTTGGCGGCGGTCGTAGCGGTGGGGGCGGCGCTGGGGGTTCTTGGTAGGTGGCTGGTTTGTGGTTAGTGGTGGGTGGTTTGCAAGGGTTTGATCGGTTGAGCTTTTGGATGTTGTCGTCGGTCGTTGGCAGTTGTGACGTGAGGAGCTATAGCCATGACGCTGATTCGCAAGGCCGGAGTGATAGCGCTGCTGATGGCGCTGTCGATCGGTCTCTCAGGCTGTTCGTACAACCGGTTCGTCAGCCAGGAGGAAGCCATCAAAGCGCAGTGGGCGCAGGTGGAGAACCAGCTGCAGCGGCGAAACGATTTGATTCCCAACCTGGTCGAGACGGTGAAGGGCACCGCGCAGCAGGAGAAGGATGTCTTCGGACAGATCGCCGACTCGCGCGCGAAGCTCGCCGGCGCCACTACACCGGAGCAGCGGATCCAGGCCGCCAATGAACAGAGCGCCGCGCTCGCGCGACTGCTGGTGGTCGTCGAGAACTATCCGGAGCTCAAGTCCAACACGTCGTTCAACCGGTTGATGGACGAACTCTCCGGCACGGAAAACCGCCTCGCCGTCGAGCGCATGCGCTACAACGAACGCGTGCAGGCGTACAACACCTCACGACGATCGTTCCCGTCGAATATCACCGCCGGCATTTTTGGTTTCAAGGAACATCCGCTGTTCAACGCGCCGCCAGAAGCCGAGCGCGTACCTAAGGTCAACTTCGGCAACAAGCCGTCGTAAGCTGAAGGCGGATGCCGCTCGTCGATACGCTGCTGCCAGAGTTCGACCACGAGATGACGCTGACCCGCAAGGTGCTCGAGCGGGTGCCGGACGGTCGCCTCGACTGGAAGCCGCATCCGAAATCGTACGCGGTCGGACCGCTCGCGCAGCATCTCGCCACGATTCCCATGTGGGGAACCATGACGCTGAGCGAGGTGCAAGTCGACCTCGCCTCTCTGCCTCCCAACGCTCCCCTGCACACCCGCCGCGACATCCTGGCTCTCTTCGACGGACACGTGGCGAGCGCACGCGCCGCGCTCGTCGGCAAATCGGATGCGGAGTTCAAGGCACAGTGGTCGTTGAAGCGCGATGGCCACGTGATCTTCTCGATGCCAAAGCAGGCGGTGTGGCGCTCCTTCGTGATCAGTCATCTGATTCACCACCGCGCGCAGCTCGGTGTGTATCTTCGCTTACTCGATGTGCCCGTGCCGTCCACCTATGGTCCCAGCGCTGACGAGGGCGGCCTCTGACGAGTACGCTATCGTCTCCCCGGCCTCGCCCCGCTGATCCGGCGAGGCAAGCAGTGGCCTTGATCGGCGGAGGCATCCTCTTCCTCCTGCTCGCGACGGCCAATGGCGCAGGCTATCGTTACGGCGTCTCCGATCAGGCCTTCTACATTCCGGTCGTCGAGCACGCGATCGATCCGGAGACATTTCCGCGTGACGCCTCGTTGATCGACGCGCAAGGGCGGTTGATGATCACCGACGAGATCATCGCGTCTGTCGCCCGTCTGACGTCGCTTCCGCTCGACGTCATCTTTTTTGGCGGCTATCTGCTGTCAGTGGCGTTCATCGGGATCGCGCTGGTACTCATCGGGCAGCGCGTCTCTGCAACACCATGGGTCGTCGCCGCGATTCTCGCGGCGCTCACACTGCGCCACCGCATTCCGAGGACGAGTGCGAACTCGTTCGAGCCGTACTTTCATCCGCGCATGCTGGCATTTGGATTGGGTCTGCTCGCTGTGGCCTCGCTGCTGCGGCGCCGGATGTGGCTCAGCATCGCGTTCGTCGGGGCGGCTGCGCTGATTCATGTCACGACAGGTCTGTGGTTCTCGATCCTCGTTGGCATTGCACTCGTGCGGCTCGAGCCAGCACTGCGACGCCTGGCCGTTGTCGCCGCGATGGCCGCGGCCGCGATCGGTGCCTGGGCGCTGATCGTCGGACCGCTTCGCACATCGATGACACAGATGGATGACGTGTGGCTGCAGGCGGTGGCGAGCAAGGACTCGCTGTTCGCCTCGCAATGGCCGCTATGGGCGTGGATCGCCAACCTCGCGCTGCTCGCACTCTTGTGGTGGACCCATGTCCGTCGTCGGAGTTCCGGTCAGGCCACTGCCGAGGATGACGGGCTGGTCTGGGGCGCCACGGCCCTGGTAGCCGTCTTCCTCCTCACGCTGCCCCTCATCGTTGCGCGTCTTGCCTTCCCCGTGCAGTTGCAGATCTCGCGTGTGTTCTGGCTGGTCGATGTCCTCGCGACGATCTATCTGATCTCACTGCTGATCGATGCGCGAACTGCCAAAGCAGTCGCCATCGTGCTGATGGCCGTATCCGTCTCGCGTGGTGCGTACATCATGCTGGTGGAACGGCCGGATCGGGCATTGTTCTCGATGCACGTGGTGGAGTCGCCGTGGGAGGACGCCATGCACTGGCTGTCGCGTCAACCGGTTCGCACGCACGTGCTCGCCGATCCGGGGCACTCGTGGAAGTACGGCACGAGCGTCCGCGTGTCCGCTACGCGAGATGTCTTCCTCGAGGATGTGAAAGACTCGGCGATCGCCATCTACTCGCGCGACGTGGCGCATCGCGTCGTCGAACGCGCGGCGGCACTGGGTGATTTCACGACGATGACCGCCGACCGTGCGCGTGCGCTCGCCGCCAAGTACGACCTGAACTATCTCGTCACCGAACAGCGGCTCGATCTGCCGACCGCGTACGAGAACAGCCAGTTCCGGATCTACGCGTTAAAGCCGTAGCGCGGAGGCTTCAGCCTCGGCGCACACCCGTCACTCGTACCGCAACGCCTCCATCGCGCCAATCCGCGTCGCGCGGCGAGCCGGGACGTAACACGCCGCCAGACCGACGAGCGCGAACAGCGCGGCTGCGCCAGCAAAGAGCGCCGCATCGGCAGGCGGGACGCCAAAGCGCGGCCCGGATAGCAGCTTCCCGACCGCTGCCCCGAGCAGGAGTCCAATGCCACCGCCGATCCCGACGAGCAACATCCCCTGGCGGAGTACCATGCCAACGACTCTCGTAGCGCTGGCGCCAAGCGAGAGCCGAATCCCGATCTCGCGTGTGCGTCGCGTGACACCGTAGGAGGCCACGCCGTAGAGGCCGATCGCCGCCAGAAGAAGCCCAACGATGCCAAGCGCACCGGCGACAACGGCCGCGATGCGCAGCTGGATCTCGACCGGCCCGGATTGCTGGCGTTCGAGCGTCTGCGCCGTGAGCATCGGGAGATTGGGATTCATCGAGCTCACGAGTGTTCGAAGGTCGCCGGCGAGGTTCATTCCTGCCGATCGCCGCACGAGAATCGTTGTGCTCGATGTATATCGCTGCTGCATCGGCACGAAGAGCCCCAACGGGACAACGCCTCGAAATGCTTCGTACTCGATGTCGCCAACGACGCCGACGACGGTGAGTGGCGTTGGTGTGGCGGGGCCGTTCGGATTCGGCGCATGCACAAATAGCGTTTGACCGACCGCCTCCTTGCCCGGCCACAGGCGCCGCGCGGCGGACTCGCCGACGATCGCCACCGCTGTCGTGCCTTCTCGATCGGCGTCGTTGAAGTCGCGTCCCGCGATCACGGGAATACGGAGCGTCTCGAAGTATCGCGACTCGACCAGCGTCCAATTGGCAAAGAAATACTGCTGGCCGCGCGGTGGCGATACGCCGGGAACCGTCAGCCCGCCATAGCTCATTCCGCCCGGTCCAGGCGCACGATCGGCGAGCGTCGCCGTTTCGACTCCGGGCAGCGACCGGACCCGCGCGATCAACTCACGCACGAACACGCGACCCGTCGCGGGGGTGTAGCCGGCGAGCGACAGATCCACTGACGCCACATCCACGCCGCTGGGGTCGAACCCGCGCGCAGACGATCGGACGTGGTCCAGGCCTCGCACCAGCACACCTGCGGTCAGCACCAACATGATGCTGAATGCCACCTGCGCCACGACGAACGCATTCCGTAGCCGCAACCGATCTGATGGCCCTTGCGCCTCATCCTTCAGCGCCGCGACGACGTCCGTTTTCGATGCGTGCAGCGCCGGCGCAAGCCCCGACGCGAGCGCGGCGATCAGCGAGAGGATCAACGAGAACGCGACGACACGGCCATCGAGGGGCACCGTCAGATTCACGGGCAGCGGGAACTCCGGCAACAGCAGGATCAGCAGCGATGTCATCCACCGCGCGAGCAGGAGTCCCGCGGTTCCGCCAAGCACGAAGAGGAGCGCAGTCTCAGTCAGCAGCTGCCGCATCAGTCGGCCGCGGCCCGCGCCAATGGCTGTGCGCACGGCAATCTCGCGGCGACGCACGGTGGCGCGCGCGAGGAGCACCCCAGCGAGATTCGTGCAGGCGATCACGAGCACGAGAGCCGTGAGTCCCATCAGCAGCGCGAGGAAGCCAAAAGCCGGAATACGCAGGCCGGATGGAATCAGCGACGCCACAGCCACGCGCCACACGATCGCGCCCTGGGGAAAGGGAAATCCGATCGACTTACGGAATTCTTTGGCCGCCTCGTACTCCCGCTCGAGCACCCGGCCGATCGTCTGGACCTCTATCGACGCCTGCTGTCGCGATACACCCGGAGCGAGACGTCCTCCCATCATCATGTCCCAGGCGTTGCGACGATTGGTCGGACTGAAGTCCAGCACGAGCGTCCGCTCGGGATGGAGCGCGGGAATCACCACCGCCGGGAGCCAGATGTCAGGTGCGAGAACGCTGACACCTCGGAACCCCTCGGCGGCAACCCCGACGACCGTCGTCGGCAGGCCGTTGATCGTCAGCGTCTGGCCGACGATATTCACGTCGCCACTGAATCGGCGCATCCAGAACGTGTGGCTGAGCACGACGACCGGACTGGTCCCTGGACGTTCGATGTCTGCCGAGCCAAAGAGGCGTCCTGCAGCGGCCCGCACGCCGAGCACGCTGAAGAAGTTCATGGTCGTGAACGTCCCAAACACGCGCTCGCTGGTGCCATCGCCGCGAAGACTGAGCGACTCCACATTCGGCTCATAGCCGTACACGCCTTCGAAGCTTCTGGCGCGCTCTCGAATCGCCAGGTAGTCGGGGTACTGAATCGTCTCGACGCCAAAGTCCCCATCCTCCACCCGCGCGATTTCAACGAGGCGCTCGGGGTCCGACACCCCTTGCGGGACGGTCAGGAGAAAGCCGTTGCCGACGGTGAACACCGTCGTCGTGGCTCCTATGCCAATCGACAATGACACGGCGGCGGTCAGCGTGAAGATCGGGTTTCTCTGCAAGAGGCGCGCGGCGTAGCGCAGATCCTGAAAGAACGTCTCGATGAAGGCGCCGGCGCGAGCCTGGCGCACCTGTTCCTTCACTGACGCGACGTGCAGCTCGATGGCGGCTGCACGTCGCGCGTCCCAGATACTCATACCGCTGGCGATCTTGTCCTCGACGAGCAGGTCGAACGAGGCGCGCAGTTCATCATCCAGATCGCGCTCCACCCGATCGCGTCGTACCAGATTTCGCACGGCGTGGAATATGCGCATCATCATTCGGACCTCAATGCGTCGCTGGCTGCGATACACATCGCGCGGTGGACCGGCACGTAACAGGCCACGATGGCCACAGCGACACACACGGCAACTGCGCCGATCAGCGCGATCGGATCGAGTGGCGAGACGCCGACCAACAGCATCGAGAGCACCTGCCCGGCAATCGCCCCCAGCAGGAGTCCGAGCATGGTGCCAAGAGCCGTCAGCCAGAGCGTGTGCCGCAGCACGAGGCGAACGATGGCGGCGCGCTGTGCGCCGAGCGCGGAACGCACGGCAATCTCGCGTGTACGGCGTGACACGGTGAGCGCCGTGACTCCATAAATGCCGATCGCGGCGAGCAGCACGCCGACGAGCCCCAACCCTCCGGCCACGAACGCCACGACCCGCTGCGGCGCAAGCGCAACGGCCATCGCGTCATTGAGATGTTGAATCGACGGGCGCGCCATGTCAGGACTCAGTTCGGCTGCGACCTGCCCCAGCGGCCGCGCGACCGATGCACCCGGCCCACTTCGCACCACCAGCGTCATCTGCTGCATGCCGAACTGACGAAATGGCAGATACACGAACGGCTCGCTTCCGAAATCCACGTTGCGGTATCGAATGTCCCGCGCGATTCCGATCACCTGAACGACCGCGCCTGTGCGGTCCGCTCCATCGAGCACGAGCCGCTGCCCAATCGCGTCCTGGCCTGGCCAGAACCTGCGGGCCGCGGCTTCGCCGACGATCGCGACGTCGGGCGCTCCCTTCGCATCCTGCTCGGTGAAGTCGCGCCCAGCGACGAGCGGAATGCGCATCGCGGAAAAATACCCTGGCGCCACGATGTTGCCGCTGCCGCCGACCACCTCCCGCGAGCCACCCGGAGACTGCGCGGCGCCAGGCAGTGAGAGGCCGAACCCGAATCCTTCGCTCGACAGCGGCAGGAAACGCACCATCGATGCGGCTTCCACACCAGGCAGCCGTCGTACGCGGTCGAGCACATCGTCGGCGACGGATCCATCGATCGAGGCCACCTCGACGCCCCGCGAATCGAAGCCGGCGTCGGTTGAATTCGATCGTTGCAGCGCGCGAGTGAACAGACCACCGACGATGATGAGCAGCAGGCTCAGCGAGACCTGCGCCACGACGAACGTGTTGCGCATCCGGGATCGCCCCGATGCCCCCCAAGATTCGCTCTTCAGCACTGTCGAGACATCCGCCCGGGACGCGTGCAGCGCCGGCGCCAGCCCTGACAACACGGCGGCGACGAGCGACAACCCGCACGCGAACACGATGACGCGCCAGTCGAGCGCCAGCGAGATCTGCACCGGGATCGGCAGCGCCGGCAGGAACCCGACGAGCATCGACGTCATGACCCTCGCAAGCGCAATCCCGCTCGCCGCGCCTAACATGAAGAGCATCAGCGTTTCCGTCAGGAGCTGCCTGACGATCCGCGAGCGGCCCGCACCGATCGCCAGGCGAAGCGCCATTTCTCGCCGCCGTCCTGACGCGCGCGCCAGCAACAGACCGGCAACGTTGGCGCAGGCAATCACCAGCACCGATGAGGCGAAGACCGAGAGAATGAGCAAAGCCGCCGCGGCCACCGGCATGTTGCCGGCCATGGGCGACGCCAGGAGCACACGAAAGGGCCTGGGTCCTTGCTTGCGCGGATACTCTTCGCGCAGCGTGCGATCGATCCGGTCGAGATCCGCAGCCGCCTGCGCCACCGTCATGCCCGGCTTCAGCCGCGCGCCCATCACCAGCCAGCCTGCGCCACGAGCATCGAGTTGCTCGGTGGTCGCGTACATGCTCAACGGCGCCCACAGGTCGGCGGCAACGACTGTGGTCCCCTGAAATCCTTCGGCCGCGACGCCGACGACGGTCACCGGCTGGCGATTGAGCCGAACGGTCTGGCCGATGATCGCGGGATCGCCCTTGAATGTGCGAGTCCAGAATCGATGGCTGAGCACGACGATCGGACTCTCGCCCGGCCGGTCGCTTTCGTCCGCGCGGAACAGACGGCCGGCGGCGGGTCGCGTCCCGAGGGTCGTGAAGTAGTTGGTGGTGACGACCTCGGCGACGATCGCATCGGTGCCGGCGGCACTCACCAACGTCATGTCTCGCGGAAACAACGTGTGCGCGTACACGTGATCGAGTGTCGTGGTCCGCCGGCGAATATCGAGGTAGTCGGGATATGAGCCCGGATTGAAACCAAAAGGAATGCCGTCGAGGCTGCGTCCGATGTCAACGATCCGATCCGACTCGCTCACCGCTGTGGGCGAGAACCGCAGCAGACCGTTGCCGATCGTGAAGACCGCGGTGTTGGCACCGATACCGACGGCAAGCGAGAGTGCGGCGGTCAGCGCGAAGAGCGGATAGCGGCGCAGCAGCCGTACGGCATAGCGAACGTCCTGACCAAGCGTATCGAGCAGGGCGCCGGCGCGGACATCCCGCACCTGCTCTTTGACCGACTCGATGCCGCCGAGTTCAACGAGCGCCGCGCGGCGCGCCGCGTCAGGCGCGTCACCGCCGCGCACTTTCTCTGCGGCCAGGATCTCGACGGTCTGGCGCAGTTCCTCGTCGAGTTCGCGTTCGACGCGGCTCCGCCGCGTTAGGTTTCGAATGAAGCTAGCCACGCGAGCGAGGATCGCCATGGTGCACGCCCTAGGCTTCGAGTGCCTTGCCGATCGCAAGGGCGACGCGATTCCACTGCTCGGTGGCTTCACCAAGCTGCCGCTTCCCCGCTTTCGTCAGCGTGTAGTACTTGGCGCGGCGGTTGTTCTCCGACGCTTCCCATTCGGCCGCGAGCCAGCCCGATTCCTCGAGCCGGTGCAGCGCCGGAAAGAGCGATCCGGGCTGGACGGCAAACGTTCCGCCGGTCATTTGCTCGATGCGGCGCGACACCCCGAGCCCGTGCAGCTCGCCGGTCGAGAGCGCCTTGAGGATGAGCAGATCGAGTGTGCCCTGCAGAAGACTCGCGCGTTGGGTCATCGGCGACTCCCTCTCGTATCGAATGGCTATACGAGTGGCAGTCTCGCGTCGTTCCTATCGAATGTCAATAGGAGTGTTCGCAGGGGCGACGCATGCGGCGCCCTACGTTCGCGGCGGGCCACCGCGCAACAGCTCGTTGAGCGCGCCGGGCCTGCGCAGTTTCGTGATCCACACGATCTGACCGATGTGCAGCGCGTTGTGATGCGTGACGTGCATCAGGATGCGAGCGACGGAGCTCGAGCGGCCGGTGGCCAATGTCGTCTCCACCATACGCGCCGCCGTCAACGTATCCAGCACGCGCTCCACCGTCGCCCGCGCGTCGTCGTATACGGCAAAGACATTCTCTGGGGAGCGCTGGCCACGCGCCCCGAACTCGGCCTCCCGATCGCGGACGTCGGGGCCGCCGCCGATCGCGTGCCCGAGATAGAACTGGTTCGACCCGGCCAGGTGCAGCACGAGATTGCCGACGGCATTGGCCTGTGGGTTGGGACGCCACCACAGGTCGTCTTCGTCCAGGGCATCGACGCAGGCGCGAATCTGCCCGGGAAACTCGTCGAGCATCCGGTGCCGGACCATCTGCAAAAACTCGGCATCGAGGGGTGCGTCGTCCATGGGGCGCAATGATAAGCTCTCACGCGGCAACGACCCCTCTCGAGGAGTGACCGTGACATTGAGACAGTGCGTCGTGACAGTGGCGATCATCGGCGGGTTCGTGGCTAGCGCGGTCCCGCTCGCCGCGCAAGGCACTGAGAAATTTTCGGCGAGGCTTGGCTGGGTGCCCACGGCGGGGCCCAACGATCGCGTCAACGTCACCGGCAAGGGCGTCGCGACGGGCACGCTGAGCGGCCGCAAGCTCGCCATCAGCGGATCGTTCGAAGGACTCGCCGCGCCGGCCACGATCGCGCGGTTGCATCAGGGCGTGGCCAAGGGCGCGCGCGGCGCCTCGATTACCGACCTCACCGTCAGCAAGGGCGTTAGTGGGATGCTCACCGGCTCAGTCGATCTGACCGCTCCGCAAGTTGAAGCGCTCCGGCAAGGCAAGCTCTACATCCAACTTCATAGCGAGAAAGGCGTCGCTCCAGATGGCAGCAATCTCTGGGGCTGGTTTTTGAAATAACCCCGACGAGGTAGACGATGGCCCGTTCGACTAGACGTTTCTTCTTCGCGTTCACCGCAGTACTCGCGTGCAGCGTCCTGCTGGTCACAGGGCAGCAGCCGTCCAGCGCAGGACCGTTCACCGCGGAACAAGCCAACGCTGGCGCCGCTGCATTCAAGACGAACTGCGCCGGCTGTCACGGCGCGGATCTCATGGGCTATCCACCACTGGCCGGATCGGCTTTCGTCGGCAGCTGGGGGACGCGCACGACGCGCGATCTGTTCGGGCTCATTCAGACCACGATGCCGACGGATAGACCTGGTGCGCTGCCAGTCGATACCTACGTGAACATCGTCGCGTTCATTCTCCAGTCAAACGGACGGACACCGGGCACGCAGCCGCTGACCGCGGCAACGGCGGCGCCGATCGGCGGCACTG
>DAINQP010000156.1:0-14696 GCA_036742665.1 Vicinamibacterales bacterium | reverse complement strand
CGCGTACGCTCCTTGCGCCATTCGCACAGCATTTCGACAGGCGAAGGTCCAGAACGGAGAAGCAGAGCATGAATTCGTCCTCGTGGAACGAGAGAGTGGGGCGCGTGTACGCGGCCATATTCGCCGCACTGATGATCCTGACGGCGCCCGCGGTCGTATGGGCGCAAGCAGCCATTGCGGGCACGGTGAAAGACACATCGGACGCGCTGCTGCCCGGTGTGACGGTCGAGGCGGCCAGCCCGGCGCTGATTGAAAAAGTCCGCACTGCGGTGACAGACGGAACCGGCCAGTACCGCATCGAGAATTTGCGGCCGGGTCAGTACACGGTGACGTTTACGCTGCCCGGGTTCACGACGATCAGGCGCGAGGGTATCGAGCTCACCGGCTCGTTTGTCGCATCGGTGAACGCGGAGCTGCGCGTCGGCGCGGTTGCGGAAACCGTGGTGGTCAGCGGAGAGTCGCCGATCGTCGACGTGCAGAGCTCACAACGGACGACGGTGCTGACCCAGGAGACGATCAACGCGATCCCGACCGCCGGGTCGTACAACGCGCTGCTCGTTCTCGTGCCTGGTTTGCTCGGCGGGCAGCAGGACGTCAGCACCGGTCCGTGCAACTCCTGCACGTTCAGTGCGCACGGGACGCTGCTGTCGCTGGGTGGCAACCGCGCGAATACAGACGCGCGTCTGCTCGTGGACGGCATCAGTATCGCCGTGCCGCAGGCCGGCGGCACCAATTACCTGACCGACACGCGCAACGCGCAGGAAGTGACGTTCACGGTGTCGGGCAGCATGGGTGAAGTGGAGTCGGGCGGGCCGGTGATGAACATCATTCCACGCTCGGGTGGCAACACCGTGTCGGGCAACGGCTCTGTGGGATGGGCCAACGGCGACCTGCAAGGGAGCAACCTGAGCGACGAGCTGCGCAGGCTCAACGTCACGGCCAGTCCTCTCATCAAGGGCTACGACGTCAGCGGCGCGGTGGGCGGGCCGATTCAACGGGATCGCATCTGGTTCTTCGGCACCGTGCGCAGCCAGGGGAGCTCGAGCTACATCCCGAGCATGTACTACAACAAGAACGCCGGCGACCCGAACCGGTGGCTCTACGAGCCAGACCTGACGCGGCAGGCGTTCAACGACAAGACCTGGCGGAACGCCAGCGCCCGCTTCACCATGCAGGTCACGCCGCGTAACAAGGTGCATGTGTTCTGGGATGAACAGAAGGTCTGCACGAAGTGCGAGAACGGCGGCAACTATGCCAACGCCACCACCTCGCCCGAAGGCAACGGCTACGGCGACCTGCACCCGATGCGCTTCCAGCAGGCGACGTGGACTTCGCCGGTCAACAACAAGCTGCTCCTCGAAGGCGGTTTCGGCTATTTCTTCTCACGCTGGGGCGGCCGCGCCAAGCAGGATCCGTACACCGGGAACTTGCCGCGCGTCATCGAGCAGTGCGCGGCGGGATGCCCGGCCAACGGCAACATCCCGGGCCTGATGTACCGCTCGCAGACGACTGACCTGTTCAGCGACGGCAGGAACAAGAACGTCACGACGACCTGGCGAGCCACGGCGGCGTACGTCACCGGCGGCAACGCACTCAAGTTCGGGTACATCGGCAACCAGCTTGGCGACCTCCGCTCGGCCAACCGCAGTCCGAACGACCTGCGCTATCGCGTCAACAACGGGGTGCCGAACCAGCTCACGCAGTACGTGCACGACCAGCAGAACGATCTGTGGATGCGCAACGATGGCTTCTACGTGCAGCAGCAGTGGACGCGCGGCCGCCTCACGCTGCAGGGCGCCCTGCGCTTCGATCGTGCGTGGAGCTGGGCGCCCGAACAGCGTCTCGAGTCGCGTTTCTGGGCGCAGCCGCTGGTGTTCGATGAGACGCCGGTAGTGGACAGCTACACGGATCTGACGCCCCGAGCCGCGGTCACCTACGATCTCTTCGGCAACGGCAGGACCGCGCTCAAGGCGACGCTCGGGAAGTATCTCGAGTCGACGGTCACGGCCTCCAACTACGGGCTTGGCAATCCGACGTCGCGCATTGCCACCAACGTCTTCCGGACGTGGACCGATCGGAACAGCAACTGGAATCCTGACTGCGATCTGAGCAATCCGCAACCGCAGGACTTCGGTCCGACCGGCGACTTCTGCGGCGTGATCAACAATCTGAACTTCGGCACGGCCACCTTCAGCAACACGATTGATCCGGACATCCTGCACGGGTGGGGTGTGCGGCCCTCGGACTGGAACTGGGGCGTCTCGGTTCAGCACGAGGTGCTACCGCGCACATCGGTGGAAGTCGGCTTCTTCCATCGCGAGTTCTATGGCTTCGCGGTGACCGACAACCTGGCGGTGACGCCGGCCGACTTCTCGCAGTTCTCGATCACCGCACCGCAGGATCCACGCTTGCCGAATGGCGGCGGGTATCAGGTGGGCACGCTGTACGACCTGAACGTGCCGTCGCTGTTCGGTGTCACTCGCAACTTCATCACCTATGCCGATCGCTACGGAGACGCCTACCAGAAGTACAACGGGATCGACGTGACCATCAGCGCGCGGCCGCGCAACGGACTGACCTTCCAGGGCGGCTTCTCGGGCGGGTATTCGACGTCCGACAACTGCGAGGTGCGTGAAAAGCTGCCGGAGATCGCGCTGCTCAACCCCTACTGCCATATCGAAACCAGCTTCCTGCCGCAGTACAAGGGGATTGCGACCTACATCGTGCCGAGGATCGATGTGTCGGTCAGCGGCACGTTCACCAGCAAGCCGGGCATTCAGGTGAGTGGCTTCGGTACGCCGGTCGCCGGTGGCGCGTTCGCCGCCAATTACACCATTTCGAACGCCCTTGTGCAGCCGATTCTCGGCCGTCCGCTCGCCGGCAGCGCGCCCAACATCACCGTCAATCTGATCGAGCCGCACTCGGTGCTCGGTGACCGTGTCAACGAGCTCAACATGCGGGTCGGCAAGGTCCTGCGCTTCGGACGAAGCCGCGCCAACGTCGGCGTGGACTTCTACAACCTGCTGAACGCGGCCACTCCGCTCAGCTACAACCAGGCGTTCATCCCCGGCGGCGCGTGGCTCACGCCGACGTCGGTACTGTCCGCCCGCTTCGCCAAGCTGTCGATGCAGCTGGACTTCTAAAGAGGTGTACTCAAGACTCAGAGCGTTTTGAGTCTTGAGTTACAGACCGATCGGGATTGGCGGCTCGCCGAGCTGCCAGTCCCACCTCGCCCCAAAGGTCTCGGCTGGCTCCGCGCCGTCGGGCCCGGCGTCATCGCGCTGGGTGTTTCAATCGGCAGCGGCGAATTCCTTCTCGGCCCCGCCGCGTTCGTTCAGCACGGCTTCTCGCTGCTCTGGGTCGTCCTGATCGCCATCGTCTTTCAGACCATCTTCAACACCGAAGTGAT
Source organism: Vicinamibacterales bacterium (assembly GCA_036742665.1). GTDB lineage: Bacteria > Acidobacteriota > Vicinamibacteria > Vicinamibacterales > UBA2999 > Gp6-AA40. The sequence goes on along the minus strand of DAINQP010000156.1, from coordinate 11,287 downwards.
GCGCTACACCCTCGCCACGGGCGAGCCGGTGTTCTCGGGCTTCATGCGCACGCGTCCCTCGTCTACGTTGTGGGCATGGGTCTACGTCGCGCTCTACTTCCTGCAGGTTGGTTGGCCGGCGTGGGCGGGGACGGCGGCAGCCGCGATGTTCTACCTCGTGGTCCAACGGCTGCCCGATGCAACGGCCGATGCCACGACGACGTACTTCATCGGGATCGCTGCGTTTCTTGGCGTCGTGGTGATCCTGAGCGTCGGAAAGCGTATCGAACACACGTTAGAGATCCTCAACTGGATCCTCGTGACCACGACCATCGGCGGGTTCCTCATCCTGGCGCTGCTGTTCGTGCCCTCGCGAGTGTGGCTCGCCGCCGGGATCGGGTTCACCGGCTTCGATCTGACGCAGCAGCGCTTCGACTTCTTTCCCGCCGGCGCCGATCTCGTGCTGCTCGGTGCACTCGTCGCCTACTCCGGATCGGGTGGCGTCACCAATCTCGTGCTGGGTAACTGGGCGCGGGATCGTGGCTACGGGATGGGAGAGCGCGCGGGCTACATTCCAGCGGCGGGTGGCCCCAAGGTTGAACTGGCGCATGTCGGATTTACGTTCGCGCCAAGCGACGAAGCGATGAACCGCTGGCGCGGCTGGTGGCGTGTCGTCTCAGTGGACCAATGGGGTGTGTTCTTCGCCGGCGCGGTCCTGGGGATGATGCTGCCAGCGCTGCTCTACGTCACGTTCCTGCCGCGCGGCACGAACATTCAGGGGCTCGGCATCAGCGCGGCGCTGGCGTCCGCCGTTGGCGCACGGGCCGGAGCGGGCGTCGCCATTGTGATCGCGTTTCTCGGCGCGTGGATCCTGTTCAAGACGCAGCTGGACAACTTCGAGGGGATGGTCCGCGCCGTCACCGACATCCTGTGGACCGGCAGCAGCCGCGTGCGCGCGTGGCGTGGCGGAGATGTCCGTGCCGTGTATTACACCGTGCTCGCCGTCCTCGTGATGTGGGGCATCTTCGCGCTGCGCCTCGCGCAACCAATCGTCTTGCTGAAGATCGGTGCGAACGTCGCCGGCGCAGTGTTCGTGATCGCCGCCCCCCATCTGCTCTATGTCAACACGCGCATCCTCCCGGTGCACGTGCGTCCGCCGATGTGGAGGCGCGTCGCACTCGGCGCGATGGCCCTGTTCTATGCGTTGTTCGTGACGCTGTCGATCGCGAGCGTGTGGTGATCGCCGGGCCCGCGTACAATGAACGGCGAGCGTCTGCCTGCTCATCCGTATTTTTAGGAGAAATTCATGCGCGCCATTACGTACGTCTGTCTTGCTCTCGCCATGGCGATTCCATCTGTCGTGTATGCCGGTCAGGTATACGGAACGATCGTCATGGACGGCAAAGGCGTTGGTGGAGCGAACGTCGAAATCTCGTGCGGCTCCGATCCTGCAGTGAAGGCGACGACCGCCGCTGACGGCGCATACCGGATCAACGTACCGCAGCAGGGGCAGTGCACGTTGGTGCTGCCCGACCAGGCCGGCAAGCCGTCGGCGATGGTCTTCTCGAGCCCGAATCCCGCTCTCTACAACTTCGAGTTGGTGAAGGCGGGCGACGGCTACGAGCTGAAGCGACGTTGAGCATGAACGAGAGCGATGTTCCAGCGGTGACACCGCCGCCCGAACCCGCCTCTGGCGAGAAACATACGTGGCCGTGGATCGAGCTGATCAAAGTGCTGGCGCTGCCGCTGGTCACGCTCGTCCTCGGCTACTGGTTCAACGCCTCGCTCAACGAGCGGCAGCAGATCGACAACAACATCCGGCTCTACGCCGAGATGATGGGCCGTCGCGAGGAAGCCGACAGCAACCTTCGTAAGGACATGTTCAACTCGATCCTGACGACGTTCATGTCGAAGGATCCGACTACGAGGATTACCGACGAGGAGGCGATCCGCCAGCAGATCCTCAGCCTCGAGCTGCTGGCCTACAACTTCCACGAATCGCTCGACATCGCTCCGCTGTTCAAGGACGTCGAGCGACGCATCCCGGCGAGCGCGAAAGGCCCCGACCCGGAGCTGCAACGTCGCCTCGAATCGGTGGCGCTGCAGGTCATCGAGCACCAGCTGACCGCGCTCTCCGATGTGGGCACGGTCGAACGCGGCGATGCGCTGACCGAGAAGATCAAGGATTTTCAGGCCCACATCATGTTCGGCATGCGCGCCATTCCCGACCCGAAGGTCAAGCCGGGAGAAGGGGCGTCCCGTCTGTGCCTGTCCATGGAGGCGACTGATCGATCGCGTCGCTATCGACAGTTCGTCCTTGAGCTGATCGCCTATAACGACATGGCTCGCGAGGTGCAGGTGCGGCACTACGTGTCGCGGCCTCTTACTCAGGAAGAGTGCCAGAAACCTGACCTGGACCTCGAGGCCAACCGGGAAGTGGACACAAACTTCCAGGTCGGCCTGTTCGACTTCCCGATGATCGACAACACGCGGCTGTCTGGCAGCGAGCGCAGCTCGGTCTCCCTCACTGCGCTGAATCCAAACGTCGTGAGCGTGACGCTGGCGTACTTCCCCGCATCGCGCGCCAGCCTCAAGGACAAGCCGTACTACGACGAAGTGATCCGCGACCTGGTGCGAGATCGAGGGCCGAGATAGTAGGAGCGATCGGGCTGACGCTGGTCGGTGCGCTCCGACTGTCGCGTGTCGGTGCTAAGGTCCTATCGCCTGTCGGTGTGGATGCCTAGTGCCAATCCCTGTGGAGGTCAGGCCGACACAGATCATCTGACCGCGCGAAAAGGCGGTGGGCATCAGCGAGGTTGACGGTGCGCGAACCTGGACCTTTGCCCTAACGTTTGCCTTTTGCCCTTCGCCCTTTGCCCTGGTTATCTGCCTGCCATGCGCATCAACTCAGCGCGCGTGATTTTGCGGCCATCCGCCGGCAGATGGATCGGCACAATGGTTTCCACATCGAGCTTGAGTCGATCGATCGTGGCGATGAGATTCTCGGTGTACGGGCTGATCGGCATCGGCACCGGCGCATTGGGTTGGGCGGGTGGATTGTAAGCGTCGGCCTCCACCAAAATCTTCTCTTTCGGGAGATACGCCAGGAGCAGACCTTCGTTGTGGCCGTTGCCAGCCATATGATGCAGCTCGATGACGTGATTGCCATCGGTCATCACCTTTTTTGTCGTCAGCGTCTCGAACGTGGGCTCCTTCTTCGCCTTCGACAGCGCATCGGGATTCAGCGTCTTCGGCGCCGCGAAGACGCGTTCGAAGTACGGGGCGTTGATACGATGTGTGACGATGGTCGCGCCCTCGGCCACGTAGCGGCGCAGGCCGCGCGAGTGATCGATATGGTGATGCGTGTTGACGACGTATCGGATCCGCTTCGTCGGGATCAGTTTCTTCGCCGCCGCAATCACCGCGTCCGAGCGCTCCTCACTCTGTCCGCCTTCGATCACGACGATATACGGCTTGAAGTCCACGATCAGTGCCGCATAGCCCCCTGAAACGAGATACACGCCGTCGGCGAGCTTCTCGGTCGGCGCCTCAGCCGCGGCCGTCGCGCCGCCGCCACCACCGCCCGGCGCCGGCTGAATCGTGACCGCCGCATTGGGCTTCACGTCGCTGATCCGCAAGTCGAAGATCGGATAGCCGCCCTGGTTCTGGACGATCCGCGTCGGGAACTTCACCCCGCCGAAGTCTTTGTAGTCGGAGTACACCGAGTCGAACAGCAGATCGCCGAACAGCGCATCGTCGATCCACGTCTCGACCTTCTCGACCATGTTTTGACCGTTGATGTAGCCGTTCACCTTGGCTTTGTTCTGTCCAGTGAACGTGACGACCGAATACGTCTGCCTGCCGACGGTTTGCGCGCGCATCGTCGCGTTGTTCATCGCCGCAGCTCTCAGGAAGCCGTGCGGCGTCATCCAGATCTCGAGTTGCTGCACCCATGGTGTGTTGGCGCCCACGACGATCGTCTGCGTTTGCGGCTGCTCGCCACGGACCGGCTGCTGGCCGCCGCCGCGCGGCGGGTTCTCGCCCTGGAGCCGGACGCGGTCCACACGCGATGAGGGCACCTGGAAGTCGATCACCCGTTTGTAGCTGGGGTTGACGAATCGCGGCCACGGCGAGCTCGGGCTATAGGCCTGGCCGAGCACGAAGTCGTAGCCGTTGCCCGAATACTCGATCGTCCGCAGCGTGTCGGCGCCCATCGCCTTGGACGCTGCGGCGATGACGCCCTTCGCGTCTTGGGCTGACGGCATCGCGATCGCTGCGATCGAGAGCCAGAGCACGAGCGTGATTTTCTTCAGCATCGAATTCTCCAGGTCCAGTCCCGCCGAAGCCACAGGCGAAGGCGGACGGACACTACGGTGTCGTCTTCAAGAATTCATCGACGATGGCCAGGAACTCCTGGGGCTTCTCGTCGCTGGGGTAATGTCCGAGTCCGGGCATCGTGACGATACGAACCTTCGGCAGCGTCTTCTTCAGCTCTTCCTGCGTCTCGAGCGGCACGATCGTGCTGCGGCCGCCGATGACATAGAGGATCGGCGCTTTGATCTCGCGCACGTAGCGCCACAGATCGGTGGCGACGAAGCCTTTGACCAGCTGCGGATCGCGCTTCCACACCAGACGGCCATCCGCACGACGCTTCGTACCGTAGCGCACGTACGGGACGAGCACCGCATCGGACACGCCAGCGTTGGTCTTGCGCAGTTGCGCGAGCAGTTCCTCTTCGGTCGCCCAGCCGGCTTGCTCCTGCGCGACGCGACGGCTGTAGTTGTCGGCGATTTGCCGCGGCCGCTCCGGCCCGACGTCCTCAGAGATGACCGCTGACACGAGATCGGGATGCTTGCCGGCAAACACTTGCGCAACGCGACCGCCGGTTGAGTTGCCCCAGATGGTGATGTTCTTCAGCCCGAGTTGCTGCACGAGGCCTTCGACGTCGCCGACATGATCCTCGACGAGGTAGCGGGCATCGGGATCCCACCCCGAATCACCGTGTCCGCGCATGTCCATCGCGATCACGTGATAGCGAGCCGTGAAATGCGGGGCGAGATGGTCGAACGTGCGCGAGACTCGGTCGAGCCCGTGGATCAGGATCAGAGGGCGTGCGGCCGCGTTGCCCCAATCCACATAATGGATGCGCAGGCCGTTGACGGTCACGAACATCCCGGCCGGGCTAACGTTTCCCTGCCGCTGCCAGGCCAGACCGTCTCTGGTCCCAATCACCAGCGCTGTGAGCCCAATCGCCACAGCAACGAGTCCTTTCATGGCCCCAGAGTCTACAATGCAAGGCTGGCTGCCGGGGCTGCCCGGTTTCAGGGAAGGCACATGAGTGACGCGATGACGGGACAGTCCCGCCGTAGCGACGAAGGCGCGAAGGCGGGCGGGAAACTCATTGTATTGACGGCTCCGCTGACGGAGACCATCGATCACGCCGGGTACTTCATTCAAATGAGCATGGCTTCGCTGCCGATGTGGCTCGAAGGCATCCTGAATCGCAAATACCCGCAGTGGCGCAACGTGGAATACAACACCGACGGCACGGCCAAATACATGCCGGCCGGTGTGCGCGTGCTCGAGGCCTCGCTGCTTCGCCGCTTCAACTCGAACGACATCGTCTGCTGCTATCCGGACGATCTTCACACGTTCATCGGTCCCAACACACGCATCGTCGCTGTTTCCACGCACAATCCGCTGGGGGTGACGTTTGCCGCCGGCGTCTACACGTCGATCTTCGGATCCGCCAAACAGCCGATCAACTCGCACTACGCGCGTGAGATGTTCGCGACGATCAAGAACAACCGCTGGCGGAGGAACTACCAGGTGATCGTCGGTGGCTCAGGCGGCTGGCAGATCAGCCAGAACGACGCCTACCAGGAGCTCGGCGTGGACTGCGTCGTCGAAGGACGGAGCGAGTCTGCCGAGACGCTGGCACTTTTCGACCAGGCGCTGCGCGGCGAGAGGCTGCCACAGCAGATCGACGTGCACCATCCACAGAGCCGCGACGAGATTATCTTCCCAGACAAACGCACCACGTTTGGCGTGGTCGAGATGACGACAGGCTGCGGACGCCGGTGCCAGTTCTGCGTGCCGGATCTCAACCCGCAGATCGATTTGCCGCGCGACAAGATCCTCGCGCATGTGCGCGCCAACGTACGCGACGGCAACAAGCAGATCTCGCTGGCCACCGAGGACATGTTCATCTGGGGCCAGGTGCATACCAAGATCCCGTTCTACTTCCCGAACCGGGAGGCGCTCGTCGGTCTCTATCGGAGCGTCGTTGATACGCCGGGCGTCGAACAGCACGTGCTCAGCCACTGCACGATCGCGCCCGCGGTCGTCGATCCGGTACTGATCGAGCAACTCACGACGAGCATCATCGACAAGAGTCCGATTCACCTGCCGGTTCTCAGCACGCATCCCAAGAAAAAGGCGCTGGTACCGTTGATCGGCCTCGAGACGGGATCGGTGACACGAGCAAAGGCGCTCATGCCGAGCAAGGCGGTGCCCTTCCCGATCGACGAGTGGCCGAGCGTCGTCATCCGCGGTCTGGAGATTCTCAACAAGCACAACTGGTTCCCGGCGATGACGCTGATCATCGGCAGCCCGAACGAGACAGACGACGACGTGAAGGCCACGCTGGATGTGATCTACGAGGTCGAGCGCCGTGGGCTATTTGCGTTCTTCATCCCGTCGATCTTCACGCCGCTCCATGACACGCGCATGGAGAAGACGAAGGGCGTGACCGAGACGAATCAGCTCACCCCGCTCCAGTGGCAGCTGATGATGAAGTGCTGGAAGATGAACCTCCGGCCGGGCCAGGCGAGCTGGTGGGCGCCCACGGTGTGGCGGCTGAGTGCGATCTTGTTGTGGGCGTGGAAGCTGCGGAAGCTGAACGGCCCGAACTTCACCTATCCGATGCTGCTGTTTGCCAGCGCGATGCCGGAATGGCTGATGGAGAAGATGGGCAAGATCTACATCGGCAAGCCGATCAAGGTGAAGACCCGTACAGAGCTGCTCATGACGATCAAGCCGTCGATGCGCCAGTACGTGCGGACCGACACCGGCGATATCCCGGAGGACTTCTCCTCGCCGCCGCCAACCCCCGAAGAAAAGAAGCGGGCGTTCATCGAACTGACGCCGCAGTACTCGTAGTGTCCGGCTTGAGCCGGACAGAGGTCACCATGACACGACGAATCGTCGCCGGAGTGTTCGTGCTGCTCGTGCTCGCCGGTGCGACACTGGCGAGCGCACAGAGTCCCGACACGATTCTCGTCAACGGCAAGATCCTCACTGTAGATACGCAGTCGTCGGTGCGCGGCGCGGTCGCGATTCGCGATGGACGCATCACCGCGCTGGGCACGTCGGCCGAGATGCGGAAACTGGCCGGTCCTCGGTCCCGCCTGATCGATCTGGGCGGACGAACCGTCATTCCCGGTCTAATCGATTCGCACCTCCACGCGATTCGTGCGGCGCTCAGTTTCACCACCGAGGTGAACTGGATCGGTGTACGCACGCTGGAGGAAGCGCTTGGCCGCGTGAAGGACGCCGCACGGACGATGAAGCCTGGGGCGTGGCTGATCGTCGCCGGCGGATGGAATCCGCAGCAGTTCAAGGAGAACCGCCGCCCCACGCAAGCCGAGCTCGTCGCCGTCGCGCCAGAGAATCCGGTCTACATACAACTCGGCTACGCGTGGGCGATGCTGACACCGCTCGCACACAGGGCGCTCGGCCTTGGCAGCGAGGCGGCCCTCCCGGGTGGTGGCAGATTCGAGCGCGATGCCGCAGGCAATCTGACCGGCGCAATCACGGGCCCGCAGCCGGCGATCGTGGGACTCTTCGACAAGCTGCCGCGGCCGACGTTCGACGAGCAGGTGCAGGGAACCAAGGCGTTCTTCCGCGAGCTCAATCGCCTTGGCATCACCGGCGTGATCGATCCGTCCGGCAACAATATGACCGGCGAGAGCTATCAAGCGCTGTTCCAGGTCTGGAGAGAGAAGGCGCTGACTGTCCGCGTTGCCTACTCGCTGGGCACTCAAGGATCGGGCAAGGAATTCGACGAGATCAAAGCCACGACAGCGCTGCTGCCGATGGGTCTCGGCGACGACATGCTGCGCTTCAACGGCATCGGCGAGCGAATCACCGGCGGCATGTACAACAACGACAAGCCAGGCCAGACTGATACCGAGGACTACTACCGCATCGCACTATGGGCGGCGGAGCGCGGTCTGACGCTGACGCAGCATTGGAACCGCGACTCGAGCGTGGGCAGTCTCCTCACCATCTTGGAGCGTGTCAATCAGCGGGTGCCGATCGCGCCGCTGCGCTGGTCGATTGCGCACCTGAACGATGCGTCCGAGCAGACGCTGCGGCGGATGAAAGCGCTCGGCGTCGGGTGGACGGTGCAGGACGCAATGTACTTTGGTGGCGAGGCCTTCCGCGAATCCGTCGGTGAGGCGTCAGCGCAGCGCACGCCGCCTGTTGTCACCGCGAAGAAGATCGGTGTCGCGGTCGGCGCCGGAACCGACGCCCATCGCGTCGCCTCTTACAATCCGTTCACCGCGCTGCAGTGGTTCCTCGACGGCAAGACGGTTGGCGGCCTGGCGCTGCGAGGCCCTGAGGAGACGCCGGATCGCGCGGAGGCCCTTCGCTTGTACACGATCGGCAGCGCGTGGTTCGCGCACGATAATGACGTGCGCGGGTCGCTCGAGGTGGGTAAGCTGGCCGATCTCGCCGTGCTGTCGCAGGACTACATGACGGCGCCTGTCGATCGCATCGGCGCAACTGAATCGCTGCTGACGATGGTCGGCGGGAAGATCGTCTACGCCGCGCCGCCGTTCAAATAATGGATCTTCAGCTCAAAGGACAAGTTGCCATCGTCACCGGTGCGAGCAAGGGCATCGGGCGAGCGATTACGCAGGTGCTCGCCTCGGAGGGCATGCGCGTAACCGTCGTCGCGCGTTCACGCGATGAGCTCGCCTCGCTGGCAGCCCCGCTCGGTGATCTGTGCCTGGTCCACGCCGCCGATCTCACCGATCCGAGCGTGCCCACCGCTGTCGTTGCCGCGACGATAGAGCGGTTCGGCAGGCTGGATGTGCTGGTGAACAACGCGGGATCAACCAAGCGCGGCGACTTTCTGGCGTTGTCGGAAGCGGATTGGGCCGACGGCTTCGGCCTCAAGTTTTTCGGTGCGATGCGCTGCAGCCGCGCGGCCTGGCCGCACCTGCAGGCCTCGGGCGGGACGATCGTCAACATCATCGGCATCGGTGGTCGGACGGGCTCCGCCGAGTTCGCAATCGGCGGAGCGGTGAACGCCGCGCTGATGAACCTGACCAAGGTGCTGGCGGATCGCGGTGTGAAAGACGGCGTGCGCGTGAACGCCATCAATCCCGGCGGGATCAAGACCGCTCGTTTGATCACCCGGCTCAAGAGTTTTGCTGCCGAACGCCAACTCGATCTTGCCAGTGTGGAACAGGAGATGGCCAAGTCGTTCGGCGTCTCGCGCTTCGGCGAGCCCGAAGAGATCGCGCGGCTCGTCGCCTTCCTCGCGTCTCCTCAGGCAGCCTTCTGTCAGGGCTCCATCGTCGATGCCGATGGGGGTCAGACGAGAACGCTCTGATCCTAAGCGTCCTGCATCAGCAGCACCATGGTATAGACACTCGACGCGTGTTCGGCGTTGCTTTTGACATCGAAGAGCGGCGGGTCGGTGTTGACCGTGACCTTGAGAATGGCGCCCGCGTTCGAGACTATGTAGCGCCGCTGTTGTTTGTGCTGTTTGGCATCGACGAGCGGGTCGAGGTCCGCGCAATCGGATTCGAGCGATAGCGAGAGTTTCTTCGCGCCATTCAGCAGGCCGATAATTCTCTGCTGGTTGCCCGATTGAATCTCGATGCGGTCGCTGGCGTTCAGGGTCCGGTCGATCGGCCCGTGGGGTTCGCCATTATCGTCGAAGAACACGATTCTCAAACTTTTGAACTTGCCCTTCGCCTGATCGGTCTTCTCGGAGATCAGGTCGTCCATCTTGCTGTCAGCGACATCGCCCTTCATCTGCTTGATACGCGTGGATCCTCCATCGTCGATGATTACCGCGTCTGCTGCCATCGCCTGCGCTCCTTAGTTTTGCGGATTGTTTGCCATCCTGGCGCGCAGCCGCTCTGCATTCAGGCGCGCCGCTTCGCCCGACGTCGTCGGGCCAAATAACTGACTTGCACGTTCGAATTCAGCCACCGCGCGCGGCAAGTCGCCGCGATCGGTCAGACAATCGGCAAGACGCTCGCGAACCTGCCCTTCGAGCCGGCGGTCTTGCAGCCGGATGGCTCCTGGCAGTGCTTCGGTGAGCACACGGATGCCTTCCTGGCTGTCGCCGAGCTGCTGGTGCAGTCCACCAAGGACCGTTGCGGCCTGCACTGACTCGCGCTCGTACTCTGCCTGCCGATAGAACGTCAGCGCTGCCTCGACGAGCGGCTTCGCTTCACCCGGTCGCTTGGTTTGCTCGAGCAGAGATCCGAGCGACACCTCGGCGCGAGCTTCGATCCGGCGAACCTTGGCGCGCCGCGAGATGTCGAGCGCGCGCCGGAAGACCGGCTCGGCGCGAGTGAAATCGTCGGCACGCAGGAAAGTGTTGCCGAGATCAATCTGGCCGTTCGCAGCCAGGTTGTCCATGTTCTCTGACAGCGCCGTCTCAATCGCGTCGCGCACGAGCGTCGCCGCCCGGTCGGTTTCACCGAGGTCGCGGACCGCCGCTGCTTCGATGAAGCGCAGTCGGACCTCCTGGTAGTGATTGCCCACTGCGCGGGCCATTGTCAGCGCATCGTTGATCACCGGCAGCGCTTCCTTCTCGCGGTTGCGCCGGTCGAGCAGGTTCGCGCGTTCGAGCAGCGTTTGCGTCACGCCCTCGATGTTGCCGCCAGTGCGATATAGCGCTTCGGCTTCACCAAACGCGGCGAGAGCCTGATCGTCCTTGCCGCCCTGGCGCCCGAGCAGAAACCCGAGACGAAGTTTCGCGGCTGCATATGACCGATCGAATGTGAGTGCGCGGCCGAACGCCGCTGCGGCGCCGTCAGTGTCTTCCATCTGCTGGGCCAGCCAGCCCGATTCGAGGGCCGCCGCGGCGCGCTCGGCGCCCACCGCTGCCGCTTCGATCGCTTTCACGAGCGGCGCCGCTCGGTCGTAGTCGCGCGACACCATGAACTGCAAGGCACGCAGCGCGCGATCGTCGGCATCACTCAGCCGCGAGTCCTGCGCGGCTGCGACCGCGCGCAGCATCGAGTCCTTGGCGCGGTCCGTGTAATCGAGCTCGTCG
>DAINQP010000155.1:0-14811 GCA_036742665.1 Vicinamibacterales bacterium | reverse complement strand
AACCACGGAATCAGATAGCCGGTGTAACGCGCGAAGCCGACCGCGACCGCCGCGATCGTGCCGGTCTGAATCACCATGAAGAGCGTCCAGCCGTAGAGGAATCCCCACAGCGGCGAGAACGCCTCGCGCAGGTAGACGTACTGCCCGCCGGCGCGCGGCATCATCGCGGCCAACTCGCCGTACGAAAGCGCGGCGGCGAGCGTCAGCACGCCGGTGACGATCCATGCAGTAAGCAGGAGACCGGGACTTCCAGTTTGGCGTCCCATCTCGGCGGACACGAGAAAGATGCCGGACCCGATCATCGAGCCGACGACCACCATCGTGGAGGCGTAGAGTCCGAGACCGCGTTTGAATTCGGTGTCGAGTTGGACGGCTGGGGAGGACATTCCGATGAGCGATTGTTGATCAGTCATTCGATTGTTGTCGGTCGACGCTCGTTGTGGATGGACGCATGCCCGGCTCGTCCTTCCCATACTGCTCGTGCGCGACCATTATGAGACGTTGTCGATCCCGTACTCGAGTTTTCTCCCACGCTGCCGCCGGTACGCCTCCTGCACCTATATCGGCAGGAGGACCCATGTCTGAGGAGAGGAACAATGTGATGCCGCGCCGGGCCAGGCGTACACCTGACCGCACGCTCATCGCCGGCATGACTCTGCTCTTACTGGTCGTCATCGGAGTCTTTGTATCCCGGATGAGCATTCGGCCGTCCGAGCCCGACCGTGCGAGCGATCGCTCGCCCGTCGACAGGGCGGGAGAGCGCCTGCCCGCTGGCTTCGATCCGCAACCGAAGTTTGGAAGCACCCGCGACGAGGTTGAACACCGGGGAGCGGGCGAGGAGCCGCAGGGGCCCATGCCCGGACTCGGCAGCGTCGAGCCGGTCACCCGGCTGTCGGACATCACGGGTCGGCGGAGAGCCGTCTCCGGACAACGCGTCGAGCTGAAGGATGTCGAAGTGGAGTCGGCGGACGCAGTCTCGTTCTGGATCAAAGACGGGAAGGACAAGATCGCCGTTGTCGGTCCGGCCGGGACGCCCTCGCTCCGAGGTGGGCAGCGCGTCAGTGTCAGCGGACAGGTGGACGTGAGCGGCCGTGACGCTCGCATCAATGCGACGCGAGTGGAACTGAACGACTAGTCGGCAGGTCCGGAATTGTCTGCGGACCTGGCGGGATCCGCGCCTGTACTGGCTATCGCTTCGCGAATCCACGGGTCCAGTTCAACACCACCGTAATTGGTGTTGGTCCTGTGCCTTCGACCGGCTTGTTGATCAGGAATCGCTGGCCATCAGCTGATACGTCATAACCCCCGCCCGCGCTGGCCACGCGGGTGATCTCGAAGAGTCGCTGAGGCGTGCCGAATTCAGCTGTCCGCCGCTGGCCCTTGATCGGTACGGCCATCAGGACACCGTCAGCTGTGAGATAGAACAGTTCCTTGCTGTCGCGACGCCAGCGGGGTTGGTTACCGCCGGCGGTCGAGACGAGCTTTCTGATTGGCGACGCGATGCCGGCGCGGCTGGCGGACGGTCCCGGTGCGACAAACGTCGTAACGTAGACTTCCGATGTGCCTGATTCATCGGACTGGTAGGCGATCCACTCACCGTCTGGTGAGAATCGGCCATTCAGCTCGTTGAATGGCGTTTGTGTGAGCTGAATTGGTTTTCGATCGCTCATCATCGGCAGCAGCCACAGATCACCCTTCTGACTGGTGGCGGCGTCAGCCGAGTCGAACACGATAAAACGGCCGTCCGGACTCCAACTCGTCGCGAATTTGTTGGGCATGTCGTTGCCGAGAATCGTCTCTTCGACGCCCACACCGTTCGAGGGCTTTTGAAAGAGATCGAAGACAGGAGCGCGACGACGCGAGTTGAATACGAGATGACTGCCATCCGGCGACCACACTGCGGCCGCTTCGTCGGCCGCATCGAACGTGAATCGCGTTCGTACTCCGGTCGCCACGTCCCAGAGCCAGACATCCCGCGCGTTTGTGCTCGGTTCAACCATCGCGACGGCCACACGGGTTCCATCCGGCGATAACTGCGGGCCTCGTTGCACAGCAGACTTCCCGACCACTCCATTCGGTGTGCCAGTGCGATCGACCCAGGTCAGCTGCGTGCCGGCACCGATGGGGGCCGAGCGGTACGTCAGCACGCCGGCGGGCGAAGCCGCGAACGAGGCGCGTGCCATGCCCACATTGATGGCGATATTTTCTGCGATTGGAAACGACTCTCCCATCACCTGGAGGCGGGTGGCATCGAATGGCTGCGCGAGCAGAGTGCCGTTGCTGACGAACAACAGGTGTCCGTCGGCGTACAGCGCCTTGGATTCCGCCGCGAGCAAGTCAATGTGCTCAGGTGACTCCAGCGATCCGATGTGCAGCCGCCGGTTCGGCATCGTGATGAAGACGAAGTGACGACCGTCCGGCAGGAACCACGGATACCGGTGTGACTGCTCTTTCCGTGATGCGTCGAGTGTTGTGACCGGAACAGGTGTTCCGCCAGCGTCAGAGACGCGATACAGTCCGCCGCTGGCGTCCGGCGCAAACACGATCGTGCCATCCTCGTTCCACGTGCCGCCTTCGCCTGTGGGGACGCGACACAACGTCTGAACCGGTCCGCCGTTCGCATCGATCTTCTTCAGCGCGCCCTCCGCGAAGAACCCGATATACCGGCTGTCCGGAGACCAGAAGGGCAGACCATTTCCTGTGCTGGCGCCCAATCGGATCTCTGTGCCTGTCAAGGGGTGCGACTGCAGGTCGCCAAGCTCGCGAACGACGATCAGCCCCCGGTTCGATGCGTCGTTCACCGTGAACGCAATGCGACGTCCGTCCGGGGATATAGCCATGTGTGGGTTTGCCGGTCCCGACGCGAATGACATACCTGGTGGCGCCGCAAGTTCGAATCGAACGATGCCGGGCGTCGACGCTGCAGGTCGCGAGACCACGAACGCCGCAAGCCCGGTCAGCGCCGCGAGGCCGAGGCCGGCGACCATCCAGACGACGCGTTTTCGAATGCCGGGCGGCGGAGCGCTGCGTGAGTCTGCCGCGGCTGAATCGATCCACGTCAACTCGCGTTGCAGGTCGCGGGCGCTCTGCCAACGCTCGTCGGGATCCTTGGCAAGGCAGGTGCGCACGACTCGATCGAACGCCGGTGGAGTGAGCGGTTGCGCTTCGGCAATCGCGGGCGGGGGATCCTTGAGGATCGATCCGATCAAGCTCGCCGGCGATTTGCCCGTGAAGGCTTTTCGGCCCGTGACCATTTCGTAAAGCACGGCGCCAAAGGCGAAGATGTCGGTGCGGGCGTCGGCGTCTTGCCCCTCGAGTTGTTCGGGCGTCATGTACTGGAACGTGCCGAGAATCGTTCCCTGCGCGGTCAGGCCCGGAGGCGTCGTGGGCAGCATGGACAACCCGCTCATGCCAGCCGCCGGACTGGCAGTCTTCGCCAGCCCGAAGTCGAGCAGCTTGGTACCGGCCTTCGTCAACATGACGTTGGCCGGCTTTAAATCGCGATGGATGATTCCGACACTGTGGGCGCGGTCGAGCGCGCCGGCAATCTCGATGGCAGAGCGCAGCGCCTGTTCCAGCGGCAACGGTCCGCGCGACAGCCGTGACGACAGCGTCTCGCCTTCGAGGAACTGCATCACCAGAAATGCAATGCCGTCGTGATGACCAATGTCGTACAACGAGCAGATGTTCGGATGTTCGAGCTGCGAGATGACGCGCCCTTCACGGGCGAATCGCTCGCGGAAGCTCGCGTCAGTGGCCAGCGTGTCGTTGAGAACCTTGGCCGCGACCGTACGATCGAGGCGAGTATCACGCGCCCGATAGACTTCACCCATGCCGCCAGCGCCGAGCGCGCTCAGGATTTCGTATGGACCGAGTCGAGTGCCGGGGCGCAAGCTCACAGGACATCCCCCGTCGACGACGGCGTGATTGTAGCGCGGCCTACGGTTCAGTCGGGCAAATACGGAATCGTCTGCGGCCCCTGCGGCAGCACACACAACGTGGACTGCGGCCCCGCCCGTCGAAGCGTCTCCTCTACCGACGCGGCGACGTCGTCAATCGGGGTGAAGTGTGCAGCGCGAATTTCGTCCGGGCGAAGTCCGTCGGTCTTGACCATCACACGGGCTTTGGTCTGAATCTGCGCCTGGACTTGCACCTGCCACTGATCGGGGACTGAGTAACCGGGGGAGGAGATCATCTCGAGCAGTGCCGCCGGAGAGGGCGCCGACGCGAGCACCTCTCCGTATGAGCCATGCGATGGAAGACCGTCGCGGCATTCGGCGGCGCAAATGATCGTGCCGCCGGTCTTGACGATCTTCGCGGCAGCCGACATGCCCTTGACCGCTTGATAGAGGTTCTGGTCGAGCGGATATCCGGAATTCGTCGTCAGCACGAGATCAAACGGCGCGGGAACCTGACGCATCGCCGTCGCCTTCGCATGAGCGCAGGCCGCGCCATGCTCGGTCAAGATGTCGCCGGCAAATGCGGCGGTGATTTGCTGCTCACGGTTCAGCGTGACATCCACGGCGAAATGCACCGGCACCATCCGCGCGATTTCCCGCACATCGTCGTGGACTGGGTTGCCTTCGGTCACACCCCACGTTGCGAGCGGATGGCCGATGTGATCGACGTCGTGCAGCGTCATCACCGTCTTCAGGCCTGCCAGTCCGGGAGCCACCATCTTCGGCCCGCCGCTGAATCCCGCAAAGAAGTGCGGTTCGACGAAGCCCGTCGTGATGCGCACGTCGGCATCGAGCCACGCCGTGTTCAGGAAGACCTCGACGCCCGTGGAAGTCATGCCCACGCGGCCGAGCGACGAAGGGTCGCGCGAATCGTGGTTGATGACGCGGTACTGGTTGAGGATGTCGCGGCCAAGCATCCGCTCGAGCTCGGGCAGCGTGTTGATCCGATGCGTGCCTGTGGCAATGAGGATCGTGACGTCCTCGGGCCGGACCTGCGGCATCTCCTCGAAGAGCGCCCGCAGCATCTCGCGCCGCGGCTGTGCCCGGGTGATGTCGCAGACGGAGATGGCGACCCGCTGGCCCGAACGCACGAGCTCGCCGAGGCGCGGACGATCGAGCGGCGCCCGCATCGCGCTGAGCAGCGTGGCGTGCGGGTCGGCGACTGCTGTTCGTGCAACCGGTTCAATGACGGTGACACGTTCGTCGGGAAGATCGACGTCCAGGCCTTCGGTTCCGTAATCGAGTCGTACTCTCATTAGCTGGTAGGTGGTAGCTGGTGGCTAGTAGCAGGCGAGAGGCTTTCGACGACTCCCACCTACCATCTACCAGCTACTAACTGGCAACCGAGTGTACCATTGGCCCCATCAATGGATGAACGTCTCGTCGAGGAGTTTTGCCGCATCGCCGGAGCGGAAAACGTACTGCGCGAACCGATCAAGCTGCTGACGTACGAGTGCGACGCGCTGCCGCACTTACGCCAGACGCCTGCGCTCGTCGTGCTGCCCGGGTCAGCGGCAGAGGTCCAGGCGATCGTGCGATTGTGCGGCGAGGAAGGTGTGCCGTTCGTCGCGCGCGGACACGGCACGGGACTCTCTGGCGGCGCGCTCCCCGTTCCAGGTGGCGTCGTCATCAGCCTGGCCAGACTCAATCGAGTGCTCGACGTTGACATTCCCAATCGCCGCGTGACGGTGGAACCCGGCGTCACGAATCTTGAAATCACCCGGCAGGTCGCGCCATACGGCTACTACTACGCGCCCGATCCTTCAAGTCAGCAGGTGTGCTCGATCGGCGGCAATGTCGCCGAGAACTCCGGCGGCGCGCATTGTCTGAAGTACGGGTTCACCGTCCATCACATCCTTGCTGTTGAAGCGGTGCTCCCCAACGGCCAACTGGTCCAGATCGGAAGCCCACTGCCCGATGCGCCTGGCCCCGATCTGCTCGGGCTGATCGTTGGAAGCGAGGGGACGCTCGCTGTAGTGACGAAGGTGATCGTTCGGATCCTGCGAAAGCCTGAGAGCGTGCAAACGTTGCTGGCTGCATTCGACAGCATTAGCGAGGCGGGCGCCGCGGTCTCGGACATCATCGGTGCCGGCATTATCCCCGCCGCCGTCGAGATGATGGATGCGGTTGCCATACGCGCCGCTGAAGCTGCCGTTCATCCGAACTTTCCGCCAGCCGACACGATCCTGATCGTCGAGCTCGATGGACCATCGTCCGAGGTGCGCGAATTGTTTGCCGTCGTCGAGGACACGTGCCGCCGCGCGGGCGCCACGACGATCGAAGTCGCTCCGGACGAGGCCCAGCGCATGCGTATCTGGAAAGGACGCAAGGCGGCGTTTGCCGCGATGGGCCGCGTGTCGCCGAACTATTACGTGCAGGACGGCGTCGTGCCACGCACGAAACTGCCTGAAGTGCTTGGCCGTATCGCCGCGCTCAGCCAGCGATCGGGTCTGCCCATCGGCAACGTCTTTCACGCCGGCGACGGTAACCTCCATCCGCTCATTTGCTACGACGAACGAATTCCCGGGCAGGCCACGCTTGCCGAAGAAGTTGCGGGCGAGATCCTGACGTACTGCGTCGAGGCGGGTGGCTCGATCACAGGTGAGCACGGTGTCGGCGCAGACAAGAAGGACTACATGCCGCGCATGTTTTCCGACGACGACCTCGACGTGATGCAGCGGCTGCGCGACGCGATCGACCCGCGCCGCCTCTGTAATCCTGGCAAGGTGCTGCCCACGCCGCGGCTGTGCGGTGAGGTTCCGGGCCCGTATCGTCAACACCCCGTCGAAGCGGCCGGCCTGGCCGATCGGTTCTGATGATCGCAGCGTCAATGAGACAAGGGAGCGCCGGCGACGCGGTCGATGGTGTTGTGCCTCGGCATGTCGCCGAGCCAACCGACGCCAACGAGCTTGCGGCGACGCTTCAGGCCGCATCGCGCGACACGCAGACGACGGTTCTCCGCGGGTCCGGAACGAAGCTCGGATGGGGCCGGACCCCTTCTGTCGTTGATCTGGTTGTCAGCACGGCAAAGCTCAACACACTGCTGATACATCGCCACGGCGACATGACCGCGACTGCGCACGGCGGCGTCACGCTCGCGCAATTGAACCGTGAGCTGGCGCGACATGGTCAGTGGTTGCCGATTGAGAGTGCTTTCGATGCCGCAACGATCGGTGGCATCGTCGCCACTAATGATTCTGGTCCTGTACGTCATCGCTACGGCACGCCGCGAGACTTGTTGATCGGCGTCACGCTCGCACTCACCGACGGACGACTCGTCAAAGCCGGCGGTCATGTTGTGAAGAACGTCGCCGGCTACGATCTCGGCAAGCTCGTCAGCGGATCGTTTGGCACATTCGGCGCCATCGTCGACGCCACCTTCAAACTGCTGCCGATCCCGCAGGCATCGGCCACGCTCGACGCGTCGTATGACGATGGGGAAGTGCTGGCGCGAGATGCGATGCGGGTGTCCACGTCGCAGCTGGAGCCGATGGCGTTCGACGTCATGCTCGACGGCGCGCAGTATCGTTTGCGATTGCTGTTTGCCTCGAGTCCCGAAGCCGTGAGCGCGCAGGTGGATTCTGCGCGGAGGCTGCTCTCGAGACCGTCCACTGTGGTCACGGGCGATCCGGAAATGGACGTCTGGACCGACCAGGTGCGATCACCATGGGCGGGCACGGGCGCGGTGATTCGATTTGGCTGGTTGCCGGCGAAGCTGGCTGAGATCACGACACTCATGCACGATGTGTCGCAGGTGGCTGGTTCCATCATCATGTGCGGCCGTGTCAGCGTGGGCGCTGGTCTCATGCGCGTCGATGGCGACGTGGGCACTCAGGCGGCCCTCGTCCAGCGGCTGCGGTCGAGCGTATGGGTGGGTAATGTGGCGGTGCTGCGTGCCTCGCCCGACCTGAAGCAGCACGTCGATGTCTGGGGGCCAGCATCGAGTTCGGCAGGCGCGACCCGCGCGCTGAAAAACATGTTCGACCCGGCAGGAATCCTGAACGCAGGTAGAGGACCGATCTAGACTCCCAACGCCCAACGACCAACTTCCAAAGTGATCACTGGCTCTGATAGTCCATCGTCTGCGCTGATCGACAAGTGCGTGCACTGCGGCTTCTGCTTGCCGACGTGTCCGACCTACCTTCTCTGGGGCGAGGAGATGGACTCGCCGCGCGGGCGGATCTACTTGATGAAAGCCGGCATCGAGGGCCGCGTGGACACGACCTCGTCATTCGTGGAGCATTTCGATCGCTGTCTCGGGTGCCTGGCTTGCGTGACGGCGTGTCCATCGGGCGTGCAGTACGCACCACTCATCGAAAAGCAGCGGGCGCAGATCGAGCAGCGTTATACGCGAGACACTGGCGACAAACTATTCCGCTCGCTGCTGATGGCGATCGTGCCGTATCCGTGGCGCATGCGCGTCGTCATGCTGCCGCTGCTGCTATTGGGTCCGTTCTTGCGGGTGATCACGCGTGTCGCGGCCATCCCGGCGACCACACGTCCTGCAGGGACACAGGGCAGTCTCTGGCGTCGCATCACGGCGGCGATGACGCTGGCGCCGCCGGTCTCGTGGCGGGGATTGGTCGATCGGATCGACGAGCACACGCCGGCGGTCGGCTCAGAGCGGCTCAAGGTCGCGCTGCTCGCCGGCTGCGTTCAGCGGCTGTCATTTGCCAAGGTGAATCACGCGACAGTTCGCGTGCTGGCTGCGGAGGGATGCAGCGTGAGTGCACCTGGGGGCCAGGGCTGCTGCGGTGCACTGCCGCTTCATGCCGGTCGCATTGAGCAGGCGCGAGCGCTCGCCCGGAACATCATCGAGGTCTTCGAGAAGGCAGGCGTGGACCGCATCGCCGTCAACGCGGCGGGTTGCGGCTCGGCGATGAAGGACTACGGCGAGCTCTTTGCCGGCGACCCGGTATGGGCGGAGCGAGCGAAATCAATCGCGGCGAAGGTCCGTGACGTGACCGAGCTGCTCGCCGAACTTGGTGAACAGCGCGCGGTCCGGCGTCCGCTCACGGCGCGCGTCGTCTATCACGATGCCTGCCATCTCGCGCACGGTCAGGGCGTGCGCACCCAGCCACGTGCGCTATTGCAAGGGATTCCCGGTCTCGAGCTCCTCACGCCGGGGGAATCCGAGATTTGCTGCGGGAGTGCCGGAATCTACAACCTGGTTCAGCCCGATCCGGCCGCGCAACTCGGCGCGCGCAAAGTCCGTCACATCGCAGCGCTCTCGCCGGATATGATTGCCACGGCCAACCCCGGGTGCACGCTGCAGATCGCGGCAGCCGCCCGAGGTCTCGGGCACGACTGGCCGATTTTCCATCCCATCGAACTGATCGACGCGTCGATACACGGCGTCGATCCACGGAGCCGGTAGGCGGTAGCTGGTGGCTGGTAGCGGTTCCAGGTTCTTGGCTACGAGCTATCGGCGACGAGCTACCAGCTAGATTGAGGCGCAGATGTGGCAGCACAACTATGAACCCATCGCCGGCAGTCTGGGTCTCTCCACGCTGTTCGCAGCGATTCCGATCGTCGTGCTGTTTCTCATGCTCGGTGTGCTCAGGAAGCCAGCGTGGATGTCGGCGATGTCGGCGCTTGCCTCTGCGCTCCTCGTGTCGCTGATCGTGTATGGAATGCCTGCGCAGCTGGCGTTCATCTCCGCGATTTATGGCGCCGCCTTCGGCCTGTTTCCGATCGCATGGATCGTGTTCACGTCGATCATGCTGTACCGGCTCGCGGTTGCTACTGGCAAGTTCGAGGTCATCAAAGACTCGATCGGCGGCCTGACGACGGACCGCCGGCTGCAGGCGATGTTCATCGCGTTCTCGTTTGGCGCCTTTATCGAGGGCGCCGCTGGATTCGGGGCGCCAGTTGCGATATCGGGCGCGATGCTCGCCGGTCTCGGCTTCAATCCGTTCTACGCCGCAGGCATCTGTCTGCTCGCCAATACCGCGCCTGTCGCCTTTGGATCGATCGGCATTCCCGTGACGACACTCGCCAACGTCACCGGGCTGCCGGTCATGCCGCTCAGCGCGATGGTTGGCCGACTGTGCGCCATGATCTCGGTGATCATTCCCGGCTATCTCATTGTGGTGATGGCGGGTGGTCGGCGCGCACTCGAGGTGCTGCCGGCGATCATCGCGTGTGGTGTGTCGTTCGCCGCCATGCAGTTCTACGTGTCGAACTACATGGGGCCCGAGCTGACTGACATCTTGAGCTCGTTGACCTGCATCATCGTCATGGTGCTGGTGCTGAAGCTGTGGGCACCGAAGACGATCATGCGCCTCGAGGGCGAAAAACCCGCCACGCTGGCGGCGCACACGCACACGCCATCGGAGATTTTCATGGCGTGGGTGCCGTACCTGTTGCTGGTGGTCTTCGTGCTGGCCTGGGGTGAAGCCGATATCAAACCGACTATCAATCGTTGGGGCGACAGCCTGTTGCCGGCCTCGTTGCCGACCGTCGCCGGTACTGGCCCGCTCGCCGAGCGCCTGATGGTACCGGGACTTCACAATCTGATTACGCGCGTCCCGCCCGTGGTGCCTGCGCCGGCGCCGTATGCCGCTCTGTACGAGCTGAATTGGCTCAGCGCGTCGGGCACGGCATGCTTGTTCGCGATCATTGCGACGGCCATCGTGCTCCGCGTAAGGCCCGGCAAGGTGGTGAGTGTTTACATCGATACGTTCAAGCAGCTGAAGTTGGCGCTGCTCACGATCGCCTGCATGCTCGGATTGGCCTACGTCATGAACTACTCGGGCATGACCTCGACCCTGGGGCTCGCTTTAGCGACAAGTGGCGTCGCCTTCCCGTTCTTCAGTGCCGTGGTCGGCTGGCTCGGCGTGTTCCTCACCGGCAGTGACACATCGGCGAACGCGCTATTCGGTAATCTTCAAGTAGTCACCGCGAACGCCCTCGGTCTCAGCCCCATTCTGACGGCGTCGGTGAACTCAGCGGCAGGTGTGATGGGCAAGATGATCTCGATTCAGAGCATCGCGGTCGCTGTCGCGGCCACGGGTATGGCCACCGCGGATGAGAGCCGGTTGTTCCGCTTCACGATCAAGCACAGCATCCTGTTGATGGCAGTGATGGGCGTTATTTCGATGTTGTACGCCTACGTTTTCCCGGGCGCCATTCCTGTCGTTCCGCCCAAGTAGATCCCCGAAATACCGGGATGGATCCCGGCGACGAACTTGCTTAGCCTCCGCGCGTGGGTCGTTCCCTCGCGCGGATACGCCGGAAATCGCGCAGGTCAGTAAACGCCCGCCGTAAAGCTATACGTATCCTGAAAACGGACTCTGCATCAATGGATACCACTCGCGATCCGCAGCGACGGCAGTTCTTTGCGCGCGTTGTCAAAACCATTCAGGCCGCGATTGGCGGCACACTCGGCGTCGTGCTGGGCGGCTCGATCGTGTCGCCGAGCTTGGCGCGTCGCGAAGAGCGCTGGCTGCCCGGCGCAAGCCTGAGCGGCCTCCCTGAGAATGCGCCGACGCCGATCGCGCTGCGCGTCGTGCGTGAGGACGGTTACAGTCAGATCATCGAGCGACGGGTCGTGTTCCTCGTAAAGACGAGCGAGTCATCGGTCACCGCACTCGATCCGACGTGCACGCACCTCGGATGCCGCGTGAGTTGGGACGCCGAGGCACGCGAACTGCGATGCCCGTGCCATGGCGGCGTCTACGATCATCTCGGTCAGGTCAAGTCAGGCCCGCCGCCGGCGCCGCTGCCGAAGCTGTCGACGAAGATCGACGGCGACAAGGTCTTCATCCAGGTCTGATGAAACCCCTGAACGATCTACTCGACTGGCTCGATTCTCGTACGGGCTGGCGCACCGGGCGTGCGCATCTCCTCGAAGAACCGATTGAAGCGGGTGTTGGCTGGTGGTTCGTGACCGGCAGCATTCTCCTGATGCTGCTTGCGGTGCAGCTGATCACGGGTGTCGTGCTGGCGATGTACTACGTGCCGTCGCCGGAACACGCCTACGACAGCATTCGCTACATCATGGAGCGTGTCACGTTCGGACACGTGCTGCGCGGCCTGCATTTCTTCGGCGCCAGCTTCATCGTGGTCGCGGCCGTGATTCACATGCTCCGCGTTGTCGCGCTGGGCTCCTATAAAAAGCCGCGCGAGGTCACGTGGATCACTGGCGTCGTGCTGCTGCTCGTGATCCTCGGCTTCGCATTGACCGGGTATCTCCTGCCGTGGGATCAGAAGGCGTACTGGGCGACAACCGTCACGATCAATATCGCCCGCAGCGCACCGATGGGCGAGTACGTCGCCGGGCTGATGCGAGGCGGTGACGCGCTCGGCTCATTGACGCTGCTGCGCTGGTACGCGGTGCACGTCTTCCTGTTGCCGGCGTCGTTGATCGTCTTCGTCATCGCGCATCTGTTCTTGATGCGCCGTCACGGCATCTCGGGGGCGCTCAAGCCGGTGCCCGGGGAGCCCAAGCCGTTCTACCCATATCACGCGCTCAAGGACACGATTGCCGGCGCTCTGGTATTCGCGCTGCTGCTGACGTTTGCCGTCGTGTTCACCACGCCGCTCGATCAGATCGCCGACCCGTCGGACGCGAGCTATGTCCCGCGGCCCGAGTGGTATTTCCTGAGTTTGTTCCAACTGCTGAAGTACTTCCCCGGGCCGCTCGAGCCACTGGCGACGATGGTGATTCCCGGGCTGGTCGTCGGCGTGCTGCTGCTGTTGCCCTTCATCGATCGACGGCCGGATCGCCATTTCCTCAAGCGGCCCCTCGTGTTCGCCGGCTTCGCGATCATCGGCAGCGCCATCATCGTGCTGACCTATCTCGGCTACAAGGACACGCCCGCTCACGCCAATCCGGCGATCTGGGGTCCGTTGCCGCTTGCCGGCCACGAATTCGTGAAGGATCAGCGCTGTCTGATCTGCCATGTCGATGGTGGCGCTGCCGGTCCGTTCGAGGAGCTGCGTCTCCGTCGCGATCCCGAATGGCTGATCGCGCACGCCCGCGATCCGCAGATGATTGCGCCAGGCCTGCGTGAGCCGCCGCGCGGTGGGATGAGCGATGGGCAGGCCCGCTCAATTGCGAGCTACATGAAGAAGGTGCGGGCGGGTGTGTCGATACCGGCGGTCCATGAGGAGACGCGGGTCGCCTCGCTGGTCATTGGCCGCTACTGCGCGAACTGCCACATGATCGACGGCGAAGGCGGCGTCATCGGCCCGGACTTGACGCGGGTTGGCGCTCAGAAAGACGCGAAGTGGCTGCACGATTGGATCACGCAGCCCGATGCCGTTGACCCCGCGGCGAATATGCCGGCGTTCGGCGACGTGCTCAGCGAACGCGAGATGACGGTCATCGTGAACTACCTCGCTGCGCGCAAGTAAACTGCTGACGGGCCTAGACTTACCTGCTCAAGCTCGGCCTGAACAGCTGGCGTGGGCTTGATGTGAAGAGCCGGCCTCTCCGGCGTCGTGGGCGTGCGGATGCTGTAAGGGGCGTGCTTTCAGTTGGTTGCGCGCTGCGAATCGTGCGTGCTATATTCGTCAGGTTCTCTTGAGGCTAGGACACCCTATCTAGCTTCAACGGCGCGGAAGAAGCTGCTCAATCGCACTCTTCTCGAGCATTCTACAAATTAGGGTCATTAGTTTCAGGTGCCAGACGCGATGCGGATGCATCGCTTCTTCAGGCCTGGAACGAACGTTCGGGGCCGTCGGCTGCGGTTCCGCTCGTGCGTTTTGTCGAGGACACATGCCGACTATTAGTCAGCTCGTCCGCCAGGGGCGGAAGAAGATCGTGACCAAGACCAAGAGCCCGGCGCTCCAGGTCAGCCCGCAGAAGCGCGGTGTGTGCGTGCGCGTGTTCACGCAGACGCCCAAGAAGCCGAATTCCGCGCTGCGCAAAGTCGCGCGCGTGCGCTTGACCAACGGCATCGAGGTCACGACCTACATCCCCGGCGTGGGACACAACCTGCAGGAGCACTCGCTGGTGCTCATTCGCGGCGGCCGTGTGAAGGATCTGCCGGGCGTGCGCTATCACGTCGTACGCGGAACGCTCGATGCCGTCGGCGTGCAGGGCCGCAAGCAGGGTCGTTCGAAATACGGCGCAAAGCGCCCGAAGCAGTAGCGGCCGGTCTTCAGACCCGCCGAGAGGAACAGAGATATGCCTCGTAGACGAGAGATTCCGAAGCGCGAACTGGCTGCCGATCCGCTCTACAACAGCGTGCTGGTCAGCAAGTTCATCAACACCGTGATGAGCGACGGCAAGCGCAGCACCGCCGAGCGCATTCTCTATAAGAGCTTCGAGATCATCAAGGAGCGCACCGGCGACGATCCGTTGAAGGTGTTCAAGAAGGCGCTCGACAACGTCAAGCCGAGCCTGGAAGTGAAGTCACGCCGCGTCGGCGGATCGAACTATCAGGTGCCGGTCGAAGTGAATCCCAATCGTCGTCTCTCCCTCAGCATCCGCTGGCTGGTCAGCTACGCGCGTTCGCGCGGCGACGGCAAGACGATGCAGGAGAAGTTTGCGAACGAGCTGCTCGACGCGTCGAACCTGCGCGGCGGCGCCGTCAAGAAGCGTGAAGATACACACCGTATGGCGGAAGCCAACAAAGCCTTTGCACACTACCGGTGGTAACAGAATCACAGTCCGTCGATCGCAAACCGTCGAATAAGAGCGCAATGGGGCGTCAAACACCGCTGAACCGTACCCGGAACATCGGCATCATGGCCCACATCGATGCCGGGAAGACGACCACCACCGAGCGGGTCCTCTTCTACACCGGCATCACGTACAAGATCGGTGAGGTGCACGAGGGCGCGGCTGTCATGGACTGGATGGAGCAGGAGCAGGAGCGCGGGATCACGATCACCTCCGCCG
>DAINQP010000154.1:0-15035 GCA_036742665.1 Vicinamibacterales bacterium | reverse complement strand
CCCGCGACTTCGACCTTGGCAAGGTCGCACTCTACCACTGAGTTATTCCCGCTCGCGACGAATGGTTAGCGTACCACAGCCGGTTTCGAGGCGGCAAGCCGCGAAGGCTGGCCTTCAACCCCCTACCCTCGCGCCTCGCGTAGCACTTGCGCGGCTTCTTCAGGTGCCGTCGGATTGACGTAAAAGCCCGTCGCCCACTCAAACCCGGCGACCCTGGTCAGCTTCGGAATGATCTCCAGGTGCCAATGATAGAAGTCGCCGGCCGGCTCGGCGAGCGGCGCCGTGTGGATCAGGAGGTTGTACGGCGGGTGGCACAGCATCTTGTTCATCCGCCGCAGGATGTCGCCGAGCAGTCGCGCCAGCGACGCGTATTCATGACGCGGCGTGTCCTCGAAGAGCGCCTGATGCCGCTTCGGCAGGATCCACGTCTCGAACGGAAATCGTGGCGCGTACGGCGACATCGCCACCATGTCGGCGTTCTCCGCAATCAGCCGTCGCCCGTCCTGCGAATCCTGCGAGATGATGTCGCAGAAAACGCATCGTTCCTTAGCGGCGTAATGCGCCCGTGCGCCGTCCATTTCGTCGCGCACCTCGCGCGGGACGATCGGCAGCGCGATCAGCTGCGAATACGAATGGTCGAGTGACGCGCCCGCCGCCTTCCCGTAATTCTTGAAGATGACGATGTAGCGGAAGCGGCCGTCGCGTTTGAGATCCTGCACGCGGTCGCGGAAGGCGCCGAGGACCTGCTCGACCGCCGACTCCCCCATCGTCGCCAGTGTGTCAACGTGGCGGGGCGACTCGATGACTACCTCGTGCGCACCGATGCCGTTCATCCGATCGAACAGGCCCTCGCCGCGGCGATCGAGGGTCCCCTCGACGCGGAGCACGGGAAACTGATTCGGAACCACGCGCAAGTCCCAACCAGGACCGTCGGCGTGGGTGCCATCGCGGCGACGAGACAACAGTTCGCGCGGGGTCATGTGCTCGTGCCCCTCGCAGAACGGACAGCCATCGTCGGGAGTGATGGCCACCGATTCGAGCTGGAAATCTGAGAGTCGTTTGCTTCGCTCGGTCGAGATGATGACCCAACGGCCGGTGACGGGATCTTTCCTCAGTTCAGACACGGGCTCCTACGATGATGCGTCGAAGGCGTGAGCATATACCTGAATTCGTGGCCGGTCCTCCTCGATGTCGATGGCGACCACGTCGAAGCGGCACGGCCGATCGTGCAGGCGATGCCTGGCCAGATAGTCTACGGCCATCTGGGTCAGGCGTCGCTGCTTCCATGCCGTGACGGCCTCTTCGCCGCCACCGAAGCGCTCGCCGACGCGCGTCTTGACTTCCACGAACACCGTCACGCCCTCCTGCGACGCGACGATGTCAATTTCTCCAAAGCGGGTTCGGTAGCGACGATCAAGAATGGCGTACCCGAGGCGTTCGAGCTCGGCGCACGCGAGATCTTCACCGTGTTTTCCAAGGATCTGCCGCGCATCGTCTGACATGCCCGTATGGCGTGGCAGGTTCCGGGCCAGCTCGATGTGAAACGCGGCTGACCGCGTTAGGATACTGGGAGACCATGCGTAGAGGACCCTTCGTCGCTTTTCTGTTGGTAGCCATCATGAGCGCGGCGTGTTCCGGCAATGCCGGGCCGCGATTCGACAAGACCGACGTCGACAACATCAACCGTCTGATTGAAGACCTGCGGACAGCCTTCAACGCCAAGGACTCGGCCAAGGCCGCGGCCTTGTATTCCACCACCGGCGTCGTCATGCCGCCGAACAAACCGATCATGCGCGGGCGGCAATTCGTCGACCAGTACTACAAAGATCGGTTTGCCGAGGGCGCGTCCGATCTCGAGCTCACCGCGGCGGACGTCTCGGGCCAGGGCACGCTGGCGTATGCGAGCGGTGATTACCGTTTGACTCTCGTCTCGCGCGATGGCGCCAAGACACCGCGGCGCGATCGCGGCAAGTTTCTGTGGATTTTTCGTGAGAACAACAATCAGTGGCTGATTGAGTACATCATCTTCA
Source organism: Vicinamibacterales bacterium (assembly GCA_036742665.1). Lineage (GTDB taxonomy): Bacteria > Acidobacteriota > Vicinamibacteria > Vicinamibacterales > UBA2999 > Gp6-AA40. The sequence goes on along the minus strand of DAINQP010000154.1, from coordinate 13,005 downwards.
GCAGCGACTTCGTCACACCGCCCAGTTCCTGACGCCGCTGAAGGCACTTCGGAGGATCATCATGCGCCTCCTGCCTCTTCTCGTCGTTTCATTCGTCGCCGTCGGCACCAGCGCGGTGCTGACCGCGCAATCGACGTCGCCGAAAGCACCCGACCAACTGGTCGGGGCCTGGCGTCTGGATGTGGCCAAATCCAGGTACCGGCCGGGGCCGGCGCCAGTCAGCGAGACACGGACCTATGTCCGCGACGGTGAGAACGTCCTCGGAGTGATTCAGCGCGTGTTTCCGGGCGCGCGACGCGAACGCATCGAGTACACGGCCAACTACGACCGCGAATATCCCGTCACCGGCACCGAGGACTACGACCACGTCGTCCTCAAGCGGCTCGACCAGTACACCTCGGAAGCCATCCTCTCGCACGCCGGGCGCGTTTTCGGGACGGCGCGTCGCGTCATTGCCGCCGATGGCAAGTCGATGACGATTACCTTCCGGCGCGACAGCGAAACCGGCGTTTCCGTTTTGAATGTCGCCTATTACGAGCGGTTGCCCGAGCCGCAGCCCGAGTAGGCGTCAACCGACGTTGACAGAAGCCGTTGGGGTCTGACCCGGGGTCTGACCCCGGGTCAGACCCCAACCGTAGACAGCGCTTGGTCGAGGAGTTCGAGGGTGGTGTCGGCTTGCTGCGTGGTCAGCACGAGCGGCGGCGACAGGCGGATCGAGTTCTGCCCCGCGCCGAGGACGAGCAGGCCGCGCGAGAAGCAGCCGTGGACGACGGCATCGCGCTCCTGCGTCGCGCGCTCTTTGGTCTGACGATCGCGCACCAGCTCCAGACCAATCATCAACCCGCGACCGCGTACGTCGCCGATGATCCGATGTTTTTTCATCAACGCCCGCGCACCCTCGAGCGGGTGGGCGCCGACGATCTCCGCGTTCTTTACGAGACTCTCCCGCAGCAGCTTGATCGTCGCCAGCGACGCCGCGCACGATACGGGATTGCCGCCGAACGTACTCGCATGAGTACCGGGCGGCCAGGAAATGATCTCCGATCGTGCCGTGGCAACACCGAGCGGCAGCCCCGACGCAATCCCCTTCGCCATCGTCACAACGTCAGGCTGCACGCCGGTGTGCTCGATCGCGAACATCTTTCCGGTGCGGCCCATTCCCGACTGCACCTCATCGACGACGAGCAGCATGCCGTGCTGCGTTGTAATCTCGCGTAGACGCTGCATGAAGACGTCCGGTGGCACGACGTAACCGCCTTCACCCTGAATCGGCTCGACGACGATCGCGGCCACGTCTTCGGGCGCCACCACGTGCAGGAGCAGCTGCTCTTCGATGAAGCGCAAGCACTCGGCCGCGCACGTCTCCGGACGGTTGCCGACCGGACAGCGATAGCAGTTGGCGTACGGCGCGTGATACACGCCGGGAATGAACGGGCCAAACCCACGACGCTGCGTGAGCTTGCTCGCCGTCAGCGACAGCGAACCCATCGTGCGGCCATGGAAGGAGCCAAAAAAGGCGATGATGCCGGGCCGCTTCGTGTAGTACCGCGACAGCTTGATGGCTGCTTCGTTCGCTTCGGTTCCCGAGTTGCCGAAGAACGATCGATGCGGACCGGGCATCGGCGCGATCGCCGACAGCTCCTCGCCAAGCCGCACCTGCGGCTCGTAATAGAAGTCGGTCCCCGACATGTGCAGGAACTTGCCGGCCTGCTCGACGATCGCTTTCACGACGTCCGGATGCGAATGCCCGGTGGCGGTGACGGCGATGCCCGCGGTGCAGTCGAGGAAGACGTTGCCGTCCACGTCCTCGACCCAGGCGCCTTCGCCTCGTGCCATCACCAATGGATAGTCGCGGGTGTACGAGCTCGAGACGACACGCGCGTCGCGCTCGATGATCGCGGCCGCCTTCGGACCAGGGAGTGCCGTCTTCAGCAACGGACCGGTCATTTCTTCTTCCAGCGTGTGCCGGCCGGGGTGTCTTCGAGCAGGACGCCGCGATCGGCGAGTGACCTGCGGATCTCGTCCGCGCGCGCGAACTCGCGCCGTTGCTTGGCGGTCTTCCGTTCCCCGATGAGGCGTTCAATCTCATCAACGGGCACGTCCGGCGTGGCGTCTTCGGCACGACGCAACGCCACGACGCCGAGTACGCGATCGAAATCCTCGATCGCGTCACGCACGACTCGCGCGTCGGCAGCACTCATCTTCCGCGCCGCAATCGCACTGTTGCCCTCGCGCACCAAATCGAACACCGCCGCAAGACCCGCCGCCGTATTCAGGTCGCTCGACAGCGCATCGCGAAAGGCGTCGCGGGCACGGCCGACTGCCGCCTCGAGCTCGGCGTTGCGATCGTCGCCCACGCCGGTGGCGCGCGTCATGTCGTCCAGCTTCGCAAGCAAGTCCACAATCCGGCGCAACGCTTCTTCGGCCTGCTCGACGCCGGTCCACGTGAAGTTCAGCTGCTTGCGGTAATGGGACGACAGCAGCAGGTAACGCAGCGCCGATGGCCGATAGCCCTTCGCGACCACGTCCGGCACGGTGTAGACGTTGCCGACAGACTTCGACATCTTCTCGTTCTCGACGAAAAGATGCTCGACGTGGATCCAGAACCGCGAGAAGGTCTGCTTGGTCGCCCCCTCCGCCTGCGCGATCTCGTTCTCGTGATGCGGAAAAATCAAATCGACGCCGCCGGCATGGATGTCGATCGCCTCACCGAGCAAACGCACAGCCATCGCGGAACACTCGATGTGCCAGCCGGGACGTCCGGGCCCCGCGCCGTTGCACTCCCACGAGGGCTCACCAGCCTTGGCTGCCTTCCACAACACGAAATCGCGGGCATCGTCTTTCGAATACTCGTCAACGTCGACGCGCGCGCCGGCGTGGAGGCCTCCGTGATCGAGACGTGCCAGCCGGCCGTACGACGGCAGCGACGCAATCTTGAAATACACCGAGCCGTCGCGGTTGTAGGTGTGGCCATTGCGCTCGAGCGCGTGGATCATGTCGCACATGGCGGTCATGTTTTCCGGATCGGTCGCGCGCGGTAATTGTTCCGGCGTCTCGATGCCGAGCTGCGCGGCGTCTTCCCTGAACGCACGAATCCACTGATCGGTGTATTCGCGCAGCGGCATGCCGGCATTCTGGGCGCCGGCAATCGTCTTGTCGTCGACGTCAGTGTAGTTGACGACCTGCTGCACGTTGTAACCGCACAGATATTTGAGCGTGCGCCGCAGCACATCGAGGCACACGTAGGTGCGGAAGTTGCCGATATGCCCGCGGTTGTAGACAGTCAGCCCGCACGCATACATCCGCACGGTGTTATCGCGGAGCGGGGCGAACGGCTCTTCCTGTCGCGACAGCGTGTTGTACAGGCGGAGCATGGGCCGTGGTTTAGAGGTCGAGCGCGACCGTCCGTGTAGCGATTTGCACTTCGAGGGGGCCGGTCGATCGCCGCACCACGACCGCAATGGAACTCGAGGTATGCGCGACCGAACCGTTCAAGTGCGCACCCACCACCTCAGCGACGCGGTCGCCGAACGCTGCAGCACTCGGCTCATTGCAGCCGACATAGCGCGCGGCCTGTTCTGCGAGCATGCGTACGACCACCGCCACTTCCGCATTGCGCGGCACGGAGACCTGGAATTCGAATGTCGTTGCGTCCACGACTACACCGAAATCCGGCTGAAGAGATGGTCGGCGCGGCGCCGGTCCGCTTCGATCTGCGCGCGCAGCGCATCCACGTCGTCGAACCGCCGTTCGTCGCGCAACCGCTGGACGAACGACAGACGCACACGCCGTCCATAGAGATCGCCGGAGTATCGCAGCAGGTGCGTCTCGATTGTCGGTTCGGATTCGTTGAACGTCGGCCGCACGCCGATGTTGGTCAGCCCGCCATGCACGATACCGTCAATGGTCATCGTCGTCGCATAGACGCCGTGCGGCGGGATCAGCTCGTTCTCTGTCGCCATGTTCGCCGTCGGAAATCCAATCGTCTGCCCCCGCTTGCGTCCCTCGACAATCGTGCCATCCAGAAAGTACGGATGGCCAAGCAGCGCACCCGCTTCATCCATGCGGGCCTCAGTGACCAGCCGGCGAATGCGTGTGCTGCTGACGACGAAGTCTTTGTACCGAACCGGATCGATCTTATCGGCCCTGAACCCGTGCTGCTGCCCCAGTGTGCGCAGCAGGCTGAAGTTGCCGCTGCGGCCGTGGCCAAACAGAAAGTTCGCGCCGACCCACACTTCCGAGACGCGCAGCCAGTCGGCGAGCACCGTGCGCACGAAGGTCTCGGGCGCCCACTCCGACAGCTCGTGCGTGAACCGCACGACCGCCACGCACGCAATTCCAGCCCGATGGAGCGCCTCGAGCCGCTGCGTCTTGGTCATCAGCAGCGGCGGCGCCTTGTCAGGCCGTACGACCCGCGGCGGATGCGGGTCGAAGGTCATCGCCATCGACGTGCCACCATGTTCGGCGGCGCCGCGTTTGACGCGCTCGATGATCTTGAGATGCCCGCGGTGGAGGCCGTCGAAATTCCCGAGCGCCAGCACCGGATGCACCAGCCACGGCGGCCGCGGGTCGTCCGGGAAGTGGATGGTCTCCATTCACTCCACGTCGACGCTCACGTCGAGCACCAGCCCATCATATGCCAGTTCGACTCCGGCTGGCAGGCGCGCCGAGGTCGCGGCGTGGCCCAAATCATGGGTCATGTGAGTGGTGAACGCGCGGCGCGGCTTGATGCGAGCAATGACGTCGAGTGCCTCGTTCAGGCTGAAGTGTGTGCCATGCGGCCGATCGCGAAGCGCGTCGATGATGAGCGTATCCACACCATCGACCAACGCCCAAGCGCTGTCGTCAAGGCGATTGCAGTCGGTCAAGTACGCCACATTCCCGAATCGAAACCCCAACACCGGCATGAGTCCATGCCACACGGCAACCGGCACAATGCGCACACCGCGAACGGCGAACGGTCCGGTGATCTCGCGGGGATCGAGTTCGGGGATGCCGCCGCCGAGACGTGTGACGCCATCAAAGATGTAACTGAACGCCTGACGCAGCGTCTCCCACGTCGGCGCGTTCGCATAGCAGGGGATCGCGGCACCCTGAATCGCGTTGAAGCGCCGCAGCTCGTCGAGCCCGAGGATGTGATCCGCGTGACTATGCGTGAAAAGCACCGCATCAACTCGCGCCAATTCGTGGACGAGCGCCTGCTGCCGAAGGTCCGGACTCGTATCGACGAGCAGCCTCACGTGTGTGGGGACGTCGAGATAGATGGACGGCCGCAGCCGCTTGTCGCGTGGATCGAGAGAGCGGCACACGCTGCACGTGCAACCGATCATCGGCACGCCGTGCGACGTGCCGGTGCCAAGAAACAACAGGCGTGCCGGGACCTGCGACACTCCGCGAGAAATCAAGGGATGATGATGCGCGAGGGCTCAGACGAGCCGCTCTTGCTCGCCTCGACATAGCGCATACGGAGCTCGTAGAGGAGCTGCTCCAGCAGCTGTCGCTCCTCGGCGGTCAGGTTGCCGCGCGTTTTCTCGTCGAGCAGCGACAGGATGTCGATGATCTGTTGCGCCGCGGCGAGGTTCGCCGGGCTTGATTGTCCGGTCACTGGATCCGGAACGTCGCCAAAGTGATAGGCGGCCGTATGCGCCAGCGACAACACGAACCCGACGAACGTGACGGCGTTGGGATCGTGCGGTGCTCCGGACGTGCTCTGCTCTGCGTCGCTCATCTCTCAACCTGCAAGATCTCGAATGGTAGCATGTCGCCATGGCCGACCGTGTGGGAGAGCGATTCGAGCGTCTTGTCGAGATCATGCGCACGCTGCGCGCGCCGGATGGGTGCCCGTGGGACCGCGAGCAGACGCACGCCTCGCTTCGCCCATTCGTGCTCGAGGAAACCTATGAGGTCCTCGAGGCGATCGAAAGCGGCCAGCCGGCGAACCTCTGCGAGGAGCTCGGCGACTTCCTGTTCGAAGCCGTCTTCCTGGCACGCATCAGCGAAGAAGCCGGCGACTTCACCATCGGCGATGCCATTGACGCGATCGCAGACAAACTCGTGCGACGTCATCCGCACGTTTTCGAACGAAAGAGCGGCGACCCGGCGCTGACGAGCGGTCAGGTCATCGAAAAGTGGGAAACACTCAAAGCGCGCGAACGCGCTGCGGGGAGCGCACCGCCACAAACCAAGACGACGCTCAGCGGTGTGCCGAAGACACTCCCGGCGTTGCTGCGCGCCTACGAGGTCAGCTTCCGGGCAGCCGCCGTCGGGTTCGATTGGGCGAAGCCGGACGATGTGCTCGACAAGATCGAGGAGGAAGTCGAGGAACTGCGTCACGAAGTCGAATCGGGTGCCACAGGGAACTTGTCGCGTGCCGAGGAAGAGATGGGCGACCTGCTGTTTGCGATCGCCAACCTGTCGCGCAAGCTGGGCATCGAACCGGAAGCGGCGCTCCGGCGCGCGACCGACAAGTTCGCGAATCGGTTCGAGGCGATGGAGCGTGAGTTCGCGGCGCGGGGGAAGCCGCTGAATGAGACCACACTCGACGAGATGGAGACGGAGTGGCGCCGGGTGAAGCAGGCCACAGAGTCTTAGCCACGGAGGTCACTGAATTCGTCCTGTTCGGATGTAAGGACGCTGACTGTTCCGGGTCGCATGTCGTACCTCCGTGGCCGAGCACTCGGTGAACTTAGTGTTCTCCGTGGCTGAATACTCCGTGCCCTTCATGGCTCCGAACGAAAGTCGTCGTCCGAAACGAACCTCCATCTGTCTCGATCGTGATCTGCCCCTCACGATCCGTTCGCAGCACTGTGGCTCCGATCGAGCCGAAACGCTGCAGTACCTCCGGTGTCGGGTGGCCGAAACGGTTGCCGCGACCGCAACTGATCACCGCGATGTGTGGACGCCAGCCTTCGAGGAGCGTCGAAGAAGAGGACGTGCCGCTGCCGTGGTGCGCGACTTTGAGGATTCGAAGGCGCGCCGGAGTGAGTAGAGGCAATATGGCACGCTCGACCTCGGCGCTGATGTCTCCAGTCAGAAGAACCGCGACGTCACCGTAGACGGCTTCCAGAACGACCGAATCGTCATTGCGTACCCGTCGTCTGTCCCAATCCGGTGGCGGCGGATGCAGGATGCGTAGTCGAACGTCGCCCAGGCGTATCGTTCCGCCGGCGCGCAAAGGCACGATCGGAATTCGCAGTCGTACGGCATCCTGCATCAGTTCCTGCGTCGGCGGATGCTGTGGCACCCGGATGCCCTCCCAGATCTGCCGCGGCCGGAAGTCATCCGCGACCGCCACTGCCCCGCCGATATGATCCGGATCGCCGTGCGTAACGAGCATCGCGTCGAGCGATCGGATGCCTCTGGCCCAGAGAGCCGGAGCAAGAACGCGGCGGCCGACGTCGATGCCTCCGCCGAATGGCGCACCGCCAGTGTCAATGAGTAGCGTGTGATCGCGAGTCTCGAGCAGCATCGATTCCGCCTGCCCGACGTCGAAGACCGTAAGCCTCAACGGTGCCTGATTACCGCGTCGAAGCCGTGTGACGTCAGCGCCGCTGACGATGGCGACGAGTGCGGCGAAATAGAGAACCGCGCTGGCGATGCGGAGACGTCCGCGGCCGGCGACCGTCATCATGAGCGCGCTGTAGTAAACCGAGACGAGCCAGGCAGATGGCGGCGGCACGCGCGAAGCCAGCCACGGCGCTACTGTCACCAGGTCCGCGCTCGAGACCAATGCATTGGCAGCGACATGCGTCGTCCATCCGGCGCCATACGCGAGGAACGGAATCTCGCCGACGAACGTGACGGTCATAGCGGCGATCTGCACGATGCCCATTGCCGGCACTGCTAGCAGATTCAGAATCAGGCCTGCGCTCGTCACACGGGAGAATGCGGAGGCCGCGACCGGAAGCAGCGCGGCCTCCACTGCGAGCGATCCGACGATCGTCGCGACGATCCACGAGAACACTGCACGTGTGGGCACCAACGCGACGCCCCGTCGCGCGCCTTCGACCAGCGCGGTCGTCGCGCCAAACGTCATGAGAAAGCCGGGATCGTCGAGATCGAGCGGCTTGAGGACGAGAATGATCGCCGCAGCGACCGTTGTGGCCTGCCAGACGGGCGTCCGCTGATCGATGACCCGCGCCATGAAGTAGGCGATCGCCATGAGCGTCGCTCGCCAGACCGATGGGCCAGCGGTGACCATCGTTGCGAATGCGATGAGCACGAGAATCGTCACCAGCGCGCCGATTCGCCCGCGGATGCCGACGAGAGCGAGCAGGCCGCATGCGCCGGCCGCGAGAATGGCGATGTTGCCACCAGAAATGGCGATCACATGGTAAGTGCCCGCCGCCTGGAGGACGTCGCGAGTCGCGTCGGGAACACCCGTGCGATCGCCGATGAGCACAGCGGCAGCAATCGCCTCCGACACCGCGCTGCGTGGACCAACCCACGTGCCCAATGCTGTCCTGACGTGAGCGCGGACATCCGCAGCGAGCTCGGCGATCGGCCCACCGCGCGAGACGACCCGGACAAGGAGCGCACTTTTGATCGAACCGAACAAGGCGGTTCCATCACGAGCTGCCTCGTCTTCGAAATCGGGCACGCCGTCGTTCAGAAAGCGCGCCGGCCTTCGGAAGACCATCGGCGCCTCGATCGTTCGCCGCGCCCGCCATTGGAGCACGCGATCGCGGGGTGCCGCGCCGCCAACACTGACGACGACCCCACCTTCGACGTGATGCCAGTGACCGTCGAGGCGCAGTGCCATGATCTCAACGCGGAGCGAGACATAGCCCTCGCGTGGCGACGCGTCCTCGATCAGGACGGCTCGAGCGAGGATCGGATCGTGATCGCCCTCAGGACCCAACGAGGAGATCTCGAACCCGCCAACCTCGCGATCGAGAAATTGTCGCAACGACGGATGTCGCGTGCGATCCAGCGCGCTCGACGTCAGGATGACGCTCGAGACCCAGAACCCGAGCGTGAGGCATGCGATCGTCACGCGGCTGACCTCGCAGTGCCACGCGATCACGCTGGCCAGGAGCAGCATCGGTAGGAGCCACAGCAGCCATGTGGCCGCCGCGCCGAGCATCGGCGCACACAGCGCTCCGCCGATGATCGAGAGTGCTGGAAGGGCGCCAACGGCGGGCATGACGTCGCGCTGTGCAAGAGGCGCGTATCGGCGAGCGCGCGCGTGGCTCAGGCACTTACCGGATCGAGTGGCAGTTTCTGCCGTTCAGATGTTTGGCGAACCGTGCAGTTTCCGCGACGCGAGCTTAGACGTCAGCCCAGCGCCGAAGCAGATTGTGATAGACGGACGTCAGTTGGACGGCCGCTGGATGATCGGGCAGATCGAGCGTCAGTCGCTGTATCGCCGTATCCAGATCGAACAACAGCGTCCGTTCGCCGTCGTCGCGCAGCATGCTCTGGATCCAGAAGAACGACGACACGCGCGCACCGCGCGTCACTGGCGTGACCTTGTGCAGACTCGACGCGGGATAGAGAACCATGTGCCCCGCCGGCAGCTTGACAGAATGGACACCGAAGGTGTCCTCCACCATCAGCTCGCCGCCATCGTATTCGTCGGGCTCGGTGAGAAACAGCGTCGCCGAGAGATCGGTGCGGACGGTCGAACCGTTGGTCCTCGATTGCCGGATCGCGTTGTCCACGTGATTCCCGAACGACTGGCCGCCGCGGTAGCAGTTGAACAACGGCGGAAACACACGCAACGGCAGCGCCGCCGAGACGAACAGCGCGTTGCGGCTCAACGCACTGAGGATGACTTCACCGAGCTGCCGCGTCACGGGATGATCCTCGGGCAGTTGCAAGTTATCCTTGGTGCGCGCGGATTGATGCCCCGCGGTGACGCGACCGTCCACCCATTGAGCCGATTGAAGCAGGCGCCGCGCCTCGGCCACCTGCTCCCCACTCAGCACGTCGGGGATTTGTAGAACCATAGTGCACTCAGAACTTGACGTGCGACGTCAGCAGCGCCGAGCGCGGATGGCCCGGGTTGTAACGTCCGCCGTTGTTGTTCACGTTGCGGATGTAGCTCTCGTTCGTCAGGTTGTAGATGTTGAGACGCAGGCTGAGATGCTCGTTGACCTCGTACTCGGTCAGCGCATCTACCAGGTGATAGCCGGGCGATCGAATGGTGTTCGCGGCGTTGATCCAGACCTCGTCGGTGTGGCGGATGCCGCCGCCAAATGAGAGCCCGATCGGGAAGCTGTATGTCGACCAGATGCTGCTCGACCATTTCGGTGTCAGCGTGAGTTGCCGGCCGTTGTTCGCGGCGTTCTGCGACTGCTGTTCGCTGTCGAGGAACCCGAGATTGGCAAACACTTCCCAGCGATCCGTCAGACGTCCCATCGCGCCGAGGGTGACGCCCTTCACCAACTGACCGTCATCCTGGTTGTAGATCGGCGGGACAGCCGTCGCGTCAACCGTGAAGATCACGTTGGTGTTCTTCGTGCGGAACGCCGCACCATTGAGTGACAGCCGGCCGTCGCCGAAGTCCCACTTGGTTCCGACCTCGAAGTTGGTGGACTCCTGCGGATCCACGTTCGGGTTGTTCTGGTTGTTCGGCTGCGCGCTCAGCGTGAAATTCGCATTTCCCGGCGGCGTTACCGAGGTCCCATACGCGACGTAAGCATTGCCGGCATTGTTGATGCGATACAGCAGCGACGCCTTGCCGCTCACCAAACCATCCGCGCCGTGCAGTTCGGCCGTCGTCAGTCCCGCGGCGTCTTTCGATTCGAACCGCGTGTCGTAGTGTTCCCAGCGGAGTCCGCCGCTTACCTGCCAGCGATCGTTCAACTCCACCGAGTCAAACCCGTAGACAGCCACCGTGCTCGAGTCGCCATGGCTGAACGCGCCCGTCCTTGCGGGCGCGAAGCCGATCACCGGATCACGGGGATTCGGATTGAAGATATCGACTGGTGCCCGCGTTCCGAGTCCGCTCAGCGCCGGCGCGAACTGCTCTTCTAGGGACACTTCGATCCCAACGTTGGTCGCGTGCCGCAAACCACCGGTCGAAAAGCGCGCCGAGATATTGGTCTGGTTCGACACGACATTGTTCTCGCGCTCGTTGCCCTGTCGCGAGATGGTCACGAGATTGGTCGCCGGATTGAACGCGGCGACGTTCTGCGCGACCGAAACGATCGCCTCGCGATGCGTCTTGTTGTAACGAGTCTGATTCCGAAGGGTCAGATTGCGATTCACGTCGTGCTCGACGCGCGCGGTGTAGCTGTTCTGGCGTCCCTTGTCGTAGTCGTAGCCGATGCTGCCGTAGAAATTGCTCTGGTCCACCGGTGCCGCCGCCCGCTCCGTCGTCAGGGTGAGTGGCTCGTCGAGCCAGCCCGCGCCGGGGATGCCGTAATCGGGCACATTGTCCTGCCGCATGATCTGTGCGGCGAGAGTCACACGCGTGGTCGTGCCGAGACCAAGCGCCAGCGATGGAGCGACCGCGCGGCTCTCGTGGCTCACTTCATCGCGACCCGGCACGCCCGAGTCTTGCCACAACATGTTCAGCCGGAACGCACTGCGGCTCGCCCAATTGGCCTGGTGATTCATCGGCCGGCCCCAGTTGACGTCTGCTGACAATCGCGACTCCTCCGCGGTACCGCCGCTGAATGTCGCCGAGTACGCCGATCCGGCTTGTGGCGTTTTCGTCGTCATGTTCACGTAGCCGGCAGCGGTGCCACGCCCGATGTCCGATCCAGTCGGACCGAGAAACACTTCGACTTGTTCGAGGTTGAACACATCGCGCGAGATCAGTCCGTCGTCGCGGACGCCGTCAACGAACAGGCTGTTTGACGCATTGAAGCCGCGCATGTTGAACATGTCACCGGCAGTGTTCGACGATCCGCCGCCCTCACCTGCCTGCAACGTGATCCCGGGCACATTACGCAACGCCTCGCTCAACGTCGTCGCGCCTTGTTCGTCCATCACCGCGCGCGGGATCACCGCGATCGTCTGGGCGATGTCGCGCAGCGGCACCTGGTACTTCGGTGACTGGACGCCCGGCGCGGCGGCGGTGACCTCGACTGACTCGGCCTGCTCTGCGATGTCGACCAGTGCGACGCCTGGTGATGTCAATCGGACGGACAAACTCGTTCCAGACACGAGCTGATCGAGCGCTTCTTCTACCGAGAGACGACCGGACACACCGCCCGACTGAATGACGGCGAGCGCCTCGATCGCGAGTGTGACTTTGACGCCCGACACGTGCTCGAATCGCTCGAGCAGGTCGCCGAGCGGTCCGGGATCAATCGCGTATTGTGCGCGCGCCTGCTGCACGGCATGGGTACTCGCCGAGGGTTGTGAGGGCCGTTGCGACTGGGCTGAAAGACCAGCCGCGGACGTAGAAGCCATGAACGCGGCGCCCAGCACAAACAATCGTGCTGTTCCTCGACGACGATGCCGACGATTTCTGTCGGTCTTCTTGAAGGTCCTGTTCTTCACTCATCACTCCGCCAGGTCTGATTAGGCCGCTGAACTTTGTGTGGAGATGGGATCGAGACGATCGACGGCGCGACGCTTCCTCCACGCGCGCCAACGACGCCAGGCGAGTGCCAGGCCGGTCCACACCAGAACGACGCTTCCAGCCGTCGCGAGACCAGCGACGGTCTGACCAGGAATGCCGAGCACCTCGCCTGTATGTGCGAACCGCGAGATGCTGCGAAGACGGCGACCGAGGCTCTGATCCGCGAAGGCCTCGTAAGTCACCATCTCGCCGGTTGCGCGATTGAGCGTGAGCGTCGATCGGAGGTGAGGCTGTCCGCCATCTCCCGTATCGATCGCAAAGACAACCGGTGCGCGATCCGATTCGGGGACACGGACGTTAATCGTGCGCCAGCCCTCGACTTGCTGCTCGGCTCGCGACCACAGGCTGTTCAGGCCCTCGAGCGACGGCGCGGCCCGTTCTTCACGCGCGCCGCCTTCCCGGGCGGCCCGGACCTCGCGACCAGCCGGACCACCCTCGCGGCCACGTGCAGGCCCGCCTTCGCGACC
>DAINQP010000153.1:0-15083 GCA_036742665.1 Vicinamibacterales bacterium | reverse complement strand
GCGGCCCGGCGATGTGGGAATGGACAAGCGCGTTATGGTGCTGCGCTCCAGGACACGCCGTTCCACTTCGGCGCGCAGGCCGGGGTCGTCCGGGCACTCGCGGGCGAGGAACGAGCGTAGCTCTTTCAGCGACAGGTCGAAGGTCGAGTCGACCAGCGTTGAGATGCGCCGCAGCCGCTCCTCGTCCATGGGATCGAGAGTCGGGCCGAGATTCTGGAGTACGGCCATTCAGCTGTACAACGTGCCGGACAGCTGAAAATAACGGCCCAGGGGAGCCCGGGACTCAGGGAGGCGATAGTACTCGAATTACGGCCTAAAACCCCGGTTTAACGGTTCCCATTTTCCGCGCGACGTCAAGCAGCGTCGGGTAGAACTGTACGAACGTCCGTTCGACTGCCGTGTTCTTGGTATGGCAATCGACGCAGCCCGCGCTTACGGGCAGCGGTTGAGCGTTGTCGACCGTCGATCCCTTCGGCATGAAGTTGAAGAAGGCCCATCCGTCCGGGAAGCGCGAATCCTTGACTTCTGCTTCGAGTCCGACCAGCCGGCTCTGAAACCGCCCGGCCTTGTTGATCGATCCTTCGCTGGTCGAACCGCGGAACTCGAGCACGAAGATCGTGCGGTCCGGCCACTTGCCAGTCTTCATGAACGCGCGATAGGACGAAGGGTTCACGAAGACGTTGCCGAAGGAGTTCCCGCCTGGCGTGCCGGGCACCGGGTTGTACTCCATGCCGAGGCCGGCGCTGACGAAGATCCATTCGCGGTAATCCGGTGGTCGCACCAGATTCACCTTATCGATGTACTGCGGACCGTCGCCCGGCGACGGTGTCTGACCATCCGTCGTCGTGCTCAGTGCGGCGACGTAGGCCAAACCCAGGACCGCAAACGCGACCTTCTTCATCTCACGCCCCCATCTTCTGCAATGCCGGCCATCGGCTATCGTGCCGGCGCGACGATCGGAACCGATTGCGGTAGTCGGTGGGCGAGACGCGCACGGTTCGCAGGAACGCACGCCGCATCACTTCCGCACCGCCGAACCCGCAGGTCGCTGCCACGCGCTCGACGCCGTCACTCGATTCCTCGAGCCGACGGCGCGCGGCCTCGACACGTTGTACTTCGACGAACCTGGCCGGGGTCATCTTCATCTCCGCGGTGAACACGCGGGCGAAGTGACGCGGGCTCATCGCGACCCGTTCCGCCAACACCCGCACCGACAGATCACCGTGAAGATGATCGGCGATCCATCCCACGAGCTCACGCAGAGGCTCGCGGTCGGCGGTTTGAATCGCGAGTTGGCTGCTGAACTGGGATTGGCCACCTGGCCGCTGCAGGAACATCACCAGTTGCCTCGCCACACCGAGCGCGATGTGACGGCCGAAGTCCTCCTCGACGAGCGCGAGCGCCAGGTCCATGCCTGCCGTGACGCCGGCTGACGTCTAGACACGGCCGTCGCGCACGAAGATCGGATCGGGCTCGATGCGAACGCGCGGGTACATCTGTGCCAGCGCCTCGCACGATGCCCAATGCGTCGTCGCCCGTTTGCCGTCAAGCAGGCCAGCCGCAGCGAGGATGAACGTGCCGGTGCACACCGAGCCGAGTCTCCGGACGCGCGGCGCCACCCGCGCCAGCCATGCGCGCAACGCAGGATCCTGCGCCGCAGATCGTGAGCCGCGGCCGCCGGCGACGAGCAGCGTATCCACATTGTTCCGCACGTCGCGGAAGCTGCGCTTAGCGACAATCGCGATGCCGGAGGACGTCTCGATTGGGCCGGCCGTCGGCCCGACAATCTCGACGGAGTAGGCCAGGTCGCGGCGAAGGCCGCGCTCGACGAGCAGCCGCGCGGCGCGGCCGAACACCTCAAGGGGACCGGTGACGTCGAGCACCTGCACGTCGGGAAACGCGACGAAGACGATGTGACGGCGGCGGAGCATGCCTCAGCATCGTCCTCTCACCGCTATGGTGGCAAGGACAATGTGCCCACCAATCCTGCCATCGGGAAGGTCGAGTACGGTCAGCCTTTATTGATGGCCTCGGTCCAGATCTCCAGGTCGCGGCGTGTCATGCTACCGCGCGGGACGAGACGGGCATCCTCGTAGCCGAGCACGTTCATGTCGTGAAGGTATTGCTCGCGCGAGACGATCGTTCCGTAGCAGACGTGCTCGGCGTCATTCTGCTCGAGGCGTGAGAGACGACCGCTCAGTTCGTCGAGGATGCGGCGCGGAACGTCGGCGCGACGATCGGGGTACGCGAACTGAAACAGCACCAGGTGGCTGAAGAGGACCGGCCAGTACTGGTCGAAGCGGGCGAGCAGACGATCCCAGTCCAGCGTGGCCGCGCACGCGTGCAGCAGGTGCAGAACGTCGGCGCCGTCGAAACGCTCGCGCTCCTGCACGAACGCCTTCGACCACAGCAGCTCCTCGGGCGGACACAGCCGCACCTTGCGATCGAGGACGTCGGCTTCGACCGAATTCGTGAACCAGCAATCGTCCACGTGAATGACTCCGTTGCCGGATCCGAACAGCACGTCGAGGTATTGACCATTGCTGTGGATTTTGGCCAGCCAATGTGGATACGGCACGTCGGCCTGATACCCGGCGTGCTCGAACGCGACGAGCATGCGCGGCACATCGTCGCGGCGAAGGATGATGTCCAGGTCTTTGGTGTCGCGATCGCGCTGCGTGTAGCGCGACTGCGCGAACGCCCCGCCGATCAGAAACTGAATCTGCGCTTCCTCGAGAATCGCGAACGCATCCTGATAGAACGTCGCGAGCGAGCGCTTGGGGAGACTCGCGGTATTCACAGGCCTCCGTGCATCGCCGCGGGCGCGGATTCAGTGCTATCGACGGGAAGCTGGAAGACACGGAAGTGCGGTCGATCGGGATACGCCCGTGTCAGCAGCGGCAGCGAGACGTTGTAGACCGGCACGTGATCCTTGGTGTAGCCCTCGGGGCGCCCGCGATGAGCATGCCCGTGAAAGACCATCGAGACCGGAAAACGGCTGATCGGATCTTCGAGCCGGCTCGAGCCGACGAAGGGGAAGATCTCCGGCGGTTCGCCTTCGACCGTTTCCTGAATCGGCGAATAGTGGAGCAGCACGATCTGATGTCTGGTGCGCAGACGGGCCAGCGAGGCTTCGAGCTTGAGCGCTTCGTTGACGGCTTCGTGGACGAACTGCTTGATCGCCGTCTCGCCCCATGGGCCGAGCGCGCGTTTGCCGAACCCGCCGCAGAAGCCTTTGACGCCGGCGATGCCGATGCCGCGCACTTCAGTGGCTTCACCGTCGAGTATGGTCATCCCGGCGTCGGTGAGGATGTTTCTCACTTCGTCCTGATGACCGGACTCGTGGTCGTGATTGCCGAAGACGCCAATCGCCGGCACGTGAAGCGCCCCGATCTCGCGGGCGAGGATGCGCGCCTCCTCTGGCAGACCCGTGTCGGTCAGATCGCCAGCGAGCAGCAGCATGTCGGCCGACGCCGACACCTGACTGAACAGCGTCTGAAACGCACCGTGCGACGACCGCGTGCAGTGGAGATCGCCGACAGCAGCGACTCGGATTACCGGCGCGGAGCTCGACTGATCGCCGAGGGCCATGAGACGCACTACCTCCGCGTCTCGGTGTGCAATTACCGGCCCACACAACGGTTGAGTCGTGTTCAGGCGCGGCCGAGGTTCCAGGATCCCAAGCCCGAGTCCCGGAGCGGCCGGTGGTCTGCATGCTGATGTGCAGGTCGATCTTCACGATGTCCGTCGACGCGATCGCACGCGCGTCCGAGCCCGGCGATCGCCTGTCGGCACGTTCGCGTATGGTCCCACCGTGACCGTCGTTGTCCCGAGCCACAGGTCGGCGACGACCGCGAGCAGAAGCACTTCGAAGAGTCCGGTGAGCCGCGGGAAGAACCACGGAGCATCGAGCGCGATCTGCAGCCAGAGGGCGCCGCTCCAGATCGGCCGAACGCGGTCAGCCCAATTGCGAATGATGGGTTACTCGCCGCCCCGAAGTGGTATTCGACTCCCGCCTCGGTCTGATGTTCTCGCGGACGTTGCGGTGCTTGCCCCTGTCGCCTGACGTGCGTTGCAGGCAAGTGAGTGTGACCGGTCGGCGCAGCGTGAGCATGACCGCCCACAACAGCAGGCCACTGCCGATGATCGCGAAGATGAAGCCGATCGCCGCGATCTGCTTGCGCTCGAGCTCGCGCGACGCTACTTTCCCTCGACCGAGAAAGCGAGAAGGACATTCCCGGGCGTGCCGCCGGCTGTTGGATAGCCGGAGTTGAAGATCACCAGGCCACCGCCAATCGCTGGACCTGGACCGTCGATCGATCCGCCCCGCCCCTCGCCTCCGTTGACCGCGTCATAGCTACGGATACTGTCGAAGTCCCAGATGATCG
Source organism: Vicinamibacterales bacterium (assembly GCA_036742665.1). Lineage (GTDB taxonomy): Bacteria > Acidobacteriota > Vicinamibacteria > Vicinamibacterales > UBA2999 > Gp6-AA40. The sequence goes on along the minus strand of DAINQP010000153.1, from coordinate 10,695 downwards.
CGCCATCCTTCGTCGAATACGCGCGCATGTGGCCATCAACCGATCCGGAGAAGGCGACGCCGGGGATCGCGCTGACTGCGGCAGATTGAGCTGGGCTGCAGCGTTGACGCGTGCCGCATCCAGGGGGTGGTGTATACCAGACGCGTTCCCCGTCTTCGAGTCGCAGCGCGAACATGCCGCCACCCTGCTTCGGATCGGCATCGGTGCTGTTGCTGTAGTTCAGCATGACGCGGCCGATATCCGACAGCGCCACGTATACGTTCGACTGATCCGCCGCCGACCCCCACTGCACGCCGCCCATCGTCCCGCCACGCCCGACGCGCGTTTGCCAGAGGACTTCACCACCTTTATCTGGATCGAGTGCGTGCACGACGCCCGACTTCTGACCGGCGACGAGCATCCGCCGGCCGTTTGCGAGCGACAGCAGGATCGGCGAGGACGAGAAGTCGAAGTCAGGCCCGTTCGACTCGGCGCAGTTGGTCTTGTCAGGCAGACGGCAGGCCGCGGTGTACGCGTCCTTCTGCGTCATCTGCTTGGCCCAGAGAACCTTTCCCGAGTCCATGTCTAGCGCGATGAAGGCATCGCTCGTCGGCGACGTCGGGTCGCTGTAGTTGTTGCCGGTCGTGACGTAGAGACGATTGAGCGTGGCGTCGATCGCCGGCGCCGACCACACCGGCGCCCCCGATGGTCCCCAGAGCTGTGTGCCCACCGCGTTCTTCTTCTGGGGCTTCGGCTCCTCGACGGTGTAGGTCTTCCACAGGATCTTGCCGTCCGACGCATTCACCGCAATGACGCTGCCGCGGAACTTGCAGCATTCGTATGCGGGGTTGGCACCGGATGCTTCTTCCCCCGACGCGGTACCCACGTAGATGCGGCCATTGTAGAGCGTAGGCGATCCGCTGATGCGGCCCACCGGGAAGTCATCGACGTCGGTCTTCCATAACAGCTTGCCGGTCGCGGCATCGAGTGCATAGACATTGGCCTGCGCGTCGCCGAACACGGCGATGTCGCGATTGCCGACCCGGCCGACGCTGATCGCCGAGCGCACGCCCTGGCCGGCGTCGAAGAACCAGTGGATACAGCCGGTCGCGGCGTTCAGCGAGTACACCTTGCCACCCCAGCTGCCGACGAAGACGCGTCCCCCAGCGATCGTGGACTGCGCGTACGACTGCAGATCACCGGGGAACGCGAACGCCCATTTCAGTTTCAGCTTCGGCACATCGGTCGCCGTGAGACCCGCGCCAGCGCCGTCCTGGAATCGCGTATTGCTCGTGTTCTGCCCCCAACCAGTCCACCGTGGGCCGGCATTGGGATTGAACGTCTCCGTAGGGCCGGACCGCGCGGCGCCTGTCGAGCACATCGCCGCCGCGGGCGGTGTCGTGACCAAGGGACTCCCGATAGCCTTGCCGGTCAGGAACTCAGCGATCGAACGACGCTCGGCGGCCGTGCGGTTGTTGGCCATGGTGATCATTGATCCCGTCTCCATGGCCGCGAGCACCCGCTCGGCGGACAGCGCCTTGAACGAGTCGCGATTCGGCGCGCGATTCGTGCCGTTGTCGTGACACTGCGCGCAAGTGCGCTTATAGAGGTCAGCGCCGTCGGGTGCAGGCGTCTGTGCGTGAGCGGCGGCGGCAAACGCGAGAACGATGGCGGTCAGTCCGGCGCGAAGCATCATGGCCGGGGATTATATGGCTTTAGGCAAAGCCCGAGCCTATTCCGCGGCCGCCCGTCGTTCCGCGCCCTTGTAGGTCCCGAGCACCCGCGTCCACCGCGCAAACTCGGCGAGATGCGTCAGGGCACGCGCGCACCCGAGGTCGGAACGCGGCGCATCGACTTCGACGTAGAAGAGATATTCCCAGGGTCGCCCGCGCATCGGCCGGCTTTCGAGCTTCGTCAGGTTGATGTCGCGGAGCGCGAACACGCTCAGCGCTTTGAACAACGCGCCCGGCGTGCTCGGCAACGCAAACACGATCGTGGTTTTGTTGGCGTCGGCGGGCGGTGCGCCGCCGATGATCGCGAAGCGCGTGATGTTGTACTCGAAGTCCTGAACCGCTTCCTGCAGCACCTCGAGCCCGAAGACGTCGGCGGCGCGACGCGACGCGAGCGCCGCTGCACCCGCGAGCTTCTTCTCGGCGACGAGCTTCGCGCCACCCGCCGTGTCGTAGACCGCCTCGACGCTGGCGCCCAGATCCTTCAGATATCGCTCGCACTGGGCCAGCGCCTGCGGATGCGAGTAGACGACCTTGACGTCGCCGACCTTGGTGCCCGGCAGCGCCTGCAGGCAGTGGACAACGTCGAGCTCGACCTCGCCGGAGATGGTCAGGTCGTGATCGAGGAGCAGGTCGTAGTTGCGATGAATCGTGCCGCCAATCGAGTTCTCGAGCGGGACGACGCCGTGCGTGGCCTTCTTGCGCGAGACGGCATCAAAGACGTCTTCGAAGCTCGGACACGGCAGGGTCTCGGCGTCCGGTCCGCCGTATTGCAGTGCCGCGGCTTCGCTATACGCGCCTGGTTCTCCTTGATATGCCAATCTCACAGTCGGGCTCCTTCACTCCTCATGCAATAGAACGTGCGTCAGATGGCGTAATGCGCCGTGATGAACGACGCGACTACCGACAGAATCGAAATCGCCAGACACACTACCGCGATCACGATGTGATCGACGCGCTCCGGCTTGAGCGGGTCGAGCAGTCGTGCCGCGAAGTAGCCCCCGGCCACGCCGCCGCCATGCGCCCAGTTGTCGATCCCGGGCAGCATGAACCCATAGAGCAGCATCATGATGATCGACTGTGTCGCGTAGGTCCTGATCTGCGTGCTGCCCGCGCGCCTCCCGTAATACCAGAGCGCACCGATCAGGCCGGCGATGGGTGCCGACGCTCCCAGTGTCAACTGACTGCCGCCGATGAGGGGCACCCCGGGCAGGAGATAGCCGGTGAGCGAGCTGGCGAGAAATCCAACGAACCCTGCAATGACGTAGACGATCACTGTTCGCCCTGGACCGTACAGTTCGGCTACTGTCGGCGCGAGCTGGCGCAGCGCCAGCATGTTGAGGGTGATGTGCAGGAGACCTGCGTGCAGCCACCCGGCGCTCAGTACCGTCCACCAACGGTCCAATCGGAACACCGGGTAGGCGCCGCTGCCGCCGAAGACGAGGATGGTCAGCTCGCTGGGACCGAGGAAGCCGAAGACGCCGTTCATCCGGATGTTCGGCCCTGAGTACACCAGCGACAGCCCGTAGATGATTGCGCAGGCGCCCATCACGAAGGGCACGAAGCCAAGGTCGCCGCCGAGTGCGCGCAACGCAGGCGCGAATCCCCACAGGCTGGGATTGCGGCGGCCGCAGTTGTAGCAGGTCTCGTCGTTGACGCCGACAAGGACGCCGCACGAGGTGCAGAGCACCGATCCCGTGGTCTTTCGCTTGAACACGACCCTCGATGATCCCTCAACCTGGGCCCAATGCTCAATGCACAATGCTCAATGCACAAACTAAGATAGATATATGCGCCTCATAGTTGGCCTGACGGGTGCGACAGGAAGCATCTTTGGTGTCCGGCTGCTCGAACGTTTGCGCGAGCTCGACGTCGAGACACATCTCGTCATCAGCCGCTGGGGTGCGCGCACGCTGACGCACGAGACGCCCTATTCACGCGAGCACATCGAATCATTGGCGACCGTCGTGTATCCGCCCGGTGACATGGGCGCCACCATTTCAAGCGGGTCCTTCAAGACCGACGGCATGATCGTCGCCCCGTGCAGCGCCAAGACGCTGGCGGCGATCGCGCACGGCTTCGGCGACAACCTCATTCACCGTGCCGCCGACGTCATCCTCAAAGAGCGACGCCGACTGCTGCTCGCCGTTCGCGAAGCGCCGCTCAGCGAGATTCATCTCGAGAACATGGTGAAGCTGTCGCGCATGGGCGCCGTGATCCTGCCGCCGGTGCCGGCGTTCTACAACCACCCGCGCACGATCGACGACCTCGTCGATCACAGTGTGGCGCGAATGCTCGATGTGTTTGGATTGGAAGTGCGGGGCGCCGTGCGCTGGGCCGGCGAGATGGGGTTTAAAGAGGACTAGATCTCTTCGACGTCTTTCTTGGCGCGCGTCAGCGCGCGTTCTGCATCCTCAACGGCCTGCGCCGCGGCTTCGGCTTCCGCCGCAAGCCGTCGTGCAAGCTGCCGCGCGGCGTGCGCTTCTTTCGCCACCTTGTCCATCACCTGCTCCGCCTCGATCATCGCCTGCTCGGTGTCTTTTGCATTGGCGGCAGCTTTCTTGAGTGCCGACTGCGCCTCCTGCGCTAAGCTGCGTGCCTCGCGCAGATTCTTGTCGGCGTCCTGCACGGCGGCTTTCGCCGCGGCGAGTTTTGCGCGCCGTTCTTCTTCGCGGCGCTCTTCCTTGTCCTCGCTCGACTTGCGCTTCGGCACCGCTGCCTGCTGCTGAAAGCGCAATACGCGGCTCGGCATCGTGTTGCCGCTCGATGCGCCTGCATTGGGCACCAATGTCGCGAGTGTTTCGAAGCCTGGTGGATCGACTTCGTCAACGAGGCGGCCGGCCGGCGGCGCGTGGTCGGCAGTGCCGTAGGCTGAGAGCGCTTCGAGTGTTGCGGTCACGGCGCGCATCGCTCCCGGCGAGGCGTTGTGACCCGCGGTCTCGAGCTCGGACGCCGCCAGCCGTGATAACTGCGACAACGCTTCGCGTACAGCGTCGAGTGCTCCGCGGACATCAGCAGACTTGCCGGCCAGCGTGGAGGACTGCGCTTTGCGCAGCCGATCGCCGGCGCCGAGCAGTCGATCGAAGACGGCGCGGTGTTTCCAGTAGACCTGATTCACCGCCCAGGCGGGAATCGAGGGTTTGACCAGCGATCGCACTTCGTCGGCATTACCGGTCTTGCCCGATTTGCGCAGGCGGGTCGCGAGCGAGTTGCGTCCGGCGGTGAACTCAGAAAGCGGGAGCTGATAGAGCTCATCGATCGAACCTACAGCTTTACTCTGGCCGGCGTGTTCTCTGCTTTCTGCTTTGCCCTCGCCTTTGCCCTTTGCCCTTTGCCCTTTGCCTTTCGTCACAGTGACCTAGTCTGTCATACCCGCTGCGTAGAGTGATTCCAACAACAGCCTGTCTCGCCGAAGCCGCGAATGATGACGCGGACGTGGGCGAGCCGGCGTAAGGCGCAGAGAGGCACTCACATGGCGCAGGCACTTCGGCAGATCAACGACGGTCAACAACTTGGTCTTTACGGTCGCGTCCCTCGCCCGAGGCCAGTCGCGCGCGTCGGCACCGCGCATCCCGGACTGTGCGCCGGCTGCCGTGCTCGTGAGGCCCGCTACGGATTCCGCGACGAGGCGCATCCGCAGGCCGATCGGCCGCAGACCCTGTGCTTCGATTGCTTCCGCATGGAGATCGCCCGGCGTCAGGCAGTCACCGCGCAGCTAGCCCGCGGCTGGAACGCCTCGCAGGTGCGCCTGCCGCTCGAGGACACGCTCAGGGAACTGTCGCTGCGTCGTCGTCGCGCGCAGATCGCGGCGCGCCATGCGCTGGAGTAATCGTTCGGACCGTTCGAATCGTTCGGCACGTTCGGACCGTTCGCTTATGTGAACGTGAACCTTCGAACGATCCGAACGACTCGAACGACTCGAACTGTCAATTGCCGCGGAAGGTCTCGGCTGCGCCAGGCGCAGTGAACGTGACCTCTCGTGAGCCGGCGTGCCCAGTGACCGTGTACTGCCCGCGCATCTGCAGGAAGTCCACGCCGTTGGCTAACGGCCCCTGGCCCATATGCGTCGTCACTGCCGAGGCGACGTCGAATCGCAGATCGATGTCCAGCGCTGACCCGCGCGCGCGGACGTTGATGGTCTTCGGCTGCCCGCGTTCATCGTTGTCCTCCGTGATTCGCACGTCGGTCGAGTAGCCAAGCGGACCATCGGGGCCGAGGACGCCGACGAACCCCGGGATGGTCTGCGGATCGGCCGCCTCGGGAGGTGGAAACACGCGGCCGTAGATCACCGAGAGCGCGCCTTCCTGTGCCTGGCCCCACTGCCAGGACACGCCCTGCCAGAAGCCCCAGTTGTGATCGTGATATCCGCGGCCTCCCTCGAGCGAGACGCGTGCGCCCGCGACCTCAATCGCACCGTCGAGCGCCCCCGACATCACCGGAACGACGTAGCCCGTGCGCCAGCCTTGCGCTCCGGTAATTTCGATCGGTGGCACGAGCCGTCCAGGAGTGGCTTCCAAACTCAGGTCGCCGACGGCCTTCATCCCTTTTGCGTCCTCGACGTCGAGATGGATCCGGTAGCGCATGCCGTCGAGCCTCACCGAGCTGGCTCCGATCGTGAGATCCGGCGCGCGAACCAGTTGGGCGTCGGTGAGCTCGGCGCGGCCGGTGAACGACTCGGTCTGTCCGTGCCGTTGCAACTGCAGCCGCACGCCGGCGCTGCGCGCCCCGCTCGCCGTGCGAGGCCCGACCAGGAACGTCAGATAAAAGCTCGCCTCGTTCGATCGTCCATTGAAGTACAGCCATTCGGCCCACGAGTTTCCCCACCTGGTCCCCTCGGGAATCCCGTGGAAGCGGTCGAGCTGCCGCAGCACCACATCCGGCGGGCCGTGCGTCCACGCGGTGTCTTCGGGTGAATCTCGCCACGAGTCAATTGGTGATGTCTCGGGATCGTTGAGCGCGCGCTCGAGGCTGGGGATGCCGCCCTGCGCAGCAATGCGAGTGGCGGTGCCGTTCTGAAGCAGGAAGAGATCGGTCGTGTGCGAGGCGGCCGCGGTGCGAATGCGCGATCGAAGTGCATCGGACTGCAGCGTGCCCGAGAGCACGAGCCGTGCGGGCACGGGCCGGCTCAGGCGAATGAGTACATCGCCTCCTCCCGCGAGCGCCGGTGCCTGGGCCTGCTCGAGCACGATACCGGCGACACCAAGGAGGATGGCCATCACGGCGACGCCGACGCCGAAACCCGCGGCGAGCACGGCACTGCGGATCGGGTGCGCGGTCAGCGTTCGCAGTGCGAGCCGTCCGATCATCGTGTCGCCTCCCGTTCGATCCGTCCATCGCGCATCATCAGCACGCGTGCGGAGCGATCGGCCAGCGCCGAATCGTGCGTGACGATCACCAGCGCCGTCCCGTCAGCGTTCACCCGATCGAGGAGCGACGCGATCTGTGCGCCGGTGGCCTCGTCCAGTTCGCCGGTCGGCTCGTCGGCGAGCAACAGCTCAGGGTTATTGGCGAGCGCGCGTGCGATCGCCACCCGCTGCATCTCGCCGCCGGAGAGCTGTGAGGGCCGATGGTCGGCGCGGGCGGTCAGGCCGACGTACTCGAGCAACGCCTTTGTCCGCTGCTGCCGATCGCGCCGAGACGCGCCCGCCTCGGAGAGCGGCAGTTCCACGTTCTCAGCGGCGGTGAGCATCGGCAACAGAAAAAAACGCTGAAAGATGAAGCCGATGCGTCGCAGCCGCAGCGCACTGCGCCTGGCGTCAGAGAGCCGCGAGACGTCCTGGCCATCGAACAGGAGCGTGCCGGACGTGGGCGCGTCCACGCAGCCGACCATGTGGAGCAGTGTGGACTTGCCACAGCCCGACGGTCCACGCACCGCGATGTGGTCGCCGGCGCGAATCTGCAGCGTGACATCGCGTACGGCGTGCACTGGCCCGGCTGGCATCGCAAAAGAGCGTCCGACACTTTGTGCGTCGACGATCACGCCGCTCACCCGATCACCTCGTCGCGGAGCGTCGCCGCGATCGAAAGGCTCGAGACAATACGCATGGGATAGAGCGCGGCGATGATCGCCGTCGCCGCGAGAAGCCCGACGTGGATCGCCAGCGCCGTGCCCTCGAAGACAAAGAAGTGCAAGTCGGCCGGAATGCCGGGCATCTCTTTGAGGATGCGATCGAGTCCCGCGGCCAGCAGCAGCCCCAGTGGCAACGAGATCACTCCGCCAAGGCCGACAATCAAGGCCGATTCCGACAGCACATCCTTCACCACGCGCGCGCGCGAGAATCCGAGCGCGCGCAGTGCCGCGATCTCGCCGAGCCGTTGGTTGACTGACACGGTCAGCAGCACCGAGATCAACAGCACCGCGAATGAGACCGTGACTGTGGTCAGCACGGTAGAGATCTGCCGGAAGTACGTGAATCCGGTCTGTTGCAGGCGGCCGACGACTTCGTCGTTGGTCATCGCGAACAGCCCGGGCACGACCGATCGAATGGCCGCCGCCGTCTCGCGCGAGTCGCCAGTTGACGTCGCCAGCAGCAGATCGGCTTCGTCGCCGACGTTGCCGCCGCATGCCAATTTGAGCGCATCGAGCGAACCGCCGACCCCGTCCTCGTTCGTCCCGGCGAAGGGAAATTCCGCGATGCCGGTCACCTGCAGGCGCGTTGGTGGAAGCGCCTCGAGGTCGGACACACATGACGCGCGCAACGTGACCATGCCGCCGACGTCGAGATTCGCCGCTTTCGCGATCGCCACATCGATCACCACTTCGTTCGGGCTACGTGCGTCGCGGCCGCGCAGTACCGTCCACGGCGGCGTAATCGGCGCGCCGCGGTTCGATCGTCCGCTCACGCCTTCGAACGTCGCCATGATGGGTGGACCGCCGTCACTCTCGATTTGTGCATTCGCGACTCTGACGATGAGCGTGGCCTTGACGGAGGGCAGCGCGGCGATGCGCGCCGCGGTGTCGGAAGCCGCAGGAACCCGGCCGCCCCGTCCGGGAATTTCACCAACGCTGACCCGGACGTCCCATCCCGATCGATCGAGCAGATCGCGCATCGAGACGGTGAGTCCTTGCGACAGGAGCAGCATGTCGAGGAGCAGTGCGCCAACTGCGGCGACGCCAAGGACGCCAAGAATCGCCCGCGCTGGTTGACGCACCAGACTCCGCCAGGCAAATCCCAGCGCGTTCATCGTCTCGCCAGCCGCAAACCGCTGCGGCGGAGCAGCGCCCACGACGCCAGCACCGTCGCCGACGCGCCGAGCGGGACGGCGATCGCTGTCGAGGTGAGCGCGACATCACGCGTGATGCGCACGAAGACCAGCGCCGTGTCGTAGCGCCACTGGAAGAATGCGTTGATGAGCCCTTCGGAGAGGACCGCGAGCACCAGACCAAAGGCGGCGCCGACGCTCGCCACGATCACGCCTTCGATCAGGACCTGCACCAGCACACGCCGGGCCGGCAGCCCGATCAGTCGCAAGATGCCGACCGTCTCGCGGCGTTCATCCACCAGCATGATGCTCAACGCCAGCAGAAACACGGTTGCGGCCACGATGGTGACGATGGCGATGGCAAGATGAAAGCGCTCGAGGACGCGGAACGGGCCTGCCGATCCGGCCGCTTCGCTCGACGGCCGGGCGACGACGCCTGGCATGCGCGCGTTGACGTCGCGAGCGAAGGCGGTCGCGTCCGCGGGATCGATCAGCGCCACGTTGATGTTGGCGATGTACTCAGTGCCGGCGAGCACGCCGGGTGGGCGCATGACGTCGAGCAGGTCCGGCAGGTGCATCCGGACTTCGCGCGGCACGGCGCCGAGGCGAGCAGGATCGGGCGTCGGTTCGTAGATGCCAGCGACGCGATACGTCCTCGCGCCCGTGCCGTTCGCGTCCACCGCCAGCCGCACGGTGCTGCCGACGGATAGCCCCTGCTCGGTCGCCAGCTGACGGGAAATCAGGATGTCGTGTGACGCCTCTTGCGCACGGGCCACTGATCCGGCCAGGGCAAGCAGGAAGACCAGCGTGCGAAGGGTCACGATCGACTGAGTTTCTCGATGCGTTCCCACTCGGCGTCAGTCACCGGCATCACCGACAGCCGCGACATGCGCACGAGAGGAAAGGACGCGAACGCTTTGTCGCTCTTGATTTCTGCAAGCGTCACGGCACGCGGCAGCTTCTTATCCGGTGCGATATCGACGACCGAGAGCTTGCCAGACGTATCGTTGGGATCCGGATACGCGTCGCTGGTGGCCTTGGCTGTAGCGACGACCGCTTTCTCCTTGCCGGTGTGGTAGTAGAAGATGCGATCGCCGCGTTTGATGCCGCGCAGATGTTTCTGCGCGAGCGGATTTCGCACGCCTGCCCACACGGTCTTCTTGTCCTTCTCGAGCTGGTCGTAGTTGTAGTGATCCGGTTCCTCTTTGACGAGCCACTGCGCCATGCCCGAGATCATAGCGCAGGGGATCACGTCATCCTGTGTCCGCGCGCAACACCTGGATCGGATCGATGCGCGTCCGGGCGAAGATCACGGTCGTAGTGCGCCTTCGCCAGGGCCTGGCTTTGCCAAGTAAAGCGCTTTGATCTAGAATCGCTTGGTCATGCCCTGGACCGCCATGCACGAACGCGCCGCGGAGTCGATCGAGTTCATCCGCGAGACGATGGTGCGCAGCGCCTCGTTTACGGCCGTTCCGGGCCAGGGCGGCGTAGCGATGGGCGCGATTGGCGTCGTCACGGCGCTGCTCGCGTCGCAAGCGACCACGCCGGAACGTTGGCTCGCCACCTGGTTGATCGCCGCCGTCGTCGCTGCGCCGATTGGTCTCGGCGCAACGGTGGTCAAGGCGCGCCGCAATCATGTCGCGTTGTGGTCGGCATCCGGCCGACGATTCATGCAAGGGTTTCTTCCGGCGATTGTCGCCGGCGCGGCGCTGACGCTGGCGCTCGTGCGCACGGATCGCATCGAGCTGCTGCCGCCGACCTGGCTGTTGCTCTATGGCGCCGG
>DAINQP010000152.1:0-15257 GCA_036742665.1 Vicinamibacterales bacterium | reverse complement strand
GCGCGCCAGCCGGGGCGGTGGTTGTTCGGCCGGTTCAGGTCAGGGAAGTTCGCGTTCACCAGCCCGCTCCACCTCCACTTCACGATCAGCGTCCGAGCTTCGGTCTGCCGCGACCGCTCGATCCCGCGTTCATCAGCCGGCCGATTTTGCGACCACAACAGAGCATCCTCCCGAACACGAATGTCGTGAATCGCCCTCACCGCAACGGCCGTATGTCGGGCTTCAGACCGCGGTTCAACGTCGGATCGGGTGTGCTGGTCGGCTATCCGGTGATCTACCCGTACGCCTATCCATACGATCCGTTCTCGCCAACGTCCGGGCCTTCGCCGTACAGTGTTGCGCCGCCGGCTCCGAACACATATTCGAACCTCGATTCGCTGCCGGCTGCGTCCAGCATTGTGACGGCCGCATCATCATTACCCGCTGGGATTTCGTGTGAGGCGTCGGCGCCGTGTGGCGCCGTCAGCTTCGACATCTCGCCGGCCACTGCGCAGGTCTTCGTCGATGGAGTCTTCGCAGGTCTCGTCGAAGACTTCGACGGGGCGAGCGAGCCACTGCTGCTCGCGCCCGGCACCCACTACATCGAGATCAGGCTTGCTGGGTTTCGGACTGCGACGTTCGATGTTTCGATCACGCCAGGCGAGGTCACGCCGTATCAGGGCCGGTTGGAGCGTTTACGTCTGCAGACACAGTGAGCGTTCATCCGCGCGATCGCGGGTTATGCGGCACGTGCGAGCACGCGCAGGTCGTCACCAGCGCACGCGGTTCGACGTTCTCCCTCTGCAAATTGTCCTTCGTCGACTCGCGATTCGCGAAGTATCCCGCGCTGCCCGTGGGGCAATGTGATGGGTATAGGCGCGACGATCACGCCGCCTGTCGGTAGTCCTCGGCCAGCGCGGACACGAGCCTCACCGCGGGCACTTCGGTCGCGCTCTGCCGATCGAGCGTCTGGTCCTGAATGGCGACCTGCAACGCCTCGAAGCATGTCGGGTCGATAGCGTTCCCGACTTCGCGGCCCATCACGTCGATCACACGCTCGAGTGGCATGCCGGGCCGGTACGGGCGCGAGGCACGCAGGGCGTCGCACACGTCGGCCGTGCACAGCACACGCGTCAGCATTGGCAACTCGCTGCGCTTGAGACCAAGGTCGTAACCGCTGCCATCGAGCCGTTCGTGATGCGATGCGGCGGCGCTGGCGAGGTGCCTGAAACAGCCGGTGCGCATGAGGATCTCGCGCGTCGCCATCGGATGACGCCGCATGGCGCGGAATTCGTCGTCGGTGAGCGCGCCAGGTTTATCGAGGATCAGGCTCGACACGCCAAGCTTGCCGATGTCGTGCAGCAGCGCCGCGCGCCGGATCTCACGAACCTGCTCGTCGGGATAGCCCATTACCTCGGCGATGGCGACGGCGGTCGCCGCGACACCGCGTGAATGCTGGAACGTCCACGGAGACTTCGCGTCGATCACCAGCGCAAATGCTTCAGCGATGCGGTCGAGACGGTCATCGTCGGCGACGATGACTTGATCGGCGGGTTCGATCTGTGACACCAGCTCCTGCACGTCGTCCTCCGCAAGCGCCCGCCAGAATTCGCTGTCGCCGCGGAACGTCACGAACGCATCGATGATCGCGGGGTCGAACCACGAACCTCTTCGTGCGATCGCCATGTCGTACGCGGGCTCGACGCCGTACGTCGTGAAGAAGACCTCCGCGGTCTGCGCGAGACCGAGGATGCGGGCGAGCAGTGGAATCTGATCGCCGCGCAATGCGTAAGGCTGACCGGCACCATCCCAGTGTTCATCGAGTGCGCGAACCGCCTGCACCGTGTCGTCGTGAAAGCCGAGCATCCGCGCGATATCGGCGCCGCGCTCGCAACGGGTACGCACGACGTCGCGGGCGCCCTCGGGGCCGCGCGTCAGCACACCGAGCAGCTGGAACGCGCGTGTCAGCCAGAACTGTCCTGGGGCCACATTGCGCGCGACGAAGCGGAACGCGTCGAGCGCTTTGGGCCAGTCGGTCGTTTTCAGATCAGCTTTGACGCGGTGATCGTCCGCCCCGAACAGCACCGCAAATCGTGCCGCATTGCTCGAGCATCCGAGGTCTTTCATCAGCAGCGCGTAAAACAGCGCTGACTGCTGTCCCGACGGCAACTGCAGCTCTCGGGCGATCCGCATGCCGATCACGCAGCTGCGGATCGCGTGCCCCTCGCGTTGTCCCTCGGTCAGGTCGAGCGCATACGAGAGGCCGGCGAGTACGTTCGACAGTTGAATGTCAGGTCGATGGATCAACACGGTCGTCAGGGCGTGCAAATGGGTGAGCCGCGCCGGGAATTGCTGCGCGGGTCGTGCCAGAAAAACCTGGTGAAGAACAGGGAAAATGCGGGTCGTGAGCGCACACGATGTCTCGGATCGGCCCAGAACGAGGACGGGGTATTTCAGACAGTCTCGCCGCCGCTGACTTATTCGGCCCGCTTCGATCTAACATTTCGCAACGTTTCTCGTGTAGCGATATGCTCACGATCTCTCTGACTCTCGGCAGGTAAACCATGAAGACATTGATCGCGCTCAGCATGCTCACCGTCGTTGTTGCCAGCACCGCGTCGGCGCAGACCACGAAAGCGTCTTCGCTCGCGGCACTCTCGACGCAGCCGTCGATGAACGTGTTCCGTCGCTTCTCGGTGGATGCCGTGAAAATGACCGGCTTCTACGGCGACGTGCTTGGCCTGAAGGCGCTGCCGCCGCTGCGCATGCCCGGTGGCGGATCGATGATCCTGTTTCAGGTCGGGTCGGGTCAGGTGAAGCTACAAGCAACGCCGGCTGCCAAAGACTATGCGTCGGGTCCGGTGCGTGAGGTGAGCGGGCTCCGTGTCTTCACGTTCTTCTTCCCTGACGAGCAGGCGTTGACCGCGCGATTCGTGCAGAACGGCTATCCGGCACCGCAGTTCCAGGCGACGCCGAACGGACGCCGCGCGATGGTCCTCGATCCCGAAAACCAATGGGTCGAGCTCGTCGTGCTGCCCGGAGCGGCGCCGTCGGTGTATCAGTTGATGGAGGTTGGTCTGACGGTGACCGATCTCGAGAAGAGCCGCGCGTTCTATCGCGACTTCGTTGGACTCGAGGAGCTGCCGCCGGTCAAAGACGCGTTGCTCGGCGTGACGAAATATCCATTCCGACATGGAGAGACGACGGTCAACGTGTGGAGTTTCGGTCCGACGGCGCGCGCCAACACGCGCACTGCCGGTATCCAGTACGTCATCAGCGATGTGGAAGCGGTGGACGTCAAGGCCAAGGGGCAGTCGGTGAAAATCGACACGCCGCTCGGGAATTTCAGCGCCGGCCTACGGACGATCTGGCTCTCGGATCCCGACGGGATCACGAACTACTTCGCGCAAATCATCCGCAGTCCTGCGTCTACGAAGTAACGGCCTCGCCCCTACTGGCGAGTAGCGGTCCAGTTCGTCGAGCTGCTGCCCGTGCGCGTCGTGCCTTCAATCTGATTGCCCTTCACGACGCCGGAGTACTCCTGTCCGTTCGCACTCCACGAGATCTGCGTCCCGCGCACCTTGCCGGTGACCGGAGTTGACGTGCCCGCCGTGGTGAGCGTCCCCGACACTGTCTGATACGTCTGCTTCAGCGCGAGCTCACCCTGCGGCAGCTTCCACGTGCCTTCGACTTTGGCCGGGACGATATAGAGCATCACCGTGCACCAGCTCGAACAGTCGTTGAGCGTCTCGGTTTTCTCCGGAGTCCAATCCTGAATGGAGAAGGTGTTCGACACGATGCGCGTGCCGGGGCGCAGATTGGCGAACTTGTCGCGCAACTGCAGCAGGTTGCTGGGAAGAAGGAAGAGCGCCAGCACGGTAGCCTTGGAGAACTCGGCCTGGTACATGTCACCCTGAACGAACTGCGCCTTCTCCGGGACCCCCGCTTCCTTCGCCCGGCGCTTCGACAGTTCCACCATGTCGGGGTTGTATTCCACGCCCAGCGCTTGCGCACCGAGCTTGGCCGCCGCAATCACGTTGCGACCATCGCCCGATCCCAGATCGACGACGAAGTCCTGCGGCGTGATTTCCCCCATCTCCATCATCTTCTTGACGGTTTCCTCGGGCGACGGCACCCACACCACGTCCTTGCCGGCCTGACCGACTTGAGGCTCAAAGGGCTTCTCCTGGGCGAACGCGATCGACGCGGTCAGCAGGACGACCGCGATCGTCGGCGCCCACGTGCGCGGACGACTCAGAATCATGACGTATTAGTCCTCGTGTCAGCGCGCCAGGCGGAACGCCTTGGCGCGTTTTCGGTACCCTCGGGTACGAAGCCACCAGGTGCTCGGCGTGCAGCCCAGACACGCAGTGGCCAGAGAGTAGTAAATCACAGTCACAACCGCCGCAGCGTTGCCGATGCCGAGCAGCATCCACCATGCGACTGCCGAGGTAATCGCGGCGACCAGCATCACATCGATGAGCGCGGCGGCCACCTGCAGACGTGAGGTGCGCAGCCACGTGCGACCGGCGAGCGTCATGCGCAGCGGCCCGGATGAGGTCGCCGGCGCCGGCGACATCGGCTGCTCGCCTTCTTCGGGAAAGAGCCGCAGGAATTCGCTCAGCGCGGCTTCGACAGGCACTCCGAGTGCGAGCGCGTAGGCACGGAAGAACGACCGTCGATAGATGCCCATCGGCCAGCGCGCCACGTCACCGCGCTCGAGTGCCGCGTAAAGACGCCCGCTTACCTTGCTGCGCTCGGCGATGTCGGCGATCGTGATGCCGCGACGCTCGCGTGCGTCTTTCATTTGTTCGCAGAACGCGAGTCGGGCCGCTGCGGCCGCAGCTTCGCGCGCGCCGCGGTCGGGTACCGCGGTTAAAGAGCGCCGTATCGGCGGCTGCGCGTCGAATTGTGCTGTCGCCGCACTGTCTGAAAGAGCGGACATGCTGACTGGCTGCGATGGCATTCCGGGGAGAGTGCGATCTTACTGCCAATCACATGGATCGCATCACCGCTCCGAGCCTTTTTTGCAGCGACTTCGCGACCTCGTCGGGACTAGAATCTGTCCGGTCCCTGGAGGTATCGATGATTAGGTCAGCTAGCCGCCGCGTTGCGGGTGCGCTCGTGCTTGCGGCAGGTGTTGCGGCCGGCGCGGCACAGCTCGCCGCGCAGGCTCAACCGCAGACTCCACCTGATACGCCGTTGAGCGCGCTTGCCCCAAGTAATCTTTCCAAGCCGCGTCCGGCTGCGCCGTTCAACCTGACGGGCAATTGGTTTATCGACAACAGCCCGGGCATTCAGGGCTGGCTATTCGGGCCCGCAACGATCCCCAAGCTGAAGCCCGAAGCGCAGAAGCATCGCGATGCGTATCTGCAGGCCGTCAAGGAAGGCAAGGTCTATCGCGACGACATCGGGCAATGCTGGCCGGCTGGTGTGCCGATCATCATGACGCGTGTCTGGCCGATCGCGATGATCCAGATGCCAACGGCGATCTACATGATTAGCGAGTTCATGAACAGCATGCGGGTCGTGTATCTCGACGGCCGTTCGCATACCGACCCCGATCTGGTCGTACGCACTTTCAACGGTGAGTCGGTCGGCCACTGGGAAGGCGATACGCTCGTCGTCGAGACGAAAAATTTCATCAACGATCCCCATCACTGGGTCGATCAAGGCGTACCGGCGAGCGAGGAGCTCCGGATCGTCGAGCGTATCCGCATGATCAACGACGGGAAGACGCTCGAGATCGCGATGACGCTCACCGATCCCAAGAACTGGGAAGGCGAGTGGAAGGGCGTGCGCCGCTGGAATCGCGTGGACGATCACGATATCGGGGAAGTCGAATGTCTGCCTGACTTGAACGAGCATCTGCAGAGCACCTCGTCCAAGGTTCATATTCGATAGCCGGGCCCGGGTAGGGGCGTTGGTAGGAGGAGCAATGAAGAAGGTACTGTTCGGAGCGGCTCTGGTAGTCGCGTGCAGCGTTCCGGTTCTCGCGCACCACTCGCCGGCCGCGTTCGATCGCTCGAAGGAAGTGAAGCTGGTGGGCACGGTCAAGGAATTCCGGTGGCAGAATCCGCACACGTGGATCGAGGTGCTCGTCCCCGACGAGAAAGGGAAAGAGGTGCTGTGGGGTGTCGAGCTCACCAGCCCGACCTATCTCATTCGCGCGGGTTGGAAGTCGAACATCATCAAGCCGGGTGACAAGGTCACGGTGATCGTGAACCCGGTGCGCAGCGGCGAGCCAGCCGGAATCTTCCGCTCGTTGACGTTGGCCGACGGCCGCGTGCTGACTGAGCGTCCGGCGCGGCTCGGCACGGCGGACTCCAAGTAGACCGCCATGCGACGGATTGCTGCATTCATCCTGACCGGGGCAATGGTGTCGGCCAGTTGCTCGCCCTCGCCACCGTCGGCGGCGCCTGCCGTGTCGGCCACGGGGGCCGCAGACGCCACTGTCGAAGAAGGCAAACAGTTGAGCGCGCTGGCACCGTCCAACATTGCCAAGCCCCGGCCCAAGCCCCCGTTCGACGTGACTGGGAACTGGTTCATCGACGTCAGCGAGAACCCGGAAGCATGGCGCTTTGGTCCGCCGTACCCGAAGCTGACGCCGGCGGCGCAGAAACACTGGGACGCAGCGAAGAAGTACACGGCCGAAGGCAAGGTCTATCGCGACGACATCGGCCAGTGCTGGCCGGCCGGACTGCCGCTCATCATGACGCGCTACTGGCCGATGGCGATGGTGCAGATCCCGACCGCGATCTACATGATCAGCGGTTTCATGAACAGCGTCCGAATCGTGTATCTGGATGGCCGCAAGCACACCGATCCCGACATCATCGTCCGGACCTACAACGGCGAGTCGATCGGTACGTGGGACGGCGACACGCTCGTCGTCGACACGGTTGGGTTCCGTGGCGATCATCACTGGATGGATCAAGGCGGCGTGGCGATCCCTGCGGGCGAACAACTGCACATCGTCGAGCGCTTCCGGATGGTGGGCGCTCAACTCGAGAGTGAATACACGATGACCGACCCGGACAACTGGGAAGGGGACTGGAAAAGCACCAAGCGCTTCAATCGTGTAATCGACGAGGACATTCAAGAGGTGTCGTGTCTGCCGGATCTCAATGAGCATCTGCAGAGCACGACGTCCAAGACACAGGTACTCAAATGAACCGCCTGATTCTCGCAGCTGTCGTTCTCGTGATCGGAGCGTCGCCGGCATTTGCGCAGGTGAGCTTCGTCGGCGACTGGTCCGGCCGGTATCACGAAGACCAGCCGGACCGCGTGCCGGGTGAAGAACCTGGTGACTTCAGCGGACTGCCGATCAACGACGCCGCGCGGATGTTCGGCGACAGCTGGGACGTGGCGCGCCACTCGGTGCTCGAGCATCAATGCGCGCCCTACACGCTGCCATACATGTTTTTCGGGCCGAATCAGTTCCGGATCTGGGAGGAGAAGAATCCCGACACGCAGGAACTGGTCGCGATTGAGATGTACATGGGCACCTACCAGCAGCGCCGGACGATCTGGCTCGACGGTCGGCCGCATCCGCCCGAGTATGCGCCGCATTCGTACATGGGGTTCTCCACCGGGGAGTGGAATGGCGACACCCTGACCATCACGACGACGCACATCAAGGCGGGGTACTTCCGTCGCGGCGGCATGCCGGCCAGCGACCGGACCGTCGTCGTTGAGCACTGGATTCGGCACGGCAACCTGCTGTCACAGGTCACCATCGCGACCGACCCCGTCTATCTGACGGAGCCCTACATCCGCAGTCAGGAATTCGTGCAGATGGACCGGGGCAATCAGAACTGGCTCTACAACTGCGAATACGCGATGGAGCTGCCGAAGGACAAGAACGAGGTTCCGCACTATCTGCCGGGGCAGAACCCGTGGCTGGGTGAGTTCGAAGCCAAGCACGCGATGCCGAAGGACGGTGTGCGCGGCGGCGCCGAGACGTTGCTGCCGGACTGGAAGCCCGGCGCGCCGAGAGCGGCGATCATTCCCGGGAAGAACAGCGGTTTCAGGCCCGAGGTTCTGCCACAGCGGCTCGCGGCCGGTGAGGTGAAAGCGGTCCCCGTACAGGGCAACATCCATATGATCGTCGGCGCCGGCGCAAACATTGTCGTTCAAGTCGGCGAGGACGGGATTCTGGTCGTTGACAGTGGGTCAGGGGCGGCGACTGACAAGGTGTTGGCCGCGGTTAAGGCACTCGCGCCGACCAAAGAGATCCGCTGGGTCATCAACACTGGCGCACAGGCGGATCATATCGGTGGCAATGAGCCGCTGGCGAAGGCCGGCCGGACCGTGAATGGCAATGTGGCTGCTATCGTCGCGCACGAGAATGCGTCGGCTCGCATGAGCAAGGCCGGCGTGCCGGATACCGCAAAACCCTTCAACACCTACTTCGAGGATCGGCGCGACTTCCCGTTCAACGGCGAGCCGGTGATGCTCTTTCACGACGAATCGGCGCTCGACGACGCCGGCACCCTCGTGATGTTCCGGCGCTCGGATGTCATCGCCGCCGGCGATCTGTTTTCGACCGTCAGTTATCCCCGCATCGACGTTGCCGCTGGCGGCAGCGTGCAGGGTACGATCGATGGCTTGAACCGGATTCTCGACCTGGCCGTGCCGAGCAAGTCGTTGGCGCTGGGCGGCACGTACGTGATTCCAGGACATGGCCGGATTTCGGACGAGAACGACGTGCTGTGGTATCGCGACATGCTGCAAATCGTCAGCGACCGCGTCAAAGGCATGGTGGCGAAGAAGATGACACTCGAGCAGGTGAAAGCCGCAAAGCCGACCCTCGACTACGACGGCCGCTATGGATCTGATATGGGCCCGTGGACGACGGCGATGTTCATCGAGGCGGTGTATCGCGATTTGAGCAAAGGCGGCGCGAGCGCGACGCGATGAAGCTGCGCAATGCGCTCGGATTCGTTGTATTGCTCGTTGCGTTTGCTGCGCCGGCATCCGCGCAGAGTTTTCTGAGCGGCGATTGGGCGAACTTCTATCACGAGGACCAACCCGAGCGCGGGCCGGGACCCGCACTTGGCGACTACCTGGGAATCCCCATCAACGCCGCCGGTCGACAGTACGCCGATAGTTGGGATGCCTCCCGGCTGACGCTGCCCGAACATCAGTGCCGCGCTCACGTGTCACCGTATATCTACCGCGGGCCGATCCGCGTGCGCATCACCGAGGACATCGATCCCGGCACGCAGAGCGTGATCGCGATCAGGCATTTCCTCAGTACCTACGCGCAGGAACGGATCATCTGGCTTGACGGCCGCGAGCACCCGCCCGAAGAAGCGCCGCACACCTGGATGGGATTCTCGACGGGCGAATGGATCGGACGCACGCTCAAGGTGCGGACGACGCACATCAAACAGGGGTGGCATCGTCGCAACGGGCTTCCGATGAGCGACAAGACGACGATGACGGAATACTTTTTCCGTCACGGCAACATCCTCTCTCAGCTCAGCATCGTCGAAGACCCGATCTTCCTCGAGGAGCCGCTGGTCAAGACCACAAACCTGATGCTCGACGTGGGCGGGCCAAATCAGTACCAGGCCTGGCTGTTCTGTCAGGCCGACGATGAAGTGCCCGGTCGCGATCCCGCGTACGTGCCGCATTATCTGCCGGGTCAGAATCCGTATCTCACCGAGTTTGCCGCTCAGCACGGCCTGCCCGTCGAGCCGACGCGCGGCGGCGCGGCCACGATGTACCCGGAGTACATGCAGAAGGTGAAGACGATGCCGATCGCGCCGGCGCCGCGCCGGCAGGCGCCATGATGCCCACGACGATAATGGCTCGCGGATCGCAGCTGCTGCCGGTCGCCGTCGTCGCCGTGGCGATCGCCGTCGGCGCGTTCACGTCAACATCTGGCCAGGCGCAAGGCAACGCGGCGCAGCGGCGCGACCAGGCGACGCTGCGTACGCTGCACGTGCAGGGCAACGTGCATCTCGTGGTCGGCGCCGGAGCGAACGTCGTAGTGCAATTGGGGAACCTCGGCTCGGTTCTCGTTGATACGGGGACGGCGCAGAATGCCGAGCGTGTCCTCGCATCAGTCCGTGAGCTGACGCCTCGACCCGTCCGCTACATCATCAACACGCATTCGCATGCGGATCACGTCGGCGGCAACGAGCGGATTGGGGCATCGGGCATACCGCTGTCGGGCCGCGGTGTCGCCCAGGTCGGCGCCGGCAATTCGGCGCCTCGGGCCGAGATCATCGCGCACGAGGAAACCTTGAACCGCATGAGTGCGCCGTCCGGTTCGGCTGCGCCCTTCCCGGTGACCGCGTGGCCCACGGCAACGTTTTCGGGATCGCACAAGGAATTCTTTTATAACGGCGAGGGCGTGCAACTCGTGCACGTATCGTCGGCACACACCGACGGCGATACGCTCGTGTTCTTCCGCCGATCGGACGTCATTGCCACCGGCGATCTCTATTCGACCGTCAGCTATCCCGTCATCGACGCGCAGCGCGGCGGCCACATCAACGGCGTCCTTGACGGACTGAACCAGCTGCTGGCGCTGGTGATTGCCGGAGAGAAGACAGAGGGCGGGACGATGCTCGTGCCTGGCCATGGACGCGTTTCCGACGAAGCCGATCTGGTCGAGTATCGAGACATGGTCACGATCATCCGCGATCGCATCCAGGACATGGTCAAGCGCGGGCTGACGCTGGCACAGGTCAAGGCTGCGAATCCGACCATGGACTACGATGGTTTGTACGGCAGCGCACCCGGTTGGACGAAAGATCAATTCGTCGAAGCTGTGTACAACAACCTGAAGCCCCCGCCTCCCGCATCGCGCGAGTGAGCGACTTTCCGCATCCCGACGAGCTTCTCGCACACACCGCGCACCGGCCGTGGCCCGTTCCGGATGGGCCATGGCTCATGACCCAGAGCTGGCACGATCTGCTGTTCGCGCATTGGCCGCTCGACCCCGACGCGTTGCGCGGCAAGGTCCCTGCAAATCTGCCACTTGACCTGTTCGACGGGCGTGCCTGGCTCGGCGTGATTCCATTTCATATGACCAACGTCGGGCCGAGGGGCGTGCCGTCACTCCCGGGGTTGTCAGCGTTTCCGGAGCTGAACGTGCGGACCTATGTGACGCTCAATGGAAAGCCGGGAGTGTATTTCTTCAGCCTGGATGCGGCCAGTACGCTTGCCGTCATCGGCGCGCGGACGGTGTTTCATTTGCCGTACCACCGCTCTGCCATGGCTGTGCACACAGACGGTCGGCGTGTGACGTATCGCAGCGCGCGACGATCGTCGGTGAATGCGCAGTTCTTGAGTACCTATTCGCCTGTCGGTGTGATCTCGCCAGCGGCGCGGGAGACGCTGGAGTACTTCCTCACAGAACGCTACTGCCTTTACACGACGACCCGTTCAGGCGAGCCGCGCCGGCTGCAGATCCACCACAAGCCATGGCCGCTGCAAACCGCCGACGCGCAGATTGCCGTGAACACGATGGCGACGGCCGCAGGCATCACGCTTCCCGCCGTCGCACCGCTGCTGCATTTCGCCAAGCGACTGGACGTATTGGCGTGGGGGATGCAGTCCGCCAGGTAGAGCGGTGGCTTCAGCCACCGCGATCAGGCGCAGGCTGACCAGCCTCCGCCAAGGCCACGGCGGACCGCCCGTCGGTGCTTCAGCGAAGGCGGAAGCGTGCGCTCTACGACACCACGAAGTATTCAGGCAGGTCGGGTTTCGTCTCGCGAAGGATCTCGAGAATCGCCTGGCGATCGCCGTCGCTGAGGACGTTGTACCGCTCGCTGCGCTCGCGTCCGGAGAGCACTTCCCACAAACGCGCGTAGACGGCGGCTTTGGCGGCCGGCGGCATCGCGTCAAATGGCTCCGAGTAGATCAGATAGCTGCACGGATACTTCAACAGGCGCCGATTCAGATCGAGATCGCGCAGCGACCGCCCATGGCTGTCACGCCGCGCGGAGGCGTTGAACCCGGCCGCGAACGAGGACGTTCCTGCTACGGGTCCGGGCAGCGGCGATTCATCCACGAACAGCATGTAGTCCACGAGCTGTGCGGCTGCCTGGTCGAGCGCGCGACCTGCATCCGCCGCGCCTGTGCGCGCTTCCCAGCCGACGCGCGTGATCAGATTGAGCATCTGCGCCTGATGCTCGAGCACCAGTAGCGCGACGATATCGCTGTGCGGCGACAGGTAGCCGGTCATATCGAACCGGCCCTCGAGATTGGTCACGTGCACGGTGGCTGGCGTCACCATCGCAGCCAGATCGGACGGATCGGTTGCTACGGCATTCCCCATGTGACGTGTTGCCTGGTGTGTGCCGGTCACGTACCAACCGCCCCAGCGCAACTCGAACGGGCTGCGATGATCTGTCGTGTAGGCGGGCCCGTACATCGTGATGCCATCGACACCGGGGAAGACGCTGCCGACGAACGGACCTGGCACGTTCTGCGTGGCGTCCGAGGTGTGACACGACATGCAGGTGTTGTTGCGCTCGAACTGCGGTCGCGCGGGCGCAGCGCCGGTCTGCGTCTGCTCGAGGGTGTAGAAGATGGCGCCCTGCTTGGGGTCCTGGGCAATCACTTCGAGCACGGGACCACCTCGTACCCAACCGACCGACACCGTGTCGTTGAAGTAAATCGCGCGCGGATTCTTGGGATTGATGCGCGGCGCCTGGAAGCTGGTCTTCGAGAACACTAGCACCTGCGACTCGACCGGGACGTGCAGCACCTTCAGCAACGATTCGAGATAGCCGCTCGGCCCCTTGGACTCGAGCGTCACCTCGCCAGTGCGCAGACGATCGTTCAACTCCGTCACGGCGTTCGTGACCGGCGCCCGCTCATAGGAAATGGCGGGATGGTTGCGCAGAAGCGCCGCCGGCAGGCGCTGGCCAGCCGTGACAGCCACGAGGCTCGTCAGCCAGATGATGATTGCAGCTGCAAAGATTCCAAGTCGCATGAGATGTGGTTCCGAACTGCAAAGACTGCTCCGCGATCGACTCCAGGAAATGGCTTGAAGAAGACCCCGTTATCGATCCAGCCTACCCGCTCGACTGTGGAATCTTTCGCGGCATTGGGAAAAATTCCGCAGGTCAGGCATTGAGGGCGAGCAGTCGATCGCCATTGAGGCGGAGGAACTCTTGCTGTGCCTCGCGTGTTCGCGCCTCGGCCCGCCGAACAACCTCGGCGAAACGCGACCGGCCCCGGATCGAATCCATCCACGGATCCCGCATCATCACGGACGAGCAATAGAACCCCTTCTCGACGATGCGGTCGAGCAGGTCGAGGCTCGCGTCGAGTTCGCCGAGCCGGGCCAGCACGCGCGCCGTGAAGTAGAGGCCTTCGGGGTCGAAGTGCTTGTCGAAGAAGGTACGGGCGACTTTGAACGACTGCTCCTTATGGCCTTCGAGCACCAGACGGCACGCTCGCATCAAGTCGCGAATGGTCTCCGGCAACTGTCGGGACTCCATCTCGCGATAGGCGGCGATTGCCTCATCCGGTCGGCCCAGCAGCGGCAACGTCCAGTTCGTCACCCATTTCAGACTATCGGTGTCGCTGGCCATCGCCCGCTCCCAGTCGCCGAGCATGAAGTGCGTGTACATCACGCTGGTGCGAACGGTCGGATCGAGCCGGCGCGCCTGACGATCGGCGGCCAATGATGCGTCGAGCAGACCGCAGAACCGGCAGGCAATGACGAGTCCGGTGAAGATCTCGGGATCGCTGGTGGACTGGGCCCTGGTGAGCAGGCGCGCCATCGCTTCTTTCGCGCGGCCCAGCGATTCGACTTCGAAGTTCGTGTACAGATTGTGCGCGACGCTCAGGTCGGGATTGAGCTGCAGCGCACGCTGAAACGCTTCGTCGGCGCGTTTGAAGTTCTCGGTGGCGTCGTCGGCGCCGTACTTTGCGAGGACACGATAGACACGTCCGAGCTTGGCCCAGGCCGGTGCGTACTGCGGATCCTCATCGAGGGCCGATCGATACAGTTCCCCGGCGACCGAGAGCATCGCGGGATCGTGACTGACTTGATTGGCCCGCAAGTAGAACTCGTAGGCTCGCGCGCTGGTCGGCAAGTCGGACGTCAGCCGCCGCTTCTCGCCACTCGACAGCGGAATCGATAACGACTCGACGATGGCCTTTGCGAGCTGGTCCTGAACGTCGAACAGATCGCGCATCGTCGCCTGGACCGTCTTCGACCACAGCATCGTGCCCGAGGAGGCCTCGATCAGCTGCGCGCTGACGCGCACTTGATCGCCGGCGCGCAGCAAGGTGCCGGTGAGCACCGCGTCGACCCCGAGCTCAGTGGCGATCGCTTTGAGATCGACCGTCTCGCCACTCGCATACCTGGCGCCGGCAAGCGTGGAGCGGACGACGAGCGACTGGAGACCTGCCAATGAGCTCACCACGGCGTCGGGAAGGCTGAACGACAGGAAGTCCAGATCGGGATCCGGCCGCAGCATGCGGAACGGCAAGGCGATCAAGCGGGTCGTAGCGCGCACTGGCGGCTGGGCCTGCTGCGTGCCGGTGCTGACCAGCGTCACCGCAGATCGCAGCGCTTGCGCCATGGCGTCGGCCGAGGGGTAACGATCATCGGGTCGCTTTTCGAGCGCGCGGTGGATGACCACGTCAACCGCCGCTGTGATCGCCGATCCGGTGAGCGGTGGCGGGTGGCTCGACATGATGCTGTGGTACACCTGCACCAGATCGTCGCCGGCGAAGGCCGGGTGCCCGGTGAGCATCTCGAAGAGCAAGGAGCCGGTCGTAAACACGTCGCTGCGCGGGTCCGGAGGCGAGTCGCTCCATTGCTCAGGAGCCATGTAGCGAGGCGTGCCGACAATGGTGCCGGCCTGTGTAATCGTCAGATCGACGCCGGCGATCGACTGCCGTGATCGTGCCAGTCCGAAGTCGAGGAGCTTGATTCCGGAGTCCGTGAGGAACACGTTCGACGGCTTGAGATCGCGGTGCACGATGTCGCGGGTATGCAGCGCGGTGAGTGCGCCGAGGATGTTCAACGTCACCATAATCGCCTCGTCCACCTTGAGGGGACCGTCCTTGAGGCGATGCGCGAGCGGCTCACCCTGGAGCAGCTCCATGACGATGTAGATGTTGTCGGAGGTTTCGCCGACGTCGTGAATCTGGCAGACGCTCGGATGGCTGATGCTCGCCGCGGCTCGTGCCTCACGCCAGAGGCGAGCCCGTGCGTCGCTGCCGTCTGAACGCAACGTTTTCACCGCTACCTCTCGACCGAGTCGAGGATCGCGCGCGCGGTAGACGTCGCCCAG
>DAINQP010000151.1:0-15288 GCA_036742665.1 Vicinamibacterales bacterium | reverse complement strand
TCAGTCCCGATCAGCACCACGGCCTCCACGGCGCCCGTTACTGACGCCGAGAAGGAGTGGACGATGCCGAACAAGAACCAATCGGCAACCCGCTACAGCGCGGTGAGCGAGATCAACACCGATAACGTCAAGAATCTGAAGGTCGCATGGTCGTTCTCGACAGGCGTGCTCCGCGGGCATGAGGGCGAGCCGCTCGTGGTGAGCAACACGATGTACGTCCACACGCCATTTCCCAACATCGTGTATGCGCTCGATCTGAGCAAGGAAGGCGCGCCGATCAAATGGAAGTACGTGCCCAAGCAGGACTCCGCCGTGATCCCCATTGCCTGCTGCGACACGGTGAACCGCGGTGTGACCTACGCGAACGGTAAGATCTTCTTCAATCAGCTGGACACCAACACGGTGGCGCTCGACGCCGAGACGGGCAAGGAGCTCTGGAAGGTCAAGCAGGGCGACTACAAGCAGGGTCAGACTGTCACCTCGGCGCCGATGGTGATCAAGGACAAGGTCATCTCGGGGATCTCCGGCGGCGAGTTCGGTGTGCGCGGCTTCGTCACCGCCAACGACATCAATACCGGCAAGCAGATCTGGCGGATGTACAGCACCGGACCGGAGGCCGAGGTCGGGTTCCCGGGGTCGGTGGAAACCTGGAAGGGTGAGGAGTGGAAGCGTGGTGGCGGCACCACGTGGGGCTGGTACAGCTACGACCCCGAGCTCGATCTCTTCTACTACGGCACCGGCAACCCCGGCTCGTGGAATCCCGATCAGCGTCCCGGCGACAACAAGTATTCGATGACGATCTTCGCGCGCAATCCCGACACCGGCAAGGCGGCGTGGGCGTATCAGAAGACGCCGCATGACGCGTGGGATTACGACGGCATCAACGAGAACGTGCTCGTCGACGTGAACGTCAACGGACAGATGCGCAAGGTGCTCGTCAACTTCGATCGCAACGGCTTCTCCTACATGCTCGATCGCAAGACCGGCGAGCTGCTGCAGGCCAACCCGTTTGTGCACGTCAACTGGGCCAAGGGCGTGGACCTCAAGACCGGTAAGCCGATTGAAGATCCTGAGAAGCGAACGTCGGCAACCAAGAACACTAAGGACATCTGTCCCTCGGCGATGGGTGGCAAGAATCAGCAGCCGGTGTCGTACTCGCCGCGCACCGGGTTCTTTTACGTGCCCACCAACAATCTCTGCATGGACTACGAAGGCGTCGAGGTGAAGTACCAGGCCGGCCAACCTTACGTCGGCGCGATCGTCGTCAGCAAGCCAGGTCCGGGCGGGAATCGCGGTGAGTTCATCGCCTGGGATCCGTCAGCCGGCAAGAAGGTGTGGGGCATCAAGGAGCCGCTGTCGGCGTGGGGTGGTGCACTCGCGACCGCCGGCGACGTCGTCTTCTACGGAACGATGGAGGGCTGGCTGAAGGCCGTCCATGCCAAGACCGGTGACGTGCTGTGGAAGTTCAAGACACCGTCCGGGATCATTGGCAACCCGATGACCTACGTCGGGCCGGATGGCAAACAGTACATCGCGGTGCTCTCCGGCGTCGGCGGGTGGTCGGGCATCGGCGTCGCGGCGGACATGAGCCTCGAGGATCCAACGGCTGGTCTCGGCGCGATCGGCGCGTTCAAGGATCTGGCGAACTTCAGCAACCAGGGCGGCGTGCTGACGGTCTTCTCGTTGCCATGAAACAGGTAGGGCGCGTTCTTTCGGACGCGCCAACTATCGTTGTCCTCCTGTGTCTCGTCTGCCCGGGGATTGCGTTCGGGCAGACGAAACATCCGCTACGCGTGTGTTCCGATCCCGAGAACATGCCGTTCTCGAATCAGAAGCTCGAAGGCTTCGAGAACCGGATCGCCTCGCTCATCGCGAAGGAATTGGGCACGACCGTCAGCTACATCTGGTGGGGCCAGCGGCGAGGGTTCATCAGGAACACGATGAACGCAACGCTCCAGGAAGGCCGCTGTGATGTCGTGATCGGTGTACCGCAAGGCTATGACCTGGTCAGCACGACGCCACCCTACTATCGCTCGACGTATGTCTTTGTCTACCCGAAGGGCAAGGGCCTGACGCTCAAGTCGCTCGACGATCCGGTGCTGAAGAAGCTGAAGATCGGCGTGCACCTTCTTGGCGATGACTACACCAACCCGCCGCCGGTTCACGAATTATCCAAGCGCGGTGTCGTGGACAATGTCGTCGGCTTCAGCACGTTCTATTCCGACGAGAATCCGCCGAGCACGATCATCGATGCCGTCGCCAGCGGCACGATCAATCTCGCGATCGTATGGGGGCCGATAGCCGGCTACTACGCCGCCCGCCAGCGTGTCCCGCTGGAGCTCGTCCCCGTTCCATCAGCACAAGGCGATCTGCCGTTCGCCTTCAACATCTCGATCGGCATCAAGAAAGGCGACGAGGCACTCAAGGCGCGCGTCGAGACCGTGCGGCGGCAACGAAGCGCCGAGATTACAGCGATTCTGAAGGAGTATGGAGTGCCACTGATGGACGAGGGACGGACGCGGGCGAAATGACGACTGGCCTTCGGCTCATGAGCATCGGCGGACTCCTGTTCGCCGTGACCATTCTCGGCGTGCTGTCCAACGGGGATCCACCCGGCACCGCGCTGCTCGGCGCGCAGACGGCTGATACCTACAAGACCGTGTACGACGGTTGGAAGTGGTGGCACGTGTACTGTTACCGCTGCCACGGCGTCGATGCGAACGGTACGACCAACGCCCCGAACCTGACCGAGCCCAATCGCAAGCTCTCCTCTGCCGAGTTCCTGAAGGTCGTGATGAACGGGATCCCGGACAAGGGCATGCAGGCGTGGGACAAGCTGCTCGATAAAAAGCAGGTCTCCGAAATCCATCTCTACGTTCGCGCACGCCGCGACAAGGTGCTACCGCCGGGACGGCCGGACGAAGTCGGTCCGAACGGGAAACCTTGGATACCGCCGACCGGTTGGCCTAAGAATTGAGGACCAAGGACGGACCAAGCACCAGGGCCAAGGACTTAGTGGAGCGTCTCTCGCGCCGGATTCTCCTTGAGGATCGCCGTGACTTTCCCGTGGGCGACGACGACGTCCGGCACTTCCTGTAGCGCGGTGAGATAGCGCTCGGCGTACGGCTTCTCGGTCTGGTCAGGGGCGACGAGCCGGCGTGCCTGCGTGATGATCGCGTCCACGTCCACCGGCGTGTCGGGCGCTTCCTCGTCGAGTGCCTGATCGATCCGAACGATCAACCCGGAGATGGGATGCAGCCACGCAAACTGCGGGGCGGTTGTGATGATCTGCAGCAACTCGCCACCTGCCATCTTTCGGCCGTGCTCGCGCTCGTAGGTCTTGCGTTCCCATTCAAGCAGCGTCTTGTGCAACGGTAACAAGGCGCGGCGCAGCCCGGTGAGCAGCCGGCGCTCCGAGTCTTTCATGATGTCTTCCAGCGGATGAGCGTCACTCCCAGCACCAGGAGCGCGACACCGGTTGCCCGCAGCGGCGTGAG
Source organism: Vicinamibacterales bacterium (assembly GCA_036742665.1). Taxonomy (GTDB): domain Bacteria; phylum Acidobacteriota; class Vicinamibacteria; order Vicinamibacterales; family UBA2999; genus Gp6-AA40. The sequence continues at coordinate 11,791 of DAINQP010000151.1, read as the reverse complement.
ACGGACGACGCTGCCACCAAACAGTCCATAGTGATCGACGACCAGGGCCGCCGTCAGCTGGCCGACAATGACCGAGGCAAGCGTGAGCGTCGCGCCAATCCTCGCCGTCAGCAGGATGACGACGACGATGAACGTGGCGCCGAAGGCGCCGCCCGTCCACACCCACCACGGCGCGCCACCGATGTCGACATTCACGGGTGCCGGCTGCCGCGTCGCCGCTGCCGCGAGCAACAGCAGCAGCAATCCGACGACGAACTGCGCGGCGGCCGCCCAGATTGGACCGCCCAGCAGAAATCCGAGCCGTGCGTTGATGACCGACTGCGCGGCCACGCCCGCGCCCGTGACGAACGCGAGCAGCAGATAGAAGTTGTTCACCGGCGCTCCGAAATGAAGCCTACCTCACTCGAGTGAGCCGGTGGAATCGAACCGATTGACGGCACCCTTCAGGACGCGGCGCGGCATCCGCAGGACGTGGGCGCACTGCAAACATTTCAGCGCCACCTGGCTCTCCCGCGTGACGGGCTGCGGGAGCAACAGCGCCGAGGTGGCGCCGCACTTGGGACAGCGATACGAAGCATCAGAATCGTGCGACATCGATAACGTATTCCTCGACACCCTCGCAGTGCCGTTATTTCCCCGCGCCGACTTCACGAACGGTTGACGGCCTTCGACCGCAGCCCGGAATAGACTTTCATCCCCATGGTGCGCGGCGGAATCGACAGCCCCTTGGCTTGGGGTCCGCGACCATTCGTTCGTACGCGCGCTCGCCGCTCTGCGTAGCTCACCGCGTGCCATTGCATTCGTGGCACGAGTACTCGTAGAGCTGATAGTGCGGCTGCTGCGTGATCGTCAGCCCCTCGTGAACGGCGCGTCCACCTTGGCGGGGCTACGCGAATACGGTAGCCCACCCGGGCTCCACTGACCAGTTGCAACGGGAGCAGTGCGAACACCGCTGACGCCTAGAACGGCTGGCACGAGACCCGTCGACAAGCTCATGGCGAGCCGTGAGCAGTGTATTTGCGCCATTTTTGCGTGACTCCCAGGATGAGACCGCGCCTGGGCAGGGCCCGGCAAATCGGCCGCAATTCGGCATTTTCCCATGGCGACACGGTACACGCCATCAGGGTCCGTCTGGATACGATCGGCCCTATACTCTTGGAACAACGTCGAGCGGGCCTTTCCCGCATAGGACGGGTGCCATTCGTGTGTGGAGGCGTCGTCATGAGAACGAACCTGATTGCTATCCTTGGTTCCCTGGTTATGGCGTCGGCCGCGTCAGCCGCGGACGGCCCCACGTTCTACAAGGACGTCCTTCCCATCCTGCAGGCCAACTGTCAGACCTGCCATCGGCCCGGTGAAGTCGCACCGATGTCGCTCCTGACGTACGAGCAGGCACGGCCATGGGCGCGCGCCATCAAGAACGCGGTCGTCTCGAAGCAGATGCCGCCATGGTTCGCCGATCCGGGCTACGCGCATCTGTCGAACGAGCGCCGGCTCGTCGAGCGTGAGATCAACACGCTCGCCGCATGGGCCGACAGCGGCGCACCGGCCGGCGATCCGGCGACCGCGCCGCCTGCGCTGAAGTTCGCGAGCGGCTGGAACCTTACACCGGACATCATCATCGAGATGCCGAAGCCGTTCGAGGTCCCGGCCCGCGGCACGGTCAACTACAAGTACATCGTCGTCAAGGGAGTGTTCACGCGGGATCTGTGGGTGTCCGCGGCCGAAATGCGACCCGGGAATCCTGCCGTCCTGCACCACGGCAAAGTGTGGGTGCGCCCGCCCGGATCGAAGTGGATGGAGAACGCGGTACCCGGCGAAGCCTACGAAGTGGAGAGCAATCGCGACATCATGGGCAAGAACGCGATCGAGGAGGGCAATGACATCCTCGGTAAGTTCAACCCTGGTCTCGGCGCGCAGCGCTTCGACATCAACGGCGCGGCGAAGTTCGTTCCGAAGGGATCAGACCTCGTTTTCGAGTTGCACTACACCACATCGGGCAAGCCGAGCGCTGACGTCTCGAAGCTCGGTCTCGTGGTGGCGAAGGAACCGCCGCAGACGCGCTACTTCTTCCACGCCGGACCGACCGCGCTCAATCTCGCGATTCCGCCCGGCGAAGGCAAGGCCGAAGTCGTCAGCGAGATCACCTTCGGCGAGAACGCGCGTCTCGTCTACGCGCAACCGCACATGCACCTGCGGGGAAAAGACTTCGAACTGCGTATCGTGAGTCCCAGCGGTCAGTCGCAGACCGTCCTGAAGGGCAACTGGAATTTCGAGTGGCAGATGGGCTATCAGTTCGCCGAGCCGATCGCGCTGCCGAAGGGCGCGAAGCTACAGTTGGTAAGCCACTTCGACAACTCGACGGCCAACCGCTTCAATCCGGATGCGACGAAGAAGGTCGTGTGGGGTCCGCAGAACTGGGATGAGATGAGCAACTGCTTCATCGGCGTGCTCTTCGATCGCGGCACGGCCCCGGAGAAAGTATTCCTGCGCTCCGGTCCAAGCTTGCTGCCGCGCGGCGAAGTCGGCCCGACGCTCGAAGCGCTCAATCACGTCGATCCGAACGCGGTGGCGCCCGCGACCAACGGCAACGTCAACGCGAACGTTGCGCCGGCCGGCAATGGCGGACCCGGGGACTTCGATAAGTAGAGCGCAGGCTTCCGCCTGGGCGTGCTGAATGGTGGTCTCCTTCTCGTTATTCGAAACCACCATCGGCTCATGCGCGATCGCCTGGTCGGATCGGGGCGTCACGTCGGTGTGGCTCCCCGAGCCAACCGAATCTCTGACGCGAGCCCGCGTCGTGCGCCGTTTCCGCCACCCCATCGAGTCTGCTCCGCCGCCATTCATCTCGCATGCGATCGAGGGCATCATCGCGTTGCTCGAGGGCGAAGCTCGCGATCTCACGAACATCCAGCTCGATTTCGACGAGACCGTCCCGGAGTTCCACCGGCGCGTCTACGACGTGACGCGCACGATCAAGCCAGGAACGACGCTCTCATACGGCGAGGTCGCGGAACGCGTCGGCGAACCCGATGCGGCGCGCGCCGTGGGTCAGGCGCTCGGAAGAAATCCCATTCCGATCATCGTGCCGTGTCACCGCGTGCTCGCGGCGAGGGGCGGCACGGGCGGCTTCTCCGCACCGGGCGGCACGGCGACGAAGCTGCAATTGCTCGCAATTGAGGGTGCCCGACTTCTGTAGTGTCCGGTTTGTGTAGTGTCCGGCTTTAGCCGAACCTGGACGTCCGCCTGAAGGCGAACCCTACGGGATCGCCGGTAAACCCGGCGGACCGTCCTGACACTGCGGGCACAGGCGATCGTAGATGTCGCAGCCATCTGCGCCGTACTCGTGATCGCAGACGGTGCAGCGCAGGATGAAGACGCGCTGGCCCGGCGCGGTGCCGTCGCGCTCGGTCTTGCGAATCACTTCCTGCCCGTCTCGATTGCGGAACCCGATCGTCGTCACATGCTCCCAGGACGAGAGCTCGTTGAACTGTTTGATCTTTCGCGCTCGCTGAATCTGCATCGAAACTGCCGCTTCGTCAAGTCCCATCTCAGCCAGCCGGATCCGCACGTGGGCTTCGGTGAACAGCTGACTGCTCTCGAAGAAGCGGCGCATCGCCTCGGGCCACCCCTCACCCCGCTTCGGCGGGAACGTCCGCGCGACCAACGTCTCGGGGGAGACGATCGCGAAGCGCTCACCTTCGGGCAGCGGCACGCAGACGACGAACGGGGGGCGGCTGACGTTTGACATGTACTACTTGAGCTCGGGCGCTACACCGGCGGGCAGCGGGAATTGATCGACGACCATCATCATCGCGACGAGCTGATACGCGCCAAGCGTACCGATGAGATCGACAATGCCGCGGTCGCCTTTCAGGATCTCCCGCGCCGTCTTCAGCGTCGCGTCGCTCACCTGCTTCGTCGTCAGCAGCTCGTCGCAGAAGTCGTAGACGACGGCGACGTCGCGATCCATCTTGGCGGGCCGTCGTCCGTCGCGGATCGCGTTGATGACATCGGCGCTCAGGCCGGCACGCTCGGCCGCACGGCGATGCACGTACCACGCGTAGTGCGCGGTCCACGCGCGCGCACCCATGATGATCGCCAGCTCGGTGAGCTTGGGCGGGACAACCGAGTATCCTTCGCGGCCGGCGAAGCGTGCGTAGGCGATCGTCTTCTGCGCGAGATCAGCGAACGTCGGGCTGACGATCATCACGCCCAGCGATCCGCTGATGTCGCCGCGCGGTCCGCTGAGGACGCTCTTCACGAACGCCTGCTGGTCGGCGGTCATCGCGTCATACGACTGCGGACGTGGGATGCGGCCGCCGCGCAGATCGGCGACCGCCTTGCGGAGTTCGTCGATGGTCGGCGGCTTCTCGGGCGCTTGCGCTCGTGCGATGGCGAAGCCGAGCACAAGGCCCGCGATGCCAATCAAGCAGGCGGTGAGGACTCTGGCGGGCGTTGGCATGAAGGCGTTATACGCCTGCTGCCGGACGAGATCAACGTGCAGGGCCCTACGGGCGCTGCGTTGAATAGACCGCCGTCTTGCCTGTCTTGTCGAACGTCAGGACATCGTAGGACCGCGCGTTCGCACCTTCCATTCCCGGAGATCCGATCGGCATGCCGGCAACGGCGAGGCCGGCCACCTTGGGCTTCTCTTTGAGCATGCGATGAATCTCGTCCGCGGGGACGTGGCCTTCGATGACATATCCGCCCACCAGTGCGGTGTGGCACGACCGCGCCTGCGCGGGAACCTTGTAGACGTCCTTCACGGCCTGGATGTCAGCGACATTCTCGCTGGTCGGGGCGAAGCCCTTGCGGCGCAGATGTTCGACCCAGTTTGCGCAGCAGCCGCACGTGGCGTCTTTGAAGACCTGAACGGGAATGGGTTTCTGTGCGTCGATGCCGCCGCTGGTCAACGCGACGACCAATGCGAGGGCAGCGAGTCCGATGGTTTTGCGCATGAATGATGCCTCAGGTCGAATTGTACCCGAGGCGCACGCGCGTATTAATGGAACACGTACTCTGCCGACGCGGGACCTGACCCGCACGAATTGTGCGAGTGCACCCGGGCGTAGAACGTGCCGGTGTTTCCCGATCCGCCACCGGTCCACGTGTAGTTGGTCTGCGTCGTGTTTTCGCGCACGAGGTCCGAACCGCCAGACGTGGATCCAATCTGAATGTCGTAGTCAGTGGCTCTCGCACCTGCGGTCCATGTCAGGACCCGCGTGCTGAGATTCTGCGTCACGCTGAGATTCGTCGCCGCGCTCGGCAGGCACGAGTTGCTCGGCGGTGGTGTCGGCGTTGAAGGGGTCGGCGTGGGCGTGGGAGCCGTGGGCGCCGGGCTGGGATTTTCACCGCTGGCGCAGGCGCCGGCCAGCAGAGCCAACAGCACGATCGATCGAAGCCCCACTAGCATCACAGACACACTCCTGACCAGGACAGGCGCAACCATCGTACCTGGCCAGGACCGCGAAGCGCAGTGCAACTCTGTGGAGTTGGACGTTACGATTTCGGCCGCGAGCGATCAGTTCTGTGGTTTTGGTCTTCCCGCCGCTAACCCGGCGTGCCGTTGTCGTCCGCCCCGAGCTCTTCTTCGGCATCCTTGACGTCGTGACTGTCGGCACCCCTGACATCCTCGGTCAGCGCGACGGCACTGCTGTGCCATTCAGCTTCATCGGCGTGCGGGTCGCCCCAGGCGTCTGTTTCGACAGCGCCCTTCCGAAGGTCCTCATCGGTTCGCCGGTCCGCGCGTCGGTCCATGTCACTCTCCCTAGCGAGGTAGCGGCCGCTTCAACAGGGAGCGGTACACAGCGGAATCTACACCCGCGCCGTCTGGAGATCCAGTGTCGTTTTCATGACGGAACCATTCGCCGGTCACGGCCGTCTACCCTGCCGGTCCGCTGAAGGCGACACTACGACCGGTCCGCCTAAATCGATCAGACCACCATGCTCGCCGACATTCGTTACGCCTTTCGCAGCCTGCGTCGATCGCCGCTATTTGCCGCGAGCGTGATCGGTACCATCGGTCTCGGCCTTGGTGTGCTCTGCTCTGGCTTCACCATTCTCAATGCCTACGTCCTGAAGCCGATCGACCTTCCCGAGCCGCACAACCTGTACGAATTGAGCTGGGATACGACTGCTGTACGCCGCCACCGGTTCACGCTGGATGACTTCGAAGCTCTGCGCGATACCACGCCTCATTTTTCGCCGATCGCTGCCGGCAGCGAAACGACGGTGATGCAGGACGGCGCAACGATGATGGGTCTGCTGGTCACCGGTGATTTCTTTCAGGTTCTGCGCGTGCAGCCCGTCATGGGACGGGTACCGACGCCTGCCGACGCAGCGGCGCCTGGGCAGGGAGCGGTCGTCGTATTGGCGAATAACGTGTGGCGGGCGCGCTACGGTGGCGACCCTGCGATCGTCGGCAAGACCATTGTCCTGCGACAACAGCGTTTCGACGTCGTCGGCGTGCTGCCTCGGGGTTTTTCGCTGCCGGGCCAGGAGCTGGTGGGCTTCTACGCGCCGCTCACGATGGCCGGTGCCTTCGACGTTCCCGACCCGTGGAACGAGGCCAGCCCGCCATCACTGTTGACCTTCGGACGGCTCACCAGCGGCGCGACCGAATCGCAGGCCCGCGCCTGGGTCGACGTGTGGCTGCATCAGCGATTTCCAGCCGGGTCGAAATCAGCGCCCACTGCGGTTCGCGTCGAGCCTCGCGGCAGACGCATTCCTCTCGATGGCGTCGTCTTGTCGATGGTCCTGCTGATCATGTCAATCTTCGCGCTGGTGCTGCTCGTGGCGTGCGCCAACGTGACGAATCTGGTGCTGGCCCGAGGCTTCGCCCGGCAGCGCGAGATCGCGGTGCGGCTGTCGCTCGGCGCCCGGCGTGGTCTGGTGATTCGGCAGCTCATGATCGAGAGCCTGGTGCTGGCAGTACCAGCAGCAGCGCTCGGCCTGGCGCTGACGATGGTGACCGTGCGTGTGTTTCCACCGCTCATCACCGCGACGTTTCCGCTGCGTGCCATTCCATTCGAGGTTCTGCTCGCGCCGCTCGATCCCGACTGGCGAGTGCTCACGGTGCTCGCGATCGCGGCCGTTATTTCAGCCGTGCTCGTCAGCCTGATGCCGGCGCTGCACGTGACGCGCGCCAATCTCGTCCGCGCGTCGAAAGGCGACGAAGCACTGGATGCGCGCCGCTCGCGTCTACGCACCGCCCTCGTCGCGCTGCAGATCGGCGCGTGCGTGCTGTTCCTGGTCGCGGCGGTCGGCTTCATCGATCGATCGACGCAAATCGCCAATCCCGATACCAATCGCAACTACGAACGCGTCGCAGACGTTCGCATGGCGCCCCGTTTACGAGCGACAGTCGTGGCACGGCTCGCCGGCGATCCGGCAGTCGAGCAGATCGCCGCGGCCTGGCGGCCGCCGATGACCGCAACGCTTCAACCGCTGGACGTCCTCGCCTCTGAGACGCGTATCCAGCAGACCGTCGGCTTCACGGTGGTGTCTTCCGAGTACTTCCCGGTGTTCGGCATTCGTATCGTGCGCGGCCGTACGTTCACGGCGTCTGAATCAGACGAGGGAGCCGCGCTGGCGATCGTCAGTGCAGCGACCGCTCAGACCTTGTGGCCGGGCGTCGATCCCATCGGCCAGACGCTCGATCTCCTTCCTCCGCAGGGGCGCTCGGCACGTCGCCCGACACACACCCGCGCACGGGTGATCGGCGTCGCCGAGGACGTCGTCAGCGGCTCGCTTCAGGACGGTGTCGATCGGACCTGCGTCTACTTCACCACCGGATTCCACGATCCAGGCGAATTGTCATTGCTCGTGCGCTCGCGAGGAGATATGGCTGCCACGAAGGCAGCCGTCATCGCCGCCGTCGATGCTATCGAGAAGGACGCGCCGTACCGGTTCATGCCAATCGTGGATTTGCTCGGCGGGCAGGCGTGGGTGTTCAAGGCCTTCTCGATCACGGCGTCCACCCTTGGCGTCATCGGTCTGCTGCTCGCGTTCTCCGGCACGTACGCGGTGGTGGCGTTCCTCGTCACCCAGCGCACCCGTGAGTTCGGCATCCGCATGGCACTCGGCGCGAGCGTGCGTCAACTCGTCTCGGGCATGATGGGCGAGACCATGCGAACGGCGGCGATCGGCTTGGCAGGTGGTGCGGCCGTGGCGCTCGCGCTGAACCGGGCGGCTGCCGGCGCGATTCTGCTGGCGCCGCCGGTTGCGCTGCGGCCATATGTCATCGCCATCGGAATCATGCTGCTCGCGACGGCGACCGCAGCGCTCTTGCCATCACTGCGAACCACACGCATCGATCCGTCGAAGGCGCTGCGCGTCGAGTAGGTCCCGCACTCCAAGCTTGATCCAATCCGTGCATGCGCCGTTGTCGTTTTATGTGACATGACGCATGGCAAATCATGGAACCAATGAGCGACGACAGCCTGCTGCAAGCGAGAGTCCGCGAAGCAATGCAAGCCGGAAACCTCCCGAAGCGCTCTCCGGACGAGCTATGGGGAGGGCCAGCGACTGGGGCCCGATGCGCCGTTTGCGGCACATCGATCACACCGGGCGAGGTCGAGCTGGAGTTCGAGTTCACTCGTGAGCGGAAGTCGGGCCTCGCCAGGTACCACGCCCACCCCCGCTGTTTCTCGATTTTTAGTCGCGAGCTCGAGGACCTCCTCGAAACCGCGCGAGACGACAGGCCGTGACAAGGGTTATTCCCTACTGCTTATCCAGTGTTGTCGGGCGCCATCCCAGGCATGTACAAATGCGGTCATGGACGCGGCGCCTCACGTCGTTCGGGAACAGCAGCGATCTTCCGGTACGCTCGGCGACGTCCTCTATGCCAATCAGGCAAAGGTTCTCGTATCCGAAGCAGAGTGGGTGGCTCTGGTCCGGGCCGTTGCCTCGGGTGATCAAGGTGCGCTGCATGCGCTGTATGAGCGGACGCATCGAGTCGTGTTCACACTGATCGTGCGAATCACCGCGAACCGGGAAACGGCCGAGGAGGTGACGCTGGACGTCTTCCACGACGTCTGGCGTCGCGCATCGCGTTACCAGGAGGCTGATGGCACCGTTCTCGGGTGGATCATGAACCTGGCGCGCTCCCGCGCAATCGACCGCGTGCGGTTCGAGCAACGCAAGAAGCGTGTGCCCGCTGGAACAGACGACCCGTTGCCGGCGACGAGTCCGGCCGATCCCGAGAATCTCGTCGCGCTCAAGCAACAGGGCGACGCGCTGCGCAGCGCTCTGGCCGTCCTCACGCCCGACGAGCGAGAGGCGATCGAGGCGGCGTTCTTCTTCGAGCTGACGTATGCCGAAGTGGCGGCGCGCTTCAACCAACCGCTCGGAACGATCAAGACGCGAATCCGCTCCGGACTGCACAAGCTTCGCACGTCGCTTGCTGAGGAAGGACTCACAACATGAGCTCGACCTCTTGCAACCAGTCGACGCAGGTGTCTGCGTACGTGATGCAGGCGCTTCCCCCAGACGAAGCTGCCGCCTTCGAAGCGCACACCGCATCATGCGCGCCGTGCCGGCAGGAACTCGAGGCGTTGCGCCCGGTCGCCGACAGCTTCGTAGCCTGGCCGACCAACATCCTGCGGCCAACTGCGTCGCTGCACGAGCGCCTCGCCCAACGTATCGCCGCTGAGACTGGCAGCAACCCAGTGCTGCCGCCGGCCCAGCACTGGGACGAACCCGCATGGGAAGAAGTCGCGCCGGGAATCTTCTGCAAGCTGATGGCGAACGATACGACGAAGCACCGTGTGAGCATGCTGGTGCGACTCCTGCCAGGCGTCCAGTATCCGCCGCACACGCATGCCGGCGAGGAGGAATTATTCCTCCTCGATGGCGAGCTCTGGATCGACGACCGCAAGCTTTATCCCGGAGACTACAACCGGGCAGAGCCTCTCTCCGGCGACAAGCGAGTGTGGAGCGAGACTGGCTGCACCTGCGTTCTCATCACCAGCACTGAAGACATTCTGGGGCCTGAGTAGCCGGCCAGCGGTTTTGCCAACGCGATCCGTCGCAGGCTGGGCGCCGAGTAAGGTGCCGCCTGATGACGTCAGTCGCTTGAGCCTTGCGCTTACTGCGATCGTTACCGGCCTTCGCGATCTTGAGCATTGGCGTGGCGTCTGCTCTCCGAACGACGCGGCTAAGCGGCTGTAAGATCTGCTTGAGCGCCTGAAGGACGGGAGGAACTCATGAAGAGCCTGCGGTGGTACGTCACGCTGACAATTCTCTGTCTCACGTCCGCGGCAGTAGCTGGAAAAGGGCCGACGACTCGAATCGTCCTGACGGCGCCAGACCTCGCGTCGCCAATCGAGATTGTCGACGGCAGCGTCCTGAACAGCTTCGTGGTGTGGAGTGGCCCTGGCGTTGACATGAATTCGCAGGAACAGACCGAAGGCTTCATCGTGGACTGGCCGCGGGGCGTGGTCAGCGAACGACCCGACGGGCTGCCGCGGTATGAGGTGTCGTTCTACGCCACGCACGCCAATCGTCCGTTGGAGTCGCAAGAAGAACACCTGGCGTATGTCGTGTCATACGCGTTTGATGCCGCACGCGGCGAAGGATACGTCTATCTGCCGGGCAAGGGTGATGCGCACTACGCGCTTAATGTGGGGACGATCTTTCGCGGGCGCGAAGGCCATTGGTTCCGCGCCACTGAGGCATGGAACCGGACGGTCATGAAGGCGCTCAGCGGTCGTCGCTGACACGTGCTCTAGCGAGAGTCGATCAAGCGAATCTCCCAGCCGTCCAGCCGCCGACTGGACCCCACCGCGACGCGTCGATTGACTTTCACTTCACGCATCAAGCCACGCTTCCGATCGAAGACGTAGCTACCCTCGTCGGCCATTTGCATTGGCGGCAATTTGGCGAGTTGCTCTGGCGGAATTCGCGAGCCGGCTTGTTCCGCCAACGACTGAGTGAAACGCCGCAGCGCAACCGCATCGTAGGTCCTCGTCGTTTTCAGTGAAGCGATGGCGACTTTTTTCAAGCCGAGGAAGCGCCATGGAAGAACTAGCCTGACCTCTCGGGCACTCCCGACGCGTGTCAGGAGTGCCCTTCGTGAGCTATTACTTGGTCTTAAAGTAAGCGTCCATAGTCGTGCCATCCTGTGCCGTGAGCCGCACCACGTAGCACTTGCCGCTCGTCTTCGGCGTCTGCCAGTTCTGGATGAACTGACCCGCCGTGCCATCGTAGCGGAGCTGCGTTCCACCGGTCGTGGTGAAGTCGACCGCCGAATCAATCATCGAGGCCGCGCACGGTGCATCGCCGAACACAAAGCCCTTCACGTCTGACACGCTCGTCTTGTTCTGGGCGCCGGCGTAGAGATTGAATTTCAGCGGCACCGTCTGTCCGCCCTTGATCGTGTTCCACACGATCTGCGCGCCGCTCATGTCCACCGGTTCATAGAAGCCAGTGGCGGTCCAATGGCCGATCTTGTCGTTCACGATCCCCTTGGTATCGTTGTAATTGCCGGTCGCATCGGTGAACGTCCACGGGTCGTCGTAATCGCCAACATCCTTGTGAGTGGTCGCGCTGACGTTGAGACCGCTCAAGGACGCGCCGTTCACACCGCTACACGAGCCCGTCGCGGCGTGGTAACCGCCATCGTAATACACGTCGTACCCGAGCACAGAGCATGTTGCGTTGGCCTTATCAATGGTGAAGTTCTTCGAGTCGCTGCTTCCGAGGTAGTTGACGGCCCCCGCGTACGTGGCGGTCGCGGCTGCGGTGCCCGCGTTCGTATTGTTGCTGTGGACGACCGAAACGGACGCGC
>DAINQP010000150.1:0-15426 GCA_036742665.1 Vicinamibacterales bacterium | reverse complement strand
AATGGGTCGCCACCCTTGAGCCTGACGACGCGTTTGCCCTGACGAGCCGCTCGAATCATCAGCTTGTTGATCGTGTCCTGCTTGACGCTCGCGCGACCCGCGCGTTTGCCGACGCAGAAACACGGCGCGGCGGTGAGCTGCCGCAACGCCTCAGCATCGACCAATGCGTCGTACAGGACGAGGTCAGCCTCTTGGACGCGCTTCAGCGCACGAACGGTCCACAACTCGGGATCGCCTGGCCCTGCGCCAACCAAAGAGACTCGTCCTTTACTCAACTCCCAACTCCCAACGCTACTTCGCTTCGTAGAGTCGATTCAACGCTTCGAGCAGCAATGGACGCCGACGCTCGATCGGCACGCCGTCCTGTTTCCAGCGGCGCCGTGCCTCATCCGCCGCCGACATCCACTCGTCGAGGTCGCCGGGGAGCCACGCATCGAGCGCTTCGCGCAGCAGACCCGCGAGTGCCGGTGCACGACCATCGGTCGAAATGGCGATCGTCACACCTTCACGCCGCACGACGCCTCCGGCATATGCCGTCGCATGCGGCGGATCGTCCACCGCATTCACGAACAGCTGCCGCCGCTCTGCGGCCACGAGCACCTGTCGATTCACCTCCGGTGGCGCTGCGGCGATCACGTACCACGCGCCATCGAGATCCGCCTCTTCGAAGCGGCGTCGCTCGAGTGTCACGCCCGGTTGCTCGAGATCGGGTCGAATGTCCGGCGCGACGACCGTCACCTCCGCGCCTTCGCCGATCAACCCGTGAAGCTTCCCGGCGGCGACGCGTCCTCCGCCGACCAGCACCACCCGACGGCCGCCGAGTCTCAGGAAGGCCGGATACATCGTTCGAACCGTTCGGAACGATCGTTCATGCGTTCACCGTCTGCGGCGCGACGACTCTCTCGAAGTCGGCGAGGCCGCGACCGATACGCACCGGCCGCTCGACGCGGTCCTGCATCACTTCTGTCGTCTTGTACCCATTACCGGTGATGCACACCACCACGGATTCGTTCGATTTGATCACCCCGCGGCGCACCAGCGCGCGCGTCGCAGCGAGCGTCGTCCCGCCGGCCGGCTCTGTGAAGATGCCTTCAGTGCTCGCCAGCAACTGAATCGCATCGAGGATTTCCTCGTCACTCACCATGGCGCCGGTTCCACCCGTTTCCTTGACGACCTTCACGACCTGGAATCCGTCGGCGGGATTGCCGATCGCCAGCGACTTGGCAATCGTGTTGGGCTTCACTGGCTCCGGAAAATCCTCACCAGCTTCGAGCGCGCGGACGACCGGCGCCGACCCCGTGGGTTGCGCGGCATGAATGCGCGGCAGGGTGCCTTCGACAAGACCGACTTCGCGCAGTTCGCGGAGTCCCTTGTAGATGCGCGGCAGCAGCGTGCCGCCCGCGACCGGCGAGACAATGTGATCGGGATACCGCCAGCCAAGCTGCTCGGCGATCTCGAACCCCATCGTCTTCGCGCCTTCGGCGTAGTAGCTGCGCAGGTTGATGTTCGCGAAGCCCCAGCCGTAGCGATCCGCGATCTGCGTACACAATCGATTCACGTCGTCATAGTTGCCGTCGACAGCGACGACGCGCGGGCGATAGATCGCCGCGCCGAGAATCTTCGCGGGCTCGAGATCGTGCGGAATGAAGACGTAACACGGCAGACCGAGACGCGCCGCGTGTGCAGCAACGCTCCCGGCCAGATTCCCGGTTGACGCGCAGGAGAAGACCGGGAACTTCAGTTCGACAGCTTTGGTCGCGGCAACCGATACGACACGATCCTTGTAGGAGAAGGTCGGATGGTTGACCGAGTCGTCCTTGATGTAAAGCTCCGAGAGACCGAGTTCCTTCGCCAGTCGCGTCGCTCGCACGAGTGGCGTGAACCCTGAGTGGAAGCCGGTCCGCGGCTCCTCCACCGGAAGCAGTTCGAGATAGCGCCAGAGCGATCGCGGTCGCGACTCAATCAGCTCTCGCGTCATCACCTTGCGAATCGCGTCGTAGTCGAACGAGACCTCGAGCGGCCCCATACATTCACTGCACACGTAGGAAGCCGCGAGTGGATACGTGGCCCCGCACTCGTGACAGGTCAGTCCGACGACGTAACTCATATTTCCCTCAATACCCAATGCTCAAGGCTCAATGCCCAACGCTCACCGCCGGCGCCGGCGTCGTCTGATGGACATTCAACGTTCGAATCGTCGCGTCCACGCCGGCACGCGCATACAGCGACCTCAACATCTGTTCGACGCGGACCGCACCTCGCCTGACGAGCAGCGCGACTGACGGCCCAGCCCCGGAGAGGAACGCACCCAGGACGTCCGGATCGTCAATGGCTAGCACCTCGCCGAGCAGCGGCACGAGCGATGCGCGCGCGGGTTGATGCCAGCGATCGCGTACCGCCTCGCGAATGCGGTCGTACTCACCGTGCTGCAGCGCGTGCACCAGCGCCAGCACGCGCTGGAGATTGAAGATCGCGTCGGCACGCGAGACGTGACCGGCGAGCGCGGCCCTGGCCTTCGCCGTCGCGAGGCCGACTGCCGGCGTCGCGACTACCACCTGCACGTCCTCGGGCCAGATCCATCGCATGGCCAAAGGGTCACACTGCTCGACCTGCAGCACCGAGTTCAGCCCACCGAAGAGCGCCGGCGCCGCGTTGTCGGCGTGACCTTCGAGCCTCGTGGCAATGCCGAGCAGCACGTGGTCGTCAACGGGCGCGGTCACGCGCTCAAAGAGCCGGAGACCGGCGACGGTTGCCGCCGCGCTGCTGCCGAGACCGGCTGCCATCGGGATGTCGCTTTCGACCTCGACCTCGACCGACGGCGCGCGAACACCGGTCCGTCTGGCGATCGCCTCAAAGGCGCGTTCAACGGCGTTCTGTCCCCGGACCGGCGGAGTACTCGTCGTGACGGTCAGCCGCGCGCCGCCGTCATCGCGAACACCCACAATGCGCGCGCGCAGATACAACTGAACGGCGACACCGAGCGTATCGAAGCCGCCACCGAGATTGGCGACCGAACCCGGCACCACCACTTCGCCCCTGATCGTCCTGGACGCTACCTCACTAGGGCTGTTAAGTGACACGAAACAAAAACGATATCACGAATTCCCATTGACGAGCATGGGCAGGGCGAGCGGCGGCACGGCATGCCATTCGGTCTTGCCGATCTCGGCAAGTGCCGCATGGAGTTGGGCTTCCGCGCAGGGCTCGAGGGTGATGACGAACGGCAGCTGGTCCTTCGGATAGCCCGGTTCCTGTAGAAGTGCGTCCAGATTGACCCCTTGACGGGCCAATGCTGCTGCGATGAACGCCAGGATCCCTGGCTTGTCGTGAACGACGAATCGCAGGTAATAAGGCATCGGCGGAGGCGCCGCGGGCGACCCGGGCAGCCACTCTTCCACTTCGTGACGGCGCCGCTCCGCCGTCAACGACAAGAGATCAGAGACGACGGCGACCGCCGTGGCAAGTCCACCTGCACCGGCTCCGCTGAAGCTGGTCTCGCCCCCGTACTTTCCGTAGATGCTGACGAAGTTGTTGGCGCCTTCATTGCGCCCGAAGCTCGAACCTTGCGGCACGAGTGCCGGTCCAACCCACGCATGAAAGCTGTTGTCTACGATCTGCGCGCGCGAGACCTGGCGAATCGTACAGCCCAAACGATTCGCGTACTGAAAGTCCGCCGTCGTCAGCGATCGAATCGTGCGACGAGGTACCTCTGCCAACTGGAGATGCCGTCGGAACGCGACGCCGACAAGGACGACGAGCTTGGCCGCGGCATCGTGGCCATCGACGTCAGCGGTCGGATCGGCCTCTGCATATCCGAGCCGCTGCGCATCGGCGAGCACCGCCTCCATTGGTTCGTGCGAGGCGGACATACGGCTGAGGATGTAGTTGCATGTGCCGTTGAGAATGCCAGCCACTCCGGTAAGACGATCACCGGCAAGACCTTCGCGAACGCCATGAATCAGTGGCACGCCACCTGCGACGGCCGCCTCGAAACGGAGCTCGACGCCGCGGACGGCCGCCGCTCTGAGCAACTCGGGACCGTGAGCCGCGAGCAGCATTTTGTTGGCCGTCACCACCGATGATCCGCGCTCGATCGCCCGGCTCACCCATTCGCGCGCGGGATTCACGCCGCCGACGACCTCGACGACGATATCGGGCGCCGACGCCAAGATTTGTTCGTACTCATCGGTCCATGTGACAGAACCCGGCATCCACGCGGCGCGCTTTCGCGCGACATCGCGGTTGAACACATGGGTCAACTGCAACCGCGCGGCAAGCTCTGGCCGTTCGACCAGAATCCTGGCGACGGACGCGCCGACGGTTCCAAATCCAAGCAGGGCGATTTTGAGCGCTCGGTGCGACATTGCTCTACAGTTTATAAGGTTGGTTAGTGGCTGGTGGTTGGTGGTTGGTAATCTTGGAAGTTGGAAGTTGGGCGTGGTTGGTAGTTGGTCGTTGGGAGTTGGGAATTGAGTCAATTCACGATAGGCATTATTCAGGACCACGCCGGCGCCGAACTGCAGGAGAACGTACGCCGCGCGGAGAAACTGTTACGCCAAGCGGCCGGCAAGGGCGCGCAGATCATCTGTCTGAAAGAGCTGTTTAGCTCGCCCTATTTCTGCAAAGCGCAGAAAAGCGACCGCTTCGACCTGGCCGAACCAATCCCTGGCCCCAGCACGGACGCGATGCAGAAGCTCGCGCGCGAACTGGAAGTGGTCATCGTCGTGCCGGTGTTCGAACGGCAGGCCGCAGGCGTCTATCGCAATTCGGCCGCTATCATCGACGCGGACGGATCGCTCATGGGTGTGTACCGTAAGATGCACATCCCCGACGACCCGCTGTTCTACGAGAAGTACTACTTCACACCTGGCGAACACGACGAGCGCGTCGGAAGCGCCGGTGGCTTCAAAGTGTGGAAGACCCGTTACGCGACGATTGGCGTCCTCATCTGCTGGGACCAGTGGTATCCGGAGGCCGCGCGCATCACGTCACTCCTCGGCGCGCAGGTGCTCTTCTACCCGACGGCGATCGGCTGGCATCCATCTGAAAAGAAGGAATGGGGCCAGGCGCAGGTCGATGCGTGGAGAACGATGCAGCGCGCGCACGCGATCGCCAACGGCGTGTACGTGGCGTCACCAAATCGCATCGGCCATGAGGACGAGCCAGGCACCGACGGGATCACGTTCTTTGGCCATTCGTTCATCGCCGATCCGTTCGGCCGCTATATCGCGGAAGGTGGTGAGAAGGAAGAGGTCCTGATCGCGACGTGCGATACAGCCCTGATCGAAGAGGTGCGCCGCAACTGGCCGTTCCTGCGTGACCGTCGCGTGGATGCCTATGCCCCGATTCTCAGTCGTTATCTCGAACGTTGAGCATTGGGCTCTAGCGTGACGTATCGCATGCCAGCGGAGTGGGAACCGCATCGCGCGACCTGGATTAGCTGGCCTCATCACGAACCGGACTGGCCGGGCAAGCTCGGGCCGATCCCGTGGGTCTACGCGGAAATTGCCCGCGTGATCGCCGACCACGAAGCCCTCGAGATCCTCTGCGCATCCGAAGAGATTCGCGCCACGGCCTGCGAGATCCTCGATGCCCACGACGTGCGGCGAGACCGCGTTCGTCTCCACATCGTCCCGACCGATCGTGTGTGGCTGCGCGACTCGGCGCCGACTGGCGTCCTCGATGGCGCTGGTGATGTCGTGTGGCTGAACTGGGCCTTCAACGCGTGGGCGAAATACGACGATTGGTCGCAGGACGCGAAAGTCGGGGACGCCATCGCCGCGATCACGTCGCGCCGGCGCGTCGAACCGGCGCGCGCAGACGGCAAAGGCCGGATCGTGCTGGAAGGCGGCGGCATCGAGGTCAACGGCCACGGGCTGATCCTGGTCACCGAGGAATGGCTGCTCTCCGACACGCAGGTACGCAATGGGGGACTCGGCCGCAGCGATTACGAGCGGATCTTTGCTGACTGGCTGGGCATTCAGCAGACGATCTGGCTGGGCGAGGGCTGCGTCGGCGACGATACGCACGGCCACATCGACGATGTGGCGCGGTTCGTCGATCGCAATACGGTGGTCCTTGCCATCGAGCAGGATCCGGCCGATGAGAACCATGCGCGATCGATGGACAACATCCGTCGCCTCGAGCACATCTCGAAAGCACCCGGCATCGGCCCACTGCGCATCGTGCCGTTGCCCTTTCCGCGTCCGGTGATGATGAACGGCGAGCGGCTGCCGGCGAGTTACGCGAACTTCTACATCGCGAACGGCGTCGTAATGGTGCCGACGTTCAATGACCCCAACGATCGAGTCGCGCTCAACACCATCGCCGAGCTGATGCCCTCACATCGTGTCGTGGGCATTCATGCGGTCGACCTTGTCTGGGGGTTGGGGACCCTTCACTGCCTTACGCAGCAAGAACCTGCCTCACGAAACGCGGAGGCGCCGAGACGCGGAGAACATTAGGATAAAAAAGCTCCGCGTCTTCGCGTCTCCGCGGTACGTCGATCAGCGTGTCTTGATGGCAAGTGAAACGGCGACCGTGGCGCCAGGCATCGCGACGCCCGCAATCTCCTGATACTTCTCGTCAAGCAAGTTGCTGCCATCCACGTACAACTCGAAGCGCTGGTTCAGGCGCTTGCCGATGCGGGCGTCGAGCAGCACGTAATCGAACATTCCTGTCGTGCGCGAGCGGCGGCGGTACTCGACCCGCGGCGCGACGCTGAACCGCGCCGGCAATGGAATCGCGGCTGCGGCGATGAATGAGTGCGGCGCGTAGTCGAGCACGTACTTCGACAGCTGATTCACAGCTGCCGCATCGACATCGAGCGCCGTGTACTCGGCAAGGATCATCGGGCCGCCCGTGAAGGTTTTGCGCACGCCGAGCTCGACGCCGCGCGTGTCCACGTCGCGGATGTTGTAGGTCCTCCATCGATCGGCGGTCGTGGGACGCAGCCAATCGATCACGTCCCCGTCGGCGCGTGCGAAGATGGTCGCCTGCACGATCCAGCCTCCCGTAATCAGGAGATCCGCACCGCCCTCGCCGGCCCACGCCGTTTCAGGACCGACTTCCTCACGCGCCAGGTTCGCGGGATCCGAGTAGTAACGCTCGGTAAACGTTGGCACGCGGAAAGCGCGGCCCGCCGACGCACGCAGCCGCAGCATCGAGAAGGCCCACCAACCGATGCCTCCGGAAGGATTCCACGACGTACCGAACTCGCTGTAGCGATCGACGCGCAGCGTCCCGTCGACCTGCGTGCGCGTCCCGATCTCCTGCCGCCACTCACCAAAGCCGCTCACGCGCGCCGTGGAATGGTCGCCGAGATTCGTCGAGCGGATCCAGTCGCCACCGCTCTCGATGCCCGCCGTCAGCGTCCCGACGTCGCCGACGCGCCGCGCGCCGCTGAAGCCGGCCAAACCCGCATGGGTGCGATGACGGTTGTCTGAGAGTTGCGGCTGCAACTGGTTGAACAAGAACCGATCGCCGTGCGTGCGATATGACGCGCTCGCGACGGTGCTCCAGCCGCCGACGTCGGCAAACCGATGATCCGCAGCGACCAGCGTCTGATTGGTCCATTCACGCGACGGCGCATTCCCACCGTAGAAGTTGTTCGCGCCGAACTCCTTCCCCAGGTACGCAATCGATATGTTCGTTGCCGCGCCCAACGCCGTCCGCGACCTGATAATCGTTGTCCTGTAGTCGCGGTCGTACATGAAGCCTGACGAGCGATCGGCGGAGACGGCGAGCGACTCGCGCACGGCTCCGCGCTGGAACCCAGCCTGTCCACGGCCGCTGGCGATGCCGAAGCTTCCTCCCTGCACGACAAGTGATGGTGATTCGACGGCGCGGCGAGTGATCACATTGATCGTCCCCCCGAACGCGTCCGCCCCCAAGAGCGACGACCCCGGACCGTAGAGGACCTCGATCCGCTCGACGGCGTCGAGCGGTACGGGGATATCGCCATTGTGGTGACCGGACTGTGCATCGTTCAGCCGGACGCCGTCCACGAGTACCAGCACCTGGCCGAAGTTGGCGCCGCGAACGGCGAAATCACTTTGCGCCCCGTGCACGCCACGCATGCGCACGTCGACCGACGCGGCCAGGCGGAGCAGGTCGGCCACCGACTGCACCGGCAGCCGTTCGATCTGTTCGCGCGTCAGGATGGTCATGGTGCGCGAGACGCTGCCCAGTTCGACCGGCCGGGCGGCTCCGGTCACGACCACGGTCTGGCGAAAGTTGTCCTGGGCAAGGGCCGCCGCCGGCCAGAGAAGGGCGACAACAAGGCCAGCGAGCCTGTGATTTAACCATCCGTTTCTCAAGAAACCCGTCCTCGGTGGCGATATTACTCCGCGTTTTTGAGCGCTTCTTGATTGCACAAAGGCCAGCACAGGCGTAACATCCGCCCGTCTCAGCCCCACGGTCGGTCGGCCCCAACCCTCAGGAGGCAAAATGAAGCGTGCACTAGCGAGGTGCGTGGTGTCGTTTCTGTGGTTGGCGATTATGCCAGCCGCGGCGTACGCCCAGGCTTCCTTCAGCGGAATCGTGAAAGATACGTCGGGAGCTGTGCTCCCCGGCGTCAACGTCGAGGCATCGAGCCCGGTGCTGATCGAGAAGAGCCGCTCCGCCGTCACCGACGGAGATGGTCGCTACATCATTCAGGATCTCCGCCCCGGCACCTATCGAGTGGCGTTCACGCTGCCCGGGTTCAAGACAGTGGTCCGCGAGGGACTCGAGCTCCTCGGCACGAGCGTTGTCAACGTCAACGCAGATATGGCGATCGGCACGGTCGAGGAAACGATTACCGTCTCCGGCGCGACACCTACGGTGGACCTGCAGAGCACGACGCGGCAGGTCTCGATCACGCAGGAGATCGTCTCGTCGCTTCCGAGCTCCCGAACTCCATTCGCACTGGGCGTGCTGATTGCGGGTGTCAGGCAGGACGTCGGCGGCCGTGACGTCGGTGGTGCAGTCGTTGCGGAAGTCGCGTCGCTCGTCGCTAACGGCGGCCGAACCGGCGACCAGCGGATGATGGTCAACGGCGTGGCGCTCAGTTCCGGGATCGCCGGCGGGTGGGGCGGCGGTGCGGTGCCGAACGCGGCGGGGACGGCGGAATTCGCCATCGACGTGTCAGCCGTGGACGCACAGGCGGCCACCGGCGGCGTGCGGATCAACTTCATTCCGCGGGACGGCGGCAACAAGTTCAGCGGCATCATCGCCACGAGTTATGCGAAAGACAGCTTCGCCAGCGACAACTACACCGGCACCGACGTGCAGCAGCGCGGGCTGACTGCGCCGAGCAAGATCAAGGCGAACGGCGAGTTCAACCCCGGCGTCGGCGGACCGATCAAACGCGACAAGCTGTGGTTCTTCCTCTCCGGGAAGTATGTGTTCGCCGACAACCTCGTCGCGGGAATGTTCTTCAACGAGAACGCGAACAAGCCGAACGAGTGGCGCTATGTGCGCTCAACACGGCAAGCGATCCTGCATCAGGATCAGCAGATCTTCCAGACCCGGCTCACCTATCAGGCGAACCAGAAGAACAAGTTCGGGGTCACTTTTGACCAGGAAGCCTACTGCGGCTGTCCGAACGGCGTGACGGCGACGACTTCGCCGGACGGGGCTGTCGACAGGCGCTTCCCCACTCAACGCTTTGTGACGGCTGATTGGACCTCCCCGATCACGAATCGGCTGCTGCTCGAAGCGAGCGGCATCCATCGCGTCGAACGCTGGGGTGGCATGCACCTGCAGACCGGCAAGGGCGACAACATCGAGGCCATCATGCCGGGCATGATCTCCGTGACCGACAACCCGAACCCGGTGACCGGTGGAAGCCTGACGTACCGCTCGGCCGCGCAGTACAACAACTCGTGGAACTGGAACCTCCACTATCGCGCTGCGGCCTCGTACATCACCGGGTCCCACAATTTCAAGGTCGGCTTCAACAACGCCTACCTCCATCACGAGAACACAACCTACACCGATCCGAGCGCGCCGTACGCCTACTCGTTCGCGAACGGGATACCGACCTTTGTCAATTATCGAATCGCACCTCGAACGGTGAAGCTCGACGTCGACTACGACTTCGGCGTGTTCGCGCAGGATCGCTGGACGATTGGCCGATGGACGCTGCAGGGCGGCATCCGCTACGACGCGTTCGCGAACAGTTACCCGGAACAGGCGCTCACGCCGACGGCCCTCGCGCCGACGCTCAATATCCGGTTTGACGAGATCGACAACCTGAAGTGGAAAGACATCACGCCCAAGATGGGGGCCACTTACGATCTGTTCGGCACCGGCAAGACCGCGCTGAAGGTGACGCTGAACAAATACCTCGAAGGCATGGGAACGACCGGAGCCGGCGGCGTGCCCAACGTGTCAGACCTGCCGAATCCGATCAACCGGTTGAACACGCAGACGAATCGGCCGTGGACCGACAATGGAGCCAACGGGGGAATCGCGGGCGACTTCACACCGCAGTGCAACCTGCAGGACTACGCCGCAAACGGCGAGTGCGGAGCCCTGCTCAATCCCGCCTCCTTTGGCAGTCTCAATCCTGCCACCAGCTACGATCCCGACCTGATGCAGGGCTGGGGCAAGCGCTTCTACAACTGGGAGTTCACTGGCGGCGTGCAGCACGAACTCATGCCCCGCGTGTCGCTCAACGTCCAGTACGCCCGCCGATGGTATGGGAACTTCCGGATCTATGACGACCGGTCGGTCTCTGCCGCGGACTACGATCGGTTCACCATCACGGTCCCGACCGATAGTCGCCTGCCCAACAGCGGTGGCACGCTGACAGCGTTCGACGTGAAACCGACAGCCCCAACGACGCAGAACCTGCTCGTCACGCTCGCCGACAATTACGGCAAGCAGACCGAGCGCTTCGACGCCGTGAACGTTTCGATGCAGGCGAGGCTGCAGAACGGTCTCGTGGTGCAGGGCGGTTTCGGGCCTGGTCGACAGGTGACTGACGACTGCGACATCGTGGATGACCTGCCAGAGTTGCTGCAGGCCACGGCGTTAATCCCCAACCGAAGCGGAGGCACGACGGCGAGACCGCTCGAGCGCTGCCACGAGAACAACGGCTGGCGAACGGGTGTCTCGGGTCTTGCCTCCTACACGATTCCGAAGATCGATGTGCTGGTGAGCGGCACCTATCAGAACCAGCCGGGAACGCAGCTGAACGCGAACGCCGTCAACTTCCCTGCCACCTCGACGACGTTGGGTCGCGCGTTTACTGGCGCGCCAGCTGGCCGAGGCTTCAACCTGATTCCGGCCGGTGAAGTGTTCATCGAGCGGCTGAACCAGATCGACTTCCGCGTCGCCAAGTTGCTCCGGTTCAACGGGACACGCACAAGCATCAATTTCGACTTCTACAACGTGATGAACTCCAACTCGGTGCTGACGGAGAACGCGACCTTCGGCACCGCGTGGAGGACGCCGCAGTCCATTCTGTTGCCTCGTCTGTTCAAGTTCAGCGCGCAGTTCGATTTCTGAACGATCGGGCCGGTCTGAAAGGCCGGCCCTCCCCCCGCTTTTTGGACGGGCTTTTGAGCCCCGCCGGATTGCCTAAATACCTGTCTCGACGTAACATCCCGCCGTCAGAGCCCGGTTCGGCATACCCTCAGGAGGCAGAATGAAGCGTGCTTTAGCCCGAAGCCTGCTGGCGTTGCTATGTCTGGCATTGTTGCCAGCCGCGGCATACGCCCAGGCGTCGTTTAGCGGGATCGTGAAAGACACGTCGGGAGCCGTGCTCCCCGGCGTCAATGTCGAGGCATCGAGCCCAGTACTGATCGAGAAGAGCCGCTCCGCCGTCACCGACGGAGACGGGCGCTACATCATTCAGGATCTCCGCCCTGGCACCTATCGGGTGGCATTTACGCTGCCCGGGTTCAAGACCGTCGTGCGAGAGGGACTCGAGCTCCTCGGCACCACCGTCGTGACCGTCAACGCCGACATGGCGATCGGCACGGTCGAAGAAACCATCACGGTCTCCGGCGCAACTCCCACCGTAGACCTGCAGAGCACGACCCGGCAGATTTCGATCACTCAGGAACTCGTCTCGAACCTTCCGAGCTCCCGAAACCCGTTTGCGCTCGGCGTGCTGATTGCGGGTGTCACGCAGAGCTTCGGCAGCCGCGACGTTGGCGGCGCCGTCGTTGCGGAAGTCGCGGCGCTGGCGGCCAACGGCGGCCGCACCGGCGACCAGCGCATGATGGTCAATGGCGTGGCGCTCAGTTCCGGCATCGCGGGAGGCTGGGGCGGCGGCGCAGTGCCGAACGCGTCCGGAACGGCGGAGTTCGCGATCGACGTCTCGGGCGTTGATGCGCAGGCGGCGACCGGCGGCGTGCGCGTGAACTTCATCCCGCGCGACGGCGGCAACCGCTTCAGTGGCACCATTGCGGGCAGCTATTCCAAAGGCAGCTTCGCATCGGACAACTACACCGGCACTGATGTGCAGCAGCGCGGACTGGCCGCGCCGAGCACGATCAAGGGCAACGGCGAGTTCAACCCCGGTGTCGGCGGACCGATCAAGAAGGACAAGCTGTGGTTCTTCCTCTCAGGCAAGTACGTCTACGCCGACAACTTCGTAGCGGGCATGTTCTTCAACGAGAACGCCAATAAGCCGAACGAGTTCCGCTACGTGCGATCGACCCGGCAGGCCATCCTCCATCAGGATCAGCAAATCTTCCAGACCCGATTCACGTATCAGGCCAACCAGAAGAACAAGTTCGGTGTGACGTTCGACCAGGAGGCCTACTGCGGGTGTCCGTTCGGTACCACCGCGACGATCTCGCCGGACGGCTCACAGGATCGCCGCTTCCCGAATCAGCGCTTCGTCACGGCTGACTGGACCTCACCGGTCACCAACCGCCTGCTGCTCGAGGCCAGCGGCATCCATCGCGTCGAGCGCTGGGGCAACATGCACCTACAGACCGGCAAGGGCGACAACGTGGACGCCATCGTCGCCGGCATCACGTCAGTGACCGACACCGGTAACCCGGTGACCGGCGGCAACCTCACTTACCGCTCGGCCGCGCAGTTCAACAACTCATGGAACTGGAATATCCACTACCGGGTGGCGGCGTCGTACATCACCGGTTCGCACAACTTCAAGGTCGGGTTCAACAACGCGTTCCTGCACCACGAAAATACGACCTACACCAGTCCGACCACGGATTACAGCTACAACTTCATCGGCGGTGCGCCGACGTCACTGACCTATCGCATCGCGCCACGCACGATCAAAGTGGACGTCAACTACGACATGGGCGTCTTCGCCCAGGATCGGTGGACGGTGGGCCGCTGGACGCTGCAGGGCGGCGTCCGCTTCGACGCCTTCAAAAACAGCTACCCCGAGCAGTCGATCGCGCCGACGTTCCTCGCGCCGAATCTGAACGTGAGGTTCGACAAGATCGACAACCTGTCGTGGAAGGACATCACGCCGAAGATGGGTGCGACCTACGACCTGTTCGGCACCGGCAAAACCGCACTGAAGTTCACGCTGAACAAGTACCTCGAAGGGATGGGGACGACGGGCATCGGCCCGGCCAACGTCTCCGAGAATCCGAACCCGATCCTCAGGCTCGTCGGCACGACTGCGCTATCGAGCCGTCCGTGGAATGACGGCCCCACTGGTGGCGGCATCCCGGGAGACTTCATTCCACAGTGTGATCTGTTGAACTACCAGCCGAACGGCGAGTGCGGCTTGCTGACCAGCGCGGCCACGTTCGGCACGATCGGCGGCGGGACGAATTACGATCCGGATCTGCTCCGCGGCTGGGGCAAGCGCATCAACAACTGGGAACTGACGGCGGGCGTGCAGCACGAGCTGATCCCACGCGTCTCGCTGACGGTGCAATACGCGCGCCGGTGGTATGGCAATTTCCGCGTCACCGATGACACCAACGTCACGGCTGCCGACTACAGCCAGTTCTCCGTCAACGTCCCGACCGACTCGCGGCTGCCGAACAGCGGCGGGACCGTCACCGCATTCGACCTGACACCGACCGGCAATGCGCGGGCACCGCAGTACCTGGTCACGCTGGCCGAGAACTACGGCAAGATGACCGAAGTCTTTGATGGTGTGAACATCTCGATGCAGGCACGACTCCAGAACGGCTTGCTGGTGCAGGGCGGACTGGGGCCGGGCCGTGTGGTCACCGACGACTGCGACATCGTCGACGACCTGCCAGAAATGCTGCACGTGGACGCCGCGGGCAACCCGAGCCGGATCACGACAAACACCGCCCGGCCGCTCGAGCGCTGCCGTCAGAACAACGGCTGGCGCACGGGCGTATCGGCGCTCGCGTCCTACACCATCCCGAAGGTGGATGTGCTCATCAGCGGCACGTTCCAGAATCAGCCGGGCGCGCAGATCAACGCGAATGCCACGACCTGCTCTGGGCCGCTGACCGGTTCGTGCACCGCATCGACGACCACGCTGGGCCGCCCGTTCAGCGGTGGCGCGACCCGCGCGATCAACATCATTCCCGCTGGGGATGTGTTCATCGAGCGGCTGAACCAGCTAGACTTGCGGTTCGCGAAGCTGCTCCGGTTCAACGGCACCAAGACCAGCATCAACTTCGACTTCTATAACGTGCTGAATTCCAACTCGGTGCTGACCGAGAATCAGGTGTTCAGCACGCAGTGGAGGACACCGCAGTCGATTCTGCTGCCGCGACTGTTCAAGCTCAGTGCGCAGTTCGATTTCTGAGACACGAAGAAGCCGTTCACGAAGGAACACGAAGAAAGGAAAAAGGCCCGCTCGGCAAACCGGGCGGGCCTTTTTTTGTTCGTAGAGGCGCGTCAGACCGCCCTCAATCACGGGCCTTTAGACCCGCCTTCCATCACGCGCCCAGTGCTGTGACCTCGACGCGCCGCGGTTGCGGATACGTTTCCCACACGCAATCGAGGAACTGGCCGACCAGGTTTGAGGCCTCGCCCTTGCGGCTCGCGACGCACACTTCAATCGTCGCACCGGGATCGCCCACCGGAAGAACCGCAACGCCACTCGCCGGCTGCGGGCTGGTCAGCGGCACCCCGAGACAGAGATAGACGCCCTTGCCCGAGGCCACGATCATCAGGCCGGCGTGATTGTATGGACCGGCGCCCGGCGTCGGCACCATCGGTGCCGCGATGCCGTGGCGGGCATACAGTTCGAGTACACGGTCGTAGAGCGCCGGCGACATGTGCCGATCCCAGAGCAGCAGCGGCACGTTCGCCAGATCGCGGATGCGGACTTCCTGCCGCCCCGCCAGCGGGCTGCTGTCGGCAATCACCGCCTGAATGCGCTCGTGGAAGATTGGCGCGGCATCGACCTGCGCGTCATCGAACGGCGGACGCGCAAAGACGACGTCGAGGGCCGACGTCTTCAACTGCTCGTGGACGTCCTCCACGCAGTAGACGTCGCGGACTTCGAACGTG
>DAINQP010000149.1:0-15491 GCA_036742665.1 Vicinamibacterales bacterium | reverse complement strand
CTCACAGGAACCATATTCCGCGAGACCACGACCATTGGCGTGCGCTATCGCGAGATGACGCGCGAGTGCCTCGATCGACGCACCGTGATCGTCACAACGAGCGTCGGAGATGTACGAATCAAAGTGGCGGCGCGGAACGGAGAGGTTCTCAACGCCGCGCCGGAATTCGAGGACTGCGTACGCCTGGCTGGCGAGCACAATCTACCCGCCAAGACCATTCAGGCGCTGGCAATGAAGGCCTGGCTCGATGCCGGGAATCGGGGGCTATGACCGCGTCGTTTATCACCACGCCGATTTACTACATCAACGCTCAACCGCACATCGGCCACGCCTACACGACGATGCTGGCTGATGCGATCGCGCGATCGCGCCGGCTGATGGGGGAGGACGTGTTCTTCCTGACTGGCACCGACGAGCACGGCCAGAAAGTCGCTCGCGCAGCACAGAAGGCCGGCAAGGACACGAAGAAGTTTGCCGACGAGGTCTCGGACGCGTTCAGGAAGATGTGCGCGGACCTGTCGATCTCCAACGACGATTTCATCCGCACCACCGAGCCGCGCCACTACGCGGCTGCGCAAGAGACCTGGAACCGCGTCCAGAAGGCCGGCGACATCTACAAAGGCGAGTACGAGGGCTGGTATTGCACGGTGGACGAGATCTTCGTTCCCGAGGCCCAGCTCGTAGATGACAAGTGTCCGACCTGTGGTTCGAAGGTCGAGCGCCTGAAAGAAGAAAGCTACTACTTCCGGTTGTCGAAGTATCAGCAGCCGCTGCTCGATTGGTATCGCGATCATCCGGATTTTGTTCAGCCCGAGTTCCGATTGAACGAGGTCAGGACGTTTGTCGAGGCCGGATTGCAGGACCTGAGCATCAGCCGTACCTCCTTCACGTGGGGCATTCCAGTCCCGGGTGATCCGAAGCACGTGATGTATGTGTGGTTCGATGCGCTGACCAACTACCTCACCGCGCTCGGCTTCGGATCGGGTACGCCTGAGGCCGAGGCGCGCATCGCGAAGTATTGGCCGAACGTGACGCACCTCGTCGGCAAGGAGATCGTGCGTCAGCACGCGCTGTACTGGCCGGCGTTCCTCATGTCGGCCGGTATCACGCCGCCACGCCGCATCATCGCGCACGGCTTCTGGATGATGGGCGGTGCCAAGATGTCGAAGTCGCTCGGCAACGTAGCCCGGTACCAGGACTATCAAGAGATCTTCGGGCTCGATGGTCTTCGCTACTTCGCGTTGCGCGAGATGCCGCTCGGCCAGGATGCCAACTTCTCGGACGAGACCATCCTCACGCGCTTCAACGCCGACCTCGCGAACGATCTCGGCAACCTGGTCAGCCGGGCGACGACGATGGTGCATCGCTATCGCGATGGTGTGATTCCAGACGCGCCACCGGAACGAGCGCAGCCGCTGGATCGCGACCTCGACACGGCGGTGACGACGGCGATCGACGCGGTGAAGGCCAACTTCCAGGCGTGTCAGATAAGCCTGGCGCTCCAGGATGCCTGGACACTCGTTCGACACGTGAACAAATACATCGTCGAACGTGAGCCGTGGAAGCTGGCGAAGGACGTCACGAACACTGACCTGCTGAATCAGACGCTGTATCGCGGCGCCGACGCGCTTCGTGTGATCGCCGCGCTCGTCGATCCGGTGATGCCGGACGCCGCCGCGCGAATTCGGCGGATGCTCGGCGTCAACAGCGAGTTGTGGACGACGCTGCGGGCGGGTGCGCTCGCGCCGGGAACTAAACTCGGAGAGGTCGAGCCTCTATTCCCGAGAATCGAAAAAAGCGTAGAGGAACTGCGCAACATGAGCACCGGTAACGAGTCCGCTCGCACACCGCGTCCCGCTACTGTGCCGGCGGCTGCGGCGCCCGCCGCGACCCCCGCTGGGGCGCCTGCGTCAGCACCCGCACCCGCGGCTGGGCCGTCGGTCGGGCCGGTCCTTTCCGCCTCCGCCGCGGCTACGGCGGACGGGCACATCGCCATTGACGACTTCATGAAAGTCGAACTTCGCGTCGCCAAGGTGCTCGAGGCCGAGGCGGTTCCGAAGTCTAAGAAGTTGATTAAGCTGAGGGTGGATGCCGGCACTGACCAGCGGACGATCCTCGCGGGCATCGCCGAAGGCTACAAGCCGGAGGAACTCGTCGGCCGCACGATCGTCATCGTCGCGAACCTCAAGCCGCGGCCGATGATGGGCATGGAATCGCAGGGCATGGTGCTGGCGGCCAGCACCGAGAGCGGAGCGCCGTCGCTCGTCGCCGTCGATCCGAGCCTTCCGGCCGGCGCGCGCGTGCGGTGATCGACTCGCACTGTCACTTGGCGGGTGAGGAGTTCACCAGCGATCTCGGTGAGGTCGTCGGCCGGGCCAGGAACGCCGGCGTCTCCGGTGCACTGGTGATCCTCGGTGCCGAAGACGGGGCCGAGCTCGTGCGAGCGGCGAACGTCTCGGGTGCGTGGGACCAGGTGCGCTTCTCGGTCGGCGTCCATCCTCACCAGGCCGGGCAGTTCGCCGACGATCCGTCGCAGGCCGCGCGGCAAGCGCACGTGGCGATCGACGCTGAGCCTCTGAGTCGTGCCGTCGGCGAGGTCGGCCTGGACTACCACTACGACTTTGCGCCGCGCGAGGTGCAGCAGCAGGTGTTTCGCGAGCAGATTCGGCTGGCCGGACGGCTGAGCCTGCCGATCGTGATCCACACGCGCGAAGCGGAAGAGGATACCTTCCGCATTCTCGAAGAGGAACGGGCGCGCGACATCGGCGGTGTGTTCCACTGTTTTACAGGCGACCGCGAGATGGCGAAGCGCTGTCTCGATATCGGTTTCTATCTCTCGCTGGCCGGGATCGTCACGTTTCCGCGGTCGCTTGAATTGAAAGAAGTGGCGAAGATGGTGCCACTCGATCGACTGCTCATCGAAACCGACAGCCCTTTCCTTGCACCGGTTCCGCATCGCGGGAAGCGCAACGAGCCTGCCCACGTGGCGCGGGTCGCCGAGGTCATCGCCGACCTGCGCGCGACGACGGCGGAGGCGATTGCCAACGCCACGCACCAGAATCATGTCCGCCTGTTCAACCCGTAACTCCAACAGCTTGCGGGAATTAGCCCGCGTAACGCGTTGCAATCTCGACGCGGATGTGTTCTGATTTGATGACTTGAATCCGATCGCGCAGAAGCCGTCATCTGTCGCTCTCGCCCAGCTGTTCGAGCCAATTCGCGAGGATCTTCGCGAGGTGGAGCGCGAGTTCGCACGTCACGTTCAGTCGCAAGTGGCGCTCATCCCGCAGATTGGCAACTACATTCAAGACGGCGGTGGCAAGCGCATCAGGCCGGCGGTCTTGCTCATGGCGGCGCGGATGGCC
This sequence comes from Vicinamibacterales bacterium, assembly GCA_036742665.1. GTDB lineage: Bacteria > Acidobacteriota > Vicinamibacteria > Vicinamibacterales > UBA2999 > Gp6-AA40. Next base: position 12,126 of record DAINQP010000149.1, on the reverse strand, counting down.
GGTTATAGCGGCGATCGCGCTGTGCTGTATGCGTCGGTGATTGAGTTCATCCACACCGCGACGTTGGTCCACGACGACATCATCGACGAGTCAGAGTTGCGCCGCGGCCGAGAGGCCGTGCACACCCGGTGGGGCAATCACATCACGGTCCTGTTTGGTGACTTCCTCTATCTCAAGTCGATGTCGCTGGCGCTGACGCAGGACAACCTCGAGATCATCCGTCTGCTCTGTGACGTGACGCTGCGCATCGTCGAGGGTGAGATCTACCAGCTCACGAAGAACGGTTCGGTGGATCTCAGCGAAGAAGAGCATTTCGAGATCGTTCGGCGCAAAACCGCGTTCCTGTTTGCCGGATCGGCGCGTATCGCCGCGATGCTGGGATCGACGACCCGCGAGCAGCAGGAAGCGCTGTGGGATTACGGGCTCAACATCGGTATGGCGTTCCAGATCGTCGATGACCTGCTCGACTTCACGGGCGAGGAAATGACGCTCGGCAAGCCAGTCGGTGGCGACCTCCGCGAAGGCAAGATGACACTGCCGGTGATCCATCTGCGCGAGAAGGGCGATGCCCGCGCCAATGCGCTGCTGCGCAAGGTCGTCGAGTCACGCGACATCACGCTCGAGGAATGGCGGGACATCCGCACCCTGCTGACGCAGTCGCGATCGATCGACTACGCGCGCTGGAAGGCCACCGAGTACGTCGAATTCGCGAAGAAGGCGCTCTACGCGTTCCCTCCCTCGGAAGCGCGAGATGCGTTGATGTACTTGCCCGACTACGTCATCTCGCGTGATCGCTAGTCATTCAAGATTCAAAATGCAGAATGCAAAAGCACGATTTGCATTTTGACTTTTGCATTTTGATTAGATGGATCCGTATTCACGCATTACCGAGCTCAGGCGTCTCATTCGCCACCACGAAGAGCTCTACTACATCGCCAACCAGCCGGAGATCAGCGACGCGGAGTTCGACAATCTGATGCGCGAACTCCTGCAACTCGAGCAGGAGCATCCCACGCTGGTGACGCCCGATTCACCGACGCAGCGCGTCAGCGGCCGCGTGAGCGAGGGCTTCGAGAGCATTCGGCACGCCGAGCCGATGCTGAGTCTGGACAACGCCTACAACGAGGACGAGCTCAGGGCGTTCGACGAGCGCGTGCGGAGAGGCCTCACCGAGTCAGGCGCGACGCCGAATGCGATCGACTACGTGGCCGAGCTCAAGATTGACGGGTTGAGCATCGCGCTGACCTACGAGGACGGTGGTCTGGTGCGCGCCGCGACGCGCGGCGACGGGACGACGGGCGAGGACGTGACGCGCAACGTCCGGACGATCCGCGCGATCCCGCTGCGTCTTCGAGACTCCGTGCCGGGACGCATCGAGGTGCGAGGCGAGGTGTATCTCCCGCGCGTGGCGTTCGAGAAGATGAACAAGGAGCGCGCCGAGGCGGGAGATCTGTTGTTCGCGAACCCGCGCAACGCCGCGGCCGGCGCGCTAAGGAATCTCGACCCTTCGCTCGTTTCCAGACGGGGACTTGGCGCCTTCACATATCAGCTTGTTCCAGGCGCATCTAAAGACGCGCCTTTAAGGATCGAATCGCACGCCGAAACGCTCGAGCGGCTGAAAGCCTGGGGGCTTCCGGTCGAATCGCACTGGACGCGCTGCTCGGGCATCGATTCGCTCGTGGTCTTCTGCGCGGAATGGGCCGAGAAGCGGCGGACCCTCGGCTTCGACACCGACGGTGTCGTCGTCAAGGTGGATGCCCTCGAGGGCCGGCGCCGGCTCGGGACGACGAGCAAGTTTCCACGATGGGCTGTCGCGTTCAAATTCCCGGCGGAACAGAAGACCACTCTCCTCAAGGAGATCGCCGTCAACGTCGGACGCACGGGAGCGGTGACTCCCTTCGCCGTACTCGAGCCAATATTCGTCGGCGGCACGACGGTCTCCATGGCGACGCTCCACAACGCCGACGACCTCGCACGTAAGGACATCCGCGCCGGCGACTGGGTCATCGTCGAGAAGGCCGGTGACGTCATCCCGCGCGTGGTGGGGCCGGTGCTCAGCAAGCGGTCCGCCGACTCGCAGCCGTGGGCCATGCCCACGACATGTCCCGAATGCGGCAGCCATCTGCATCGCGAGGAAGAAGAGGCAGTGTGGCGTTGCGAGAACGTCTCCTGTCCCGCGCGATTGCAGCGCGGACTCGAGCATTTCGCCGGCCGCGGCGCGATGAACATCGAAGGTCTCGGCGAATCGCTGATCACGCAGCTCATCCAGAGTGGCCTCGTTCACGACTACGCCGACGTCTATCGCCTGACCGCCGACCAGATTGCCAATCTCACGAGCACCTCCGTTCGCAGCGACGGCAAGAGCATCGAGCGCCGGGTCGGCGAGAAGAACGCGGCGAAAGTCATCTCGGAAATCGAGCGCAGTAAGACCAACGACCTGTGGCGGCTACTGTACGGGCTCGGCATTCGCCACATCGGTGAACGCGGCGCGCAAGTCGTGGCCAGAGCGTTCGGGTCAGTCGAGGCTCTCGTCTCTGCGTCCCTGGACCAGCTCCAGTCCACGCACGAAATCGGTCCGGTCTTGGCCGAGTCGCTGCGAAGCTGGCTGGACGAGCCGAGGAATCAGGCATTGCTCGGCAGGCTTCGCGACGAGGGGCTCCGCATGGAAGTACCCGAATCGGAGCGCGCCGGCGACGCAGGCCCGAAACCACTGGCGGGCAAGACCTACGTCATCACCGGCACGCTGTCATCGATGTCCCGCGAGGAGGCTACAGCTGCACTTGAACGGCTCGGCGCAAAGGTTGCCGGCTCGGTCAGCAAGAAAACGACCGCCGTTTTTGCAGGCGACGAGGCGGGCAGCAAGGCGGACAAAGCCAAGGCGCTCGGAGTGCCGCTGCTCGGCGAAGCTGATTTGTTGGCCCTCATACCTGGTCCTGATTCCTGATTCCTGATCGCAGAGGCCTATAATGGTCGCAATGCCTCGGCGATTCCTGCTCGTGACCATTTGCCTGGTCGCGACGGTGTCCTTCCTGGTCGGTCTCATCGTGGCTGGCTCGACGATGCCCGCGCCGGCGCAATCCGCGCCGCCGTCCACACGGGCGACGTTGCGGACGACGGCGGCCGCGACGACCGGTGCGATGACCAATTCGTTTGCCGATATCGCCGCACAGCTCAACCCTGCGGTCGTCAATATCGATGCAACGACGCGCGACGGATCGCGGGCCCGGCGCCGGCTGGACATGCTGCTGCCCGACAGCCCAGATGGGTTTGGCCGTCCATCCGACCGCGAGCGCGAAGGACCACGCCGTGGCGCAGGAACGGGTTTCATCATCGACGAGACCGGATTGATCCTCACTAACCACCACGTCATCGAGACGGCCGATCGAATCAACGTTCGCCTGGCCGATGGCCGTACGCTGCACGCAGAACGGATCGGCTCCGATCCGGACACCGACGTCGCGCTCATCAAGGTGACGTCGTCGAAGCCGCTGCCGCATGCGCCGCTTGGCGACTCTGACGCGCTACGAGTGGGTGAATGGGTTTTGGCGATCGGCAATCCGCTGGCCTACGAACACACGGTGACGGTGGGTGTCGTGAGCTTTATCGGGCGGAAGCTGTTCGACTCCTCGCTCGATCGATATATCCAGACCGACGCCGCCATCAACTTCGGCAACAGCGGCGGTCCGCTGATCAACGCCCGCGGCGAAGTGATTGGCATCAACGCGGCGATCAGCTCTCGCGCGTCCAATATTGGCTTCGCGGTTCCCATCAATCAGGCGAGCGCCATCCTGCCGCAACTCCGTGACAAGGGTCGCGTCTCGCGCGGCTACATCGGCGTGGCGCTGCGGGATGTCGACGCAGATCTGCAGAAGTCACTTGGATTGAAATCGGCGGGTGGCGCGCTGGTGCAGGACGTCACGACCGGGTCGCCGGGCGCTCGGGCGGGATTGCGCCCGTACGATGTGATTGTGGCCGTTGAGGGCAAGCCAGTCCTGCGTAACGACGAGCTCATTCAGAACATCTCGTCACGGCAGCCGGGCACGTTGGCCACGCTGCACGTGATGAGAGACGGGCGCTCGCTCAACGTGCCGGTGAAATTGGCCGAGCGTCCGCTACGCGAGCGGCAGCCCCCTCGTGACGAGACACGGCCGTCCAGCAATCCCGGGCCGGCGCTGGGCCTCTCGGTGCGCGAGATCGATCCTGACTTCGCTCAGCGTTTCAATCTCCCCAAAGGCCTCGAGGGCGTCATCGTGTCGCGCGTGGACCCGTTGAGCGCGGCGTTCGATGCAGACATCGAGCGCGGACACGTGTTGCTCGAGATCAACCGGCAGCCCGTGCGATCCATCGAGGATTACCGTCGCCTGACTGCACATGCGCGATCCGGCGAAGTGCTCGCGTTGTATCTCTACAAGCCCGAGATCACGCGCCGCGAGCTGCACACCGTCAAAGTTGAGTAAACCTCGCATCCTCGTCATTGACGACGAGTCCGCTATACGTGACTCGCTCAAGATGATCCTCGAGTACGAGGGTTATCAGTTCGTCGGCGCAGTCAGCGGCCAGGACGGTCTGGCCACGGTACAGCGCGAACGCCCCGATGCCGTACTCCTCGACATCAAGATGCCCGGCATGGACGGCATGGAGGTCCTTCGCAAGCTCCATGCCCTCGACGAGAGCCTGCCCGTGATCATGATCTCCGGCCACGGCTCCACGGCGACGACGGTCGAAGCCATCAAGTCCGGCGCCGTAGACTATTTCGAAAAGCCGCTGAGCACCGAGCGTGTGATCGTCACCTTGCGCAACGTGCTCAAACAGTCGGAGCTGTCAGCGGAGAACCGCGATCTCAAAGTGGCGATGGAGTCGCGGTACGAGATCGTCGGTCAGAGTCCGGCGCTGCGCGGTGTGCTCGAATCGGTGCAACGAGCGTCACCGACCAACGCGACCGTGCTGCTGCTCGGCGAGAGCGGCGTCGGCAAAGAGTTGGTCGCGCGAACGATTCACCGCAACAGCCCGCGTGCGGGACAGCGTTTCGTGCAGGTGAACTGCGCCGCGATTCCCGAGGAGCTGATCGAGTCGGAGCTGTTCGGCCACGAAAAGGGGTCGTTCACCGGCGCGACCGAGAAACAGGTCGGCAAGTTCGAGCAGGCCGACCGCGGCACGATCTTCCTGGACGAAGTCGGCGACATGAGCCAGAAGACGCAGGCCAAGGTGCTGCGTGTCCTGCAGGAGCAGGAGGTCGAACGGCTCGGATCGGCGCGGACGATCAAAGTAGACGTGCGCGTCATCGCCGCGACCAACAAGAAACTCGAGGAGGCGATCGAGCGCGGCGAGTTCCGCGAGGATCTCTACTTCCGGCTCAACGTGATCCCGATCGTCGTGCCGCCGCTGCGCGATCGTCGCGAGGACATTCCACGGCTGGTGCAGCACTTCGCAAAGCGCACGGCCGAGGAGCACAACCTCAAGCCGAAACGGTTCGAGCCGACGGCGATGGACGCGCTATCGCGCTACCGCTGGCGCGGCAACATTCGCGAGTTGCGCAACACCGTCGAGCGGCTGATGATCATGACGCCAGGCGATTCGGTCCGCGTCGAGGATCTGCCGGCCGACATTCGCAATGCGGACTCGTCTGGGGCGCGGACACCCAATCCCGTCGCGGGAACAGCCACTCCGGAAAGTGCTCTCACGAATACGATGCCGAAGACTGATGGCCAGCCGGCCGGCGCCGGCACGCTTCGCGAGTTCAAGGACGCCGCCGAGCGTGCGTATCTCGTCCAGAAACTGCGCGAGAACAACTGGAACATCTCGAAAACGGCGGAGATCATCGACACACCCCGCAGCAATCTCTATAAAAAGCTCGAACAGTACGGCATCAAGCAGGAAGTTGACGGCTAACGCGCGTACAATCGAAGAGTCGCAGTTGGCCAGACGACCGTGCGCTTTCGCACCCGGGTCTGCGGCGGGCCTGTCCCGCCGGAAGCCTGAAGGGCGGAGGCGGAAGGAAAGTCCGAACTCCGAAGGGCAGTGCGCCGGGTAACGCCCGGGCAGGGTGACTTGACGGACAGTGGCACAGAAAATACACCGCTCACCGTCGCGTCTCGGGCGCGACGAAGCAAGGGTGAAAAGGTGCGGTAAGAGCGCACCGCGCCGGCGGTAACGTCGGTGGCAGGCAAAACCCCGCACGGAGCAAGGCCAAATAGGGTGGCGTGATCGGGCGGCCCGTCCGAGCCGCTTTCGCTTCGGCGAAGGCGAACGTCACCGGGTAGGTCGCTCGAGCCGGCGAGCAATCGCCGGCCTAGAGGAATGGTCGCCGGCTGTCGCTCTGCGACAGCTTACAGAATTCGGCTTACCGGCCAACTGCGACACTTTCAGTACAATGCCTTCATGAGCCGGAGGGCAGCCCTCATCACCGCGGTGTTCCTGGGCGCAGTGGTGACCGTCGGCATTGCGCAGGGCGGCCGGCAGGGCAGAGGCGATCGTCCGCCTGACGCACCGCTCCCCAACATCCGCGAATACAAACCCACATCGACACTCGTCGTTCCTGAGCATCTCGTCCCGCGCGCCAAGTTTCCGGTCGTCGACTTTCACGGCCATCCGCCGCCTCTGACCTCTCCCGACGCGGTCGAACGTGTGGTCAGCGCTATGGATCCGTTGAACCTTCGGCTCATGGTCGTGACCGGCAATCCCGGACGCATTTCTCGTGAGCAGATGCGTCAGGACCTCGACGTGCTGGGCGCGTCAAAGCACAAGGACCGCTTTGCCGTCTTCGCCAACATCGATTTCCGCGACGTCGGGCCGGGCTTCGGAAAAATGGCGGCGGAACAACTCGAGGCTGACGTGAAGGCGGGCGCCGTCGGGCTCGGCGAGATCATGAAGGACTTCGGGCTGACCGCTCGCAAGGCAGACGGCAGCCGTCTGAAGCTCGACGATCCTGAACTCGATCCGATCTGGACCGCTGCCGCGCGTCTCAACATCGCGGTCATGCTGCACATCGGTGATCCGGCGCCGTTCTGGAATGCGTTCGACTACTCGAACGAGCGGTATCTCGAGATGGCGCTGTTTCCGAATCGGCGCTGTCCGGCCGATCGCTGCCCGCCGTTCGAAGAGCTGATGGCCGAGCGCGACCGTCTCTTCAAGAAGCATCCGAAGACGAAATTCGTCGCCGCGCACTTCGGCTGGCACGCCAACGACCTCGGTCGCCTCGCGAAGATGTTCGACCAGATGCCGAATCTCTACGCCGAGACTGGAGCGATTCTCTACGAGCTCGGCCGCCAGCCGCGATTCGCCCACGACTTTTTCGTGAAGTACCAGGATCGCGTCATGTTCGGGAAAGACTCGTTTGCACCAGAGGAATACCCGTATTTCTGGCGGACCTTCGAAACCGCGGACGAATACTTCGACTACTACCGCGACTATCACGCGTTCTGGAAACTCAATGGCCTGTCGCTTCCCGATCCGGTGCTGCGCAAGGTCTACTTCGAGAACGCACTCAAGCTGATCCCCGGGCTGCCGCGCGGGGCGTTTCCGAAGTAGCCTGCCGCTCGAGCATGATCCGATCCCTCGCCGCGCTCATCGGATGTACAGCGATTCTGCTCGTACGAGCCGACGCGCAGGTGCGTCCCGTCTACGACACCGGTGCGGCCGGTCTCGTGCAGTTGCTGCAGCGTCTGCAGACGACGGCCAGCGTGCTGCACACCGGCGCGCATCCCGACGATGAAGACTCGGCGTTTCTCGCCCGCGCGGCTCGCGGCGATCATGCGCGCGTCGCGTACCTATCGCTCAATCGCGGCGAGGGTGGGCAGAACATCATTGGCGACGAGTTGTTCGACGCGCTTGGCGTCATCCGCACCGAGGAGTTGCTGCAAGCTCGCCGGCTGGACGGCGGCGAGCAGTTCTTCACCCGTACATTCGACTTTGGCTTCTCGAAGCGCCGGGACGAAGCCGCCATGCGCTGGAATGAGCGCGAGGTCCTCGGCGACATGGTGCGGGTGATTCGCACGTTCCGGCCGCTGGTGATCTATTCGCGGTGGGGCGGAACATCGGCCGACGGACATGGTCATCATCAGCTTGCCGGGTATCTGACCCCGCTCGCATTCAAAGCTGCGGCTGACCCGAATGAATTCCCCGAACAGCTTGAGGAAGGCCTGCATCCGTGGCAGACGCGCAAGCTGTATAGCCGGCCGCTCGAGGAGGCACCGGCGACGATTCAGGTGCAGACCGGCACCTTCGATCCTGCACTTGGTCGAACGTATGCCGAGATCGCTTTCGAGGGACGCAGTCAGCACAAGTCGCAAAATCAGGGGACCATCGAAACGCTCGGACCGCTGGCATCAGGCCTGCGCGCACTCGAAGCAGTCGTCACGGTGCCGAACCCGGAGCAGTCGATCTTCGAGGGGCTCGACGTCAGCATCGCGGGACTCGCGAAGCTCTCCGGCCTTCCGGATGGCACGCTCCGAACGGAACTGGCCGCGATGGACGCGGCCGCGAAGACGGCGCTACGGGACTATCAACCGCTCGAGCCGTCTCGTATCACGACAGCGTTGGGCGAGGGTATCAAAGCCACGCGTGCCGCACGGCAGGCCCTCTCATCGATCGATATTCAGGCGCCCGCGCGCGCCGATGCAGACTTGTTGCTGGCGCTCAAAGAGCAGGATTTCACCGACGCGATTATTCGCGCCGCCGGTGTCGTCGTCGATCCACTTGCTGACACAGAGACTGTCGTCGCCAGCGGCCGTGTCGGTGTGAACGTTCGCGTGTTCCTCGCGCAGCCATCCCTGGCCTCGGTCGGGGCGATGACGGTCAAGGCGCCTGAAACCTGGACCGTCACACAAGCCGCCGATCGCGACGTGCAGGGTGGACGTGGGCGACGCGAGGTGCCAAATGGTTCGGCGCGATTCGAAGTGAACGTCCCGGCAAGGGCGCCGAACACGCAGCCATATTTCCTAGAACTGCCGCGTGTGGGCGACAGTTATCGCTGGCCTCCGGGATCAGCAAAAGGCGCTCCGTTCGCACCCTCGTTGTTGATTGGCGAGGTCGCGTTGAAAGTGGGCGACGTGAATGTAGTCGTGTCGCGGCCTGTTCAGTACCGCTTCGCGGACCCGATCCGCGGCGAGTTGCGTCGTCCCGTGAACGTCGTGCCCCGAGTGACGATTGGGCTCGATACCAATCTGCTCATCGTGCCGCTGGGCAACGCGCCGCGCACGCAGCGGGTGGTCGCGAGGGTGACGAGCGGATCACCGGCGCCAGTCAACGGAACGCTGCGACTGCGAATACCCGCCGGGTGGTCGGTGTCACCGCAGGAGGCGACGTTCACACTGCGGAGCGCGGACGAGCAGACCTCGGCAGCGTTCACCCTGACCGCACCTGCCAATCGACGTGCGGGTCGCTTCGACATCGATGCAGAGGCGCGGGTCGGGGACGCGATGTTTTCGCGAGACGTGCAGGTAATCTCGTATCCCCACATCCAAACCCATCGGCTCTATTGGCCCGCTCACGCGGCGGCGCAGGTGGTGGACCTGAAGGTTGCGCCAGTGAAGGTCGGTTATGTGATGGGCGGCGGTGATGAGGTCCCGGATGCGATTCGTCGGATGGGCGTCGATGTCAGCATGGTTGACGCGGACATGTTGGCGACTGGGGACCTTTCGCAGTTCGACACCATCGTCGTCGGGATACGCGCGTCAGAGACACGTCCCGACTTTGTCGCCAACAACGCCCGATTGCTGCAATACGTCGAGCGCGGCGGCACGCTCATCGTCCAGTATCAGCAGGGTGAGTATGTCGAGCGAAATATGGCGCCGTATGTCGTGTCGCAGAAGGGCAATCCCCGCGTCACCGACGAAACCGCTGCGGTGAAAATTCTCGCGCCCGGAAATCCGGTGTTCACTTTTCCCAACCGAATCACCGGCGACGACTTCAGCGGCTGGGTCCAGGAGCGCAATCTGTACGCATTTGCCGACTTTGACAAACGATATACGCCTCTGCTCGAATCGGCTGATGCAGGTGAGCCGCCACAGCGGGGTGGGGAGCTCTATGCCGAGGTCGGCAAAGGCCGTTACATTTACACCGCATACTCCTGGTTCCGGCAGCTGCCAGCGGGTGTCCCTGGCGCCTACCGCCAATTCGCCAATCTGATTAGTCTGTCGAAAGCTCCCCGCTGAACCGAGATCGAGTTAGATGGCTCAATACCTAGTGACCGGAGGCGCCGGTTTCATCGGATCGCATCTGTGTGAAGAATTGGCACGTCGCGGCGAGACGGTGCGCGTCGTGGACAGCCTGATCACTGGCAAGCGCGCCAACCTGGCGCATGTACCGGGTGTGGAATTCATCGAGGGCGATCTCGCTGACCTCGCCGTCGCCACGCGCGCCGTACGCGGCGTCGATTACGTGCTGCATCAGGCCGCGATTCCGTCGGTGCCGCGGTCGGTCGAAGATCCGATCACCTCGAACCGCGCCAATATCGACGCATCGCTCAACCTGCTGGTCGCCGCACGCGACGCTGGCGTGAAGCGTGTCGTGTATGCCGGCTCGTCATCAGCGTACGGCAACTCGGCGACGATGCCCAAGGTCGAGACGATGCCGACGGCGCCGTTGTCGCCATATGCGCTACAGAAGCTCGTGGCCGAGCAGTATGCCCAGATATTCACCAGGCTCTACGGCCTCGAGACGGTGACCATCCGCTACTTCAACGTGTTTGGCCCGCGGCAGGATCCGTCCTCGCCGTACTCCGGTGTGATCTCGCTCTTCATCAAGGCGCTCTCCGAGAATCAGCGGCCCAAGATTTACGGCGACGGCGAGCAGACGCGCGATTTCACATACGTCGCCAACGTCGTGGACGGCGTGCTGCGGGCGTGTCAGGCGAAAGACGCGTCAGGGGAAGTGATCAACGTCGCGACCAACGGGCGCGTGTCACTGAATCAGTTGTTCACGACACTCCGCAGTCTGATCGGTGCCAACGTCGAACCGATCTACGACAAACCCCGTGCGGGAGACGTGCGAGATTCGCAGGCTGATATCGGCAAAGCCGCCCGGCTGCTCGGATACAAGCCGCTCGTCACGTTCGAACAGGGTCTCAAGAACACCGTCGAGTGGTATCGCACCACGGTCGAACCCGCGAGCACTGCGCGACCGCTTTAACGACGTAGCCTTGGAACAATTTACGCGTCCGAGCCACACACGTGTAGCCCGGCGACAGGGTTCGTCCGGCTCAACCCGCTGAGCCGGAAGCGCTTGCACACCCGGGCACAGATGGTCTCGGCCTTGCGTAGCCATTCTCCTCAGGAGAGTGCAGAGACATGCGCATTATTGCCGTTCTGGCCGTTCTTGCTGCCGCCGGCTTTACCGCCTGTGGCGGTGATTCGATGACGTCGCCATCGGGAAGTGGCAGGTTGAGTCTGATGATCAAGGACAGTCCCTACAGCGACGCGAAGGCGCTGCTCGTCACGTTCTCGGAAGTGACCGCGCATCGGGATGGGGAAGGCGGATTCACGAAGTTGCCGTTTGGCGATACCACCGCAACGGCGAGGACGTGCGATCTGAAGAAGCTTGTCGATCGCCAGGACCTGCTCGGCGTGGGACCGTTGCCGCAAGGTCATTACACGATGGTGCGGCTCGTCGTCTCGAGCGCGACGCTGTATTTCGACAACGCCTCTCAGGGCCCCGCGTGTTCGAACGCCATTGCGCCGCCGGCCGGCCGCAGCGCGAACCTTGAAATCCCGTCCGGTGAAGTGAAGCTCAATCGCCCGTTCGACGTCGGCGAGGGTGGCACGTTGACGATGCTCATCGATTTCGATGGCGACAAGTCAGTGGTCGAGTCGGGCAACGGCCGCTTCCGCATGACGCCAGTGATTGGGGTGGTGAGCGTCCAATAGAACGGACGTCTCGTGCAGTAACGGTTAGTGCCTGGTTGGTGGTTAGTGGTTAGTGGTGGGTGGTTAGTAGTTGGTGGGAAAGCGAGCGTCGGGCGCCTCAGAAATCGCGGGAGGTCACAGGCTCCACGAGGAACGGAGGGCCGCCCGACGCTCTACACGAGTTATCGGCAGACGCGCGCGCGAGTGAATGCTTGCGCGCGCCAAAGCTGACCACGGCTTCACACAAAGTTCGTTCGCGGACCGATACTCGTGGGCCATCCGCACG